>DMFR01000363.1:0-6988 GCA_003450125.1 Prolixibacteraceae bacterium | reverse complement strand
ATCTCCTGCTACCTGAGAGGGTATTGAGTACATCTATGAGTACTGTTTGCGAACTTTATCTGTACTAAAATGGTTAATTTAGTACAGAAACAGTACAGAAACAGTACAGATAGATGTACTGAATCCCCTCTCAGGTAGCAGGAGATACCAACTCAATACGGTCAGGAATGTATGATGGAATTTGGAAAAAAATAAGGGAATGTGCCTTTCTTTTGAGCCATCAATCAGAATTAAACAACCTTGGACTTCCTTTAGCTTCTGTTTAGAATTAGAATAGGTTTCAAATTGAGAAAAATAAAGTTATACCGGAAGGATATAAACACATTACCTTCAATTTAATCTAGAAAATCCCAATTATCTGTTCTTGTGATAGAATTGTTGAAGGATAGAACCGTCGTTGGCTTCTTTGGAAAGGGATTCAACGGTATTTTGGGGAACATCGAATAAATCCAGGCAGATCAATCCATCGAGGCAGTTATTGAATTTCGGATCGACATTAAAGCCAATGATTTTTGCATTCAGCTTAATGTACTTTTTTAGAAGAACAGGCAATCCTGAATTCACTTCATCCACATCATTGATGAATTTATCCAGGGTATTGATATCGCCATCCATTGTTCCCATCAGAACATTCAGGTTTTCATCCTCGGTCTTGAACTTGTAGGAGTTGCGGGGCGTAATGCTTCGGGCAAGTTCCCAATTGAAATGATGGGCCATGATAAATTTGATGATCATTTCCTTAGAGGTCACCGAATAATTGTCACTGATACTCACGGGTCCGACTAAATATCGGTATTCGGGATTCTTCAATGCAAAGAACAGGATGCCTTTCCACAGCAGGAACAATGGCAATGGTTTTCTTTGGTATTCTTTTATAATAAATGAGCGCCCCAATTCCATTGTTTGCTTTAATAGTTCTTGAAGGTCATCTTTTATCTTAAAGAGGCTCTGAATATAAAACCCACGCACGCCATACTTATGGATAATTTCAGCCCCTTTACCAATACGGTATGCTCCTACGATCATTTCGGTTTCGGTATCCCAGATAAATAGTTGGTGATAATATAAATCAAATTCATCCAAATCAATGCTGCGGTTGGTTCCTTCTCCTACCTGCCGGAAGGTGATCTCGCGAAGGCGTCCGATTTCAAGCAAAATATTCGGTATTCGCTTTGACGGAGCACAGTAAACAGAGTAATTCTTCAATTTAAATAAGAAATAGTCAGATGACAGACCATTGATATCTTGAAGGATCATTTGGCCTGGAATTGGTTCAGCTACTGGTTCAATTTTGCGTTGACGGCGAAGTGAATAGGTAAAGAATTTCTTGACTTTAATCGTTGAACTTAAACAATAGGTCTTGGCACGTAAAAATCTACCATATTGGTAGATATCGGTAAATTTATCTTGTTCTGAAACCGATATGGGGTGTCCTATCCTGATTTTGACCGGGTCCTTTTGTGGATGCAGGATCTCTGTGGGGAGTTTCATCCGGCTCAAGGAAGAATTGATACTGGCCAATAAGTAAAACAATCTGCTGTTATTCCCTTGAAAGTGAATAGGTACCACAGGGACTTTCTGTTGTTTAATGAATTTGAGGGTACTGAACTGCCATTGATTATCAGAAAGCACCCTTGAATCATCAAATTGAGAAACATCACCGGCAGGAAATAAGCAAAGAATTCCACCTTCTGAAAGATGTGCAGAAGCTATTTTCTGTCCGTGAAGGGTTGCTTTTTTATCTGTCTTTTTAGAAAAAGGATTCTCTGAAAGAAAAAAATCACTGATCGGATCAATCTTTTGAAGCAATTGGGTGGAAACAATTTTCACATCAGAACGGTGTTCCCCCAGCATCTTAATCAGCAGGATGGCTTCAAGGCCACCAAAGGGTTGATTGGAAACGATGATGCAGGCTCCTGATTTTGGCACTGCCTTGAGTAAAATTTCAGGATCGAATGAATATTGAATGGTCAAAATCTTAAGCAGCTCATCTACAAATAAGCGTCCTTTTTTATCACCAATCTGATTGTAAACATGATTCAGTTTATTAAACCTGAGTAAAAGCATCAGAAAACGGGCAAAATGTTCACCTCCAAGAAAGCTTAATTTCGGGTTGGCTTTCACCAGATCTTTAGGCTTGAATAGATCCATAATTGCGTTTTAAATAATGAGTTACAAACTTAAAAGAGCAACATTTGGCAAAATACATCCGTTTGTTTTGAGGAATGTATTTTGTTGATTTCAAAAAAGAATTCCTAAAAATGAACATTTTATTTGATCAGTTGTCAAAGGAATAGCTTAATTTGGCATTTAAAATTAGAAAAAATTGAACATACTCTATCAAAAATACGATATAAATAAATGGTTGCCCACAACCAAAAAGGAGATTGAAGCACGCGGATGGGAAAATCCAGATATCATTTTTTTCACAGGTGATGCATACGTAGACCATCCTTCCTTTGGAGCAGCTGTTATCGGCAGGATATTGGAAGCAGAAGGTTTGAAAGTTGCCATAGTGCCTCAACCCAACTGGCAGGATGATTTACGCGATTTCAAGAAGCTGGGCAAGCCTAACCTGTATTTCGCTGTTACTGCAGGAAATATGGATTCAATGGTGAATCATTACACGGCCAATAAACGCAAGCGTTCGAATGATGCCTATACTCCCGGAGGAAAAGCAGGTCAGCGGCCAGATTATGCCACAACGGTATATTGTAACATTCTAAAGGATTTGTTTCCAGATGTTCCCCTGGTTATTGGTGGAATTGAAGCATCCCTGCGTAGGGTTACCCATTACGATTACTGGAGCGACAGGCTGAAGCCCTCTATATTGGTAGATTCCAGGGCCGATATGCTTTTTTATGGAATGGGGGAAAAGTCAATTCTTGAGTATACTCGCCTCATTCAAAAAGGTGTTGATCCGAAAAAGCTGACCAATATTCCCCAGACTGCCTTTTTGGTATCGAAGGAAGAAAACTATGTCAGTAACAAAGACTGGAGCAGCATCGATTTATTCTCTTATGAAGAATGTCTGGAAGACAAAAAGAAGTATGCCAAAAATTTCATGCATATCGAAGAAGAATCCAATAAAGTTGAGGGAAATGTCATTACCCAGGGTGTTGGAAATCAGCAGGTAATTATCAATCCACCATGGCCGCCATTGGAGGAAAAGGAGATTGACCGTTTCTATGACTTACCGTTTACCCGTCTTCCCCACCCCAAGTATAAAAACAAGGAAGAAATTCCTGCCTACAATATGATCCGCCATTCGGTCAACATTCATAGAGGATGTTTTGGCGGCTGTACGTTTTGCACCATCTCTGCCCATCAGGGTAAGTTCATTGCCAGCCGTTCGGAAGAATCTATACTAAAGGAAGTTGACAAGTTGGTACTGATGCCTGACTTTAAGGGATATATTTCCGACTTGGGAGGTCCTTCAGCCAACATGTACAAAATGAAGGGTATTCATGAAGAAATTTGCCGCAAATGCAAGCGCCCCTCCTGCATCTACCCGGATGTATGTAAAAACCTGAACATCGACCACAAGCCGATGTTGGATTTGTATAAAAAGGTTCGTTCGCATCCTGATGTAAAGAAAGCCTTTATTGGAAGCGGAATCCGCTATGATATGATCCTGAAGGAAACCAGCGATCAGAAGGTCAATAAAAACAACATGGAATACTTGCGTGAAGTCATTAAGCACCATGTCTCGGGAAGGCTAAAAGTGGCTCCTGAACATACCTCAGACCAGGTATTGGACCTGATGCGCAAGCCTTCATTTAAATTATTTCACAAGCTGAACAGGGTGTTTCAGGAGATCAACAAAGAGGAGGGTCTGAATCAGCAACTTATTCCTTACTTTATTTCTAGTCACCCTGGATGCGAAAATGTGGATATGGCCAACCTGGCAGTGGAAACCAAGAATCTGGACTTCAAATTGGAGCAGATTCAGGACTTTACCCCTACCCCCATGACCTTGGCAACGGTGATCTACTATACAGGATATCACCCCTATACGATGGAAAAGGTTTTTACAGCTAAGAGTCAGAAAGAGAAATTGGCCCAGCGCAAATACTTTTTCTGGTATCAACGTGAATACCATCAAGAAATAAAAAGTGAACTAACCCGTTTAAACCGTCGGGATTTGCTAGACGGGCTATTTGGTTCTGCTAAAAAAGAAGAGGCACGGCCAGTTCGCAGACACTAACAAACCTATCCATTTAACCATTATAAGATTTTAAAATTAACGATTAACGATTGAAGACTAACCATTTAACCATACAACCATTCAACCCTTTAACTCTATAACCATGCGAACATTAAAAACCAGTATCTTCTTCATTTTCCTGTTTGTCCTGAATTCATGTGCCGAATTGACCCAGATGGCCAAACAGGTAGGGGCTCAGAATTTACCATTAACAAATGCAGAGATTATTGCAGGATTGAAAGATGCACTCTTAGTGGGTGCCGATAGTTCTATACACCGATTATCGGCAGTAGATGGTTATCTGAAAGATCAGGCCGTTAAAATATTGCTTCCCCCTGAAGCAAAAACAATTATGGACAACGTTTCTAAGCTTCCCGGAGGTTCGAAATTGGTGGATGATGTAATTGTTCGCATCAACCGCGCAGCAGAGGATGCAGCAAAAGGGGCAAAACCTATTTTTGTGAACAGTGTGAGAGAAATGACCTTTGCAGATGGCCTTCAGATTCTCCGTGGTCCAGACAATGCTGCTACTACCTATTTTAAACAGAAAACATCACAACAACTGGGTGAACTATATCGTCCCAAAATACGAGAATCGTTGAACAAAAACCTGGTAGCAGGCATTTCAACCCAGCAATCATGGAATCAATTGACCACCACCTGGAATAAATTTGCCAGTTCAACGGTAGGAAAATTTGCAGGCTATAAAACGGTGGACCTTAAACTCGAAGACTACATTTTACAAAAGGCATTAGACGGCTTGTTCCTGAAAATCGAAGATCGTGAAAAAGACATCCGTCACAATGCCATGGCAAGGGTAACTGACACTTTGAAAAGAGTATTCGGCAGTCAAACGGCAGCCAGATAATATAAAAAGTGAACTAGAGTACTTAAAGTGAACTAAAGTACTTAAAGTGAACTAAAGTTGGAAGTGCCCAAAGTACTCTAGGCACTTTAGTTCACTCTAGGCACTTTAGTTCACTCTAACCTGCTCCTTGTGAATCGGGATCAATTGGCGACATCCAAGGTTCAGCTCCCTGAACATTCAATTTACGGCAGTAAAGTTTACCACCTGATACAACATACAACATATCATGATGTTTTCCACCAAAGACCAGCGAAGAAATGGGTCCTGCAGGTAAAGTAAGGATAGCCCGCACACGTCCATTTTGGTCACAAACCTGGACTCCCATTACACTTGCGACATACATATTCCCTTTCCTGTCAAAGGTCATATTCCCATTTTCAGTCCAACTAAAATTATCCGTATTGTGCAACCAGTAAAACCGTTGGCCATCTTTTACAGAACCATCTTCGTCGACTATATAACTATAGATCCATTGAGAATGCTGTTCACTCTGCATCAGAAGGTGATGATTTGGATAGATGGCCAAGTTAGTTCCCCCAAGAGGCTGGTGATTGATCATACGTTTACTTCCATCTGATTTAATCAACCACAATTTACTTTCACTGTCATCTATAGCCTGTGTAATATAAAGATTGTTTTCAGAAGTTGCCAGGAGATTTCTGGCATTTGGGATTCCTTTAGCTATCACACGATCTTTCTTTATACCCTTGCAGGTGATTGTTCCTTTTGAATCAGTAATGCAGATTTCATTGGCATTTGTTCCAATGAGATGCTCATTGGAAGCCAGTTTTAAAATGGATTTAGTCTGATTGGTTGAATCCAATTGACTAACCATTCCCAATTGATTTTGGAAAATAAGATTTCCCGCCTCATCTGAGTATAAGTTTCCAACTGGAGTATCATGCATATTGACTTCTTTCCATTCTGAATCTTTGATCAATATTGAAGTCAACAGATCATTCAGAGAACTGCCCTTCTGAACTTTAGCAGGCCAGCCTTTCCACAGCCACCGCATAACATCCGGGAAGATATTGGTTGCCTCTATGCCATCATGCGCCCCCCTTCCCCAGGTATGGGCAACTTCATAGCCAGCAAAATTCAAAGCAGACTCCATCAATAGGTTTGCTTCATACCAATTGCCAAACAAAGGATTCCAGGTATCGTTACTCCCATCTTCCAGATAGATCCGAAGAGGTTTAGGTTCCGTTTTGCGGATCAATGCAGGATACTCATTTCCGCCACGCATGGCCACATAAGTGCCAATGGAGCTAAAGATACGGCTAAAGGCATCCGGATGCTCCCATGCGGCTGTAAAGGCACAAATAGCGCCACTGCTTGCACCAGCAATTGCCCGATCATTGGCCTCTTTTGAAAAATGGAGAATACGACCATCTTTAGTTATCTGTTTCTCTGCATCAGGAAGTAATTCTTCCAGCAGAAAACGAACAAAGGTATCGTCTGTTTTATCGAACTCATTGCTCCGGTTAAAACGCAATGGTTGGTTTTTATCATTGGCAACTTGTCCCGAACCTACAAAAACACCGATTGTCATAGGCATTTCACCAGAAGCAATTAAATGATCAAAAACAGTGGGTGCATTGTACTGAATTCCATCCATACAGACATACAGGCAAGCTGGCTTTTCTGGTACATAAGCCTTTGGAATATAAATCCAATAGGTACGTTGGGTTCCTGGATATAGCTTAGAATCAGAGAAACGCCTTTCTATGATCTCACCGGCATCGCTGCCTTTTAAAGGTTGGGTTGCCGGATCAAATGGATAGGCAGTATTGGCTTTATTTTGGGCCATTGATAGAAATCCTGCAACAGAAAACATCAGTGCAAGACCCCATTTTTTCATGTTATTGATGGACTTAAACTTCATGGTAATTACTCAATTTAATGGATACAAT
>DMFR01000359.1 GCA_003450125.1 Prolixibacteraceae bacterium | reverse complement strand
CGGTTTATTGATACAATTGTTTGTAAAGTTCTTTTAAATCAGGAGAGAGGATGATTTCAGTCCTGCGGTTTCCGGCTCTGCCTTCTACCGTTTCATTGGACTGAACAGGGTGAAACTGGCCCTTACCTGAAGCTGTGATACGATTGGAATCGAACCCGTAATCAGTGGTCATAAGACGTACAATGGATGAAGCCCTTGAGGTGCTTAAATCCCAGTTGTCTTTAAAGTTATTGGTTTTAATCGGAACATTGTCTGTATGACCTTCAATGATCACAGTAATGTCGGGAGCACTTCCAAGTACCTGGACAAGCGATTTGAGGGCTTCTTTTCCCTTGGGATCGACCACATCGCTGCCTGATTTGAACAACAGTTTTTCTGCGAGAGAAACATACACGTTGCCGTCTTTGATATATACGGAAAGTTCATCTGCTTTATAATTCATCAATGCAGCCGATATGGTGTTTTTAAGCTTGAGCATTACATCTTGTTGAGATTGAATGATATCCTGTAGATTTTTCAACCGTTTGGCCTGATCGGCAATGGTCATTTTGGATTGGCTGGAGAGGGATTTCAAATCCGAGGACACCGAGGCATTTTCATCCGTCAGGGATGAGTTTTTATTCTGCAACGATGATTTGTCCGCATTAAGGCTTTTTACTGTAGTGTTGCAATTGGTGAGTTCACTATGAGTAAATGTGCTGTCTCTTTGCAGCTTGTCGACCCTGGCTTGCGAGGCCTTAAACTTTTTACCTGACACACATGATGTCAATGATAGGGCAATGATCAAAGATAAAAATGTAATGGATTGGAATGCTTTTTTCATGTTGTCTTTATTTAGTGATTAATGATGATGTAAAAGATTCATCAGAGGAATTCAAGACATCAGATGAATAATTGACTCTGCAAAGTTGCGGCCAACGGTATAATAAACTTTACACAAATCCGTTAAGTAGTTACATAATTCACAGATTTGCGTTCTTGATGATTGTCATGGATCGGGTTCAATGATCGTTTTTCAATTTTTATCATACCTTTACTGAATGAGAAAAATATTAATCTACGTAATATTCCTCCTGCTTCCTACTGTAAACAATGCACGAGGTTCCGAACTTGATACAGAAAAAACAATCGCAATTGATACTTATACTGTTGTAAACCTGGCTGATACAGGACTGTCCAGAAATATATTCGATCTTGCGGTCAAAGGTTTGAGAAGGCTTGAGACCAATCACCAGTTGCAGAATCCAAACATTGTCACCATTGCAGATTATTCCCAATCGAGCAATAAGAAGCGTTTATATGTTATCGACCTGAAAAATAACAAGCTGCTTTTCAACACCTATGTAGCCCACGGGAGAAATACCGGGGGAGAGTATGCCAACTCTTTTTCCAACGTGGAAGGCTCTCTAAAAAGCAGCCTTGGTTTTTATATTACCGAGCATCCAATTACCGGCTCGCATACCGGCTTTGCCCTGATGATCCAGGGGGTTGAGAAAGGATTCAATGACAATGCCTCCAAGCGAGCCATTATTATCCATGCGGCGGATTATGCTACTGAAGGATTTATTAAGAAATACGGTCGGCTAGGCAGAAGTCTGGGTTGTCCGGCCCTTCCTCCTGATATGAACAAACCCATTATTGAGACCATAAAGGATGGAACGTGTTTGTTTATTTACAACCCCAGCGACACCTATATCTGCAAATCGTCGTTACTTAATTAACCCGTACACGTCGGGTAGAAAACTGATTTTTTTGCCTGACACGGTAACCGGGTTATAAATGATAAAGACGGGAACTTTATTGGGTAACTTAATAATAGTTGATTCTGTATCCTTCTTTCCACTTTTTAATTCTTCGATATCCAGCTTGCCACGGAGCATGGCACCGGCAAGTTCAAAGGGTTTTTCCAGACGAATGCATCCATGACTCAGGAACCGGTAATCTTTTGTGAAGGCAGCCGGATTGCTGGTTGCATGAAGGAAAATACTGAATGGATTCCCTAAGTTGAATTTCAGCACACCCAGGGAATTGTCCGAACCGGTAGACTGACGAAAGAAATAGGGAAAGTTTTTTTCATTGTAATCTTTCCAGTTCAGTTCTGAATCGTCCAATACATTGCCTTTGGCATCTACCACATCATAATTATGTTGCTCCAGGTAATTTTCATCCTTTTGTACTTTGGGTAAAATTTCCTTTCCTGCAATATCAAAAGGCACATTCCAATGGGGAAAGGTCACGATGCTTGTGATATAGGATGAAATCGTGGGTGTGGGATTGGTTTTCTTGCCCGGTACGGTGCGCATTTTGAGCGGGGTCAAATTGTTTTGATAATAGACCGCCTCAGCTTCAGGAATGTTGACTATAATGTACTCCGGGAAATGATTGGTTGAGAGGTATTTCCGGTAATTCATTGCAAGGGCTGTTGCTTTGTATTTGAACGAATTCTTGTCATGAATGGAATCGTGCATGAATTTTTTTAATGCCATGTAATCCTGATCTTTACATTCGAGCGTTGTTACTGTCTTGGAAACCGACCCCTTATTGCTGGAAAATATCAATTGATAGATATATATCGAATCCCGCGGAATGTTTACTTCATCATATTCAAAATGGACTTTACTTTCCTGCAGGTATTTGATAAAGTTTAGAACCAGTTCAGTGATTTGCCGATCGGTCTTCTCCTTTAAAAAATTGTCCATTGTATTTCTGTTGGACAATACATGAAGGAGTTTTTCTGCTTGAGGTTTATCCGATTCAAAGCCTGGATATCCATCTGATTCAATTACTTTGAGCCATTCTTTGGCCTTTTTTGTATTTTTGGTCGACGATAACCAAAAGAGCGGTTCATGCAAGGTGGTATAAAACTTTTTAACCATCAGAGAGTCTTCGATGTCGGCACTTTGCTTTTTTACTGGCTGATTTGCAAAGCTACCGGCTATCGTACAGCTCATTACAAAAAAGAAAAGAAATCCACTATTTATGATATTCCATTTATTATTGCTAATGTGAAACATATAATCTGTTTAAAATTTGGTATTAATATTCATTATTTTTCTTTCATCCTTTGCTTTATCATCCAATTTAGCAGCTCAGACTGCTCTATTAAATAGGTATTGTAAAATAAAAAGTGGATCCTTTTCCCTTTACTGATTCCATCCAGATTGTACCTCCCAATAATTCAGCCAGGCTTTTTGAAATAGCAAGTCCCAGTCCATTGCCACCGTATTTTCGGGTTAAAGCCGATTCGACTTGTCGGAATGGCACAAATATTTGTTGGTAGAATTCTTCAGAGATGCCAATTCCGGTATCTTTTACTTGAAATTGAACAAAATCACCTACCTTTTTGAGTCCCAATTCGATTGACCCGTTAGTGGTAAATTTTATGGCATTGCCAATTAAATTGTCTAAAATTTTCTTGATTTTAAGCTCATCACTATCAATAATAATATAAGAGGAGTGAGACCGTACGACTTTAAACTCAATTCCTTTCTCCTTTGCTTTCAACAAGTGTTCCTCAGAAATGTTTGAAATTAATTCACTTGCAAGAATCAGTCGTTTGTTGATCTGAATCTGGCCTGCTTCAATTTTGGAGAGTTCCATAATGTTGCTGATAATCTCCAGCAGATTATTTCCATTTTCCCTAATGATACCCACGAATCTATCGTGCTGTTCTTTTTCGAAATAAGGGTCAAGCAAAAGATCTGAAAACCCGATGATACTATTGAGGGGAGTACGGATTTCATGACTCATATTTGCCAGAAAGGCTGATTTCAACCGATCCGATTCTTCGGCTTTTTCTTTGGCCGCGATTAGTTCCATTTCTATCTGCTTTCGCTCGGTGATGTCCCGTTCAGTAGTGGCAATGGCCACTGGATTTCCTTTTTTATCCCTTATTAGGGTAGTGGTCAGCCACACATCTAGAATCCGGCCAACTTTGGTAGTCCGCTTAAGTTCAAATGATTTAATGATTTTGCCTTGCATGATTTTACGTATCAATGTCTGGGCCGCTTCCCGGTCACACTCAGCGACAATATCCCTTACATTTTTTCTTAGCGCCTCGGCCTCGGTATAGCCGTAGGTTTCTATTGCACCACGATTCCAGGCCAGAATTTTTCCATTGGGATCATGCAAAATGATAGCGTCATTTGAATCACTGACCACGGTAGCCAACCGGCGTAAATTTTCCACCTTTTCATTTAAAGCGATTTTAATACTTTTATTGCTTTGAATGAAATGGAAAGGTAGTGCTTCTATTGAATTTGGCTCATTTGTTTTCATTTTGTTGTTTCCCTCGACGATATATTTCAGTAAGATATTTGGAATACCGGAAATCTTTCTAACAATGCAAATGTGGTACATTCATGCTGTGTCAAATTACATAAAAGCTAAAATTAATTACATAATTCACAGTTTTGTCTTCCCCCGTTAATGAGTCTGTCAGAAGGAATAATTTCAAATGATAGAAGGAAAAATAAGTATTTGAATGAGTCAAAGCATTCATTTACAATGGTTAATGTCACAGGTTGGTGATGTCTTGCAATTCAATGCAATGAATCAACGTCAATGGATACACTGTAATTAAACGTATTGTATCAAAATATGGACTACGGCGATTATCACCGGATGGGTATATGGAAATAAAAGGTGGATCCTACGCCCTGTTCTGATTCCATCCAGAGCTTTCCTCCCAATAATTCAGTCAGGCTTTTTGAAATGGCTAGCCCCAGGCCTGTACCTCCATATTTTCGGGTATAGGGTGATTCGATCTGACGGAAACGCTCAAATATTTTAGTTTGAAATTCAGCCGATATGCCAATCCCGGTGTCTTTTACATGAAATTCGAGCAACTCTCCCTCAATTTTCAAGCCGATTTCAATAGATCCCTTTTCCGTAAATTTGATCGAATTGCCCACCAGATTCACCAAGATCTGTCTTAGTTTGGTTTGATCGCTCTCAATAAAAACTTCACAGGGATTATGTGGGTCAATTATTAATTCTATTCCTCTTTCCAAGGCTTTGAATGAGTATTCTATCTGAAGGTCGGATATCAATTGGCTAACTGAAAACAGTCGTTTTTTCACCTCTAGCTGGCCAGCTTCAATTTTTGAAATATCCATAATGTCGCTGATAATAGTAAGCAGGTTGTTTCCACTGGCGTTGATGATCTGCGCAAACTGGTATTCCTGATCTTTGTCAAAATCAGGATCCGACATTAATTCAGAAAAACCAATGATACTATTGAGTGGGGTACGTATTTCGTGGCTCATGTTGGCCAAAAAAGCTGATTTGAGGCGATCCGATTCTTCTGCCTTTTCTTTGGCGGCAATTAATTCCGCCTGGGCACGTCGGTGCTGGGTAATGTCCCGAAAATTCCATACTCTCCCAACGCTTTTCCCTTCACTTATCTGTGGTTGGGAGTAACGCTCAATAGTACGGCCGTCCTTGAATTCCAGGGTGTCAAACGAAGATTCTTCTTCATGAATATACATCTCTTTGACTTTATTGAGAAAGCTCTCCGGATCTTTCAATTGATTCAATATGGTTGATCTTTCTATATTTTCATTCCATGTGGAATGCATGGACTGGGGAATTTGCCACAACTCTACGAATTTCTCATTAAAATGGGTAATCTTTCCCTTCTTATCCACAACCAATATGCCATCTGTTGTTGAGTTAAGGGTGGCTGTTAAAAGGGAAAGCGATTTTTTGACCTCTTCTTCAGCCCTTCGATGCACAGTTATGTCGCGATCAATCCCTATAGAGAATGATTTACCTCCCCAGATAATAGGTACACCGATATATTCAATGACATTGTCTTTCCCATCGGGCCTAATCCATGAATAGGTGCCCTGGAAAGCCTTTTTCCTGGCAAGTGAATTAATCCGGTTTGAATTTGATGAGTCATCCAAAGATATTTGCAAGGCATAAGTATGCCCCATTTCAAGCAATTCCTGACGTGATCTACCTGCCATATGAGCATACTGCTCATTACAATCAATTAATTTCCGCTTAAAGGGGTCATTATCTTCATCATAGATGACAATGCCATCGAATACATTTTCGAAAACCATCCTGAATTTTTCTGCCGATTCCCGGTTTTCTTCCTCTGCACGCTTCTGTTCAGTAATATCATTGGCAATTCCATTCACCTGTATCAATTTTCCTTCCTTATCAAGTGTTGGCTGCATCCTGGATGAAATCCACCTGAGCTGTCCGTCGGGACGAATAATTCTGTATTCATGCTGAAGATTATTCCCCTGGTACAGGACGGAAAACCCGTCATCAATAATGTATTTATCTTCCGGAATTACCAATTCGTACCATAAATCAGGGTTCTTGAAAAATTCAGATACCGGACAGCCGAAAATAGTTTCATGGGCCTTCGAAACGATTAACATCTTTTGATTGACCGGATCAAATGAAAAGATGGCTTCATCCAGGGTGTCATGTAAATTTTTCAATTCTTCATGCGCCTGTTGAAGTGCATCATCGGCATGTTTGCGCTCGGTAACATCCCGGCAAATGAGAAATATTCCTTTATCTTCCCCTTCAGCATCCTGCAATCGAGATCCACGGATTTCTGTCCAAACAACAGAATTGTCATTTCTTATGATTTTGTATTCGTACAACTCAGGATTTATTTTTCCTGAAAGGATGGCACTGAATCTTTGAAGAGTTAATTCTTTCATTTCTGGGGCAATCCATTGAAAAATAGAGCTTCCAAGAGGATTGTCGCTCGGAAGAAAGAAGATTTCAAATGCCCGTTGGGATGCAAATTGCAGTTGACCCAAGGTGTCTAATATAACAATGGCATCTGGCGATGTTTCCACCATCGTCCTGTAATATTGTTCAGACTCATGTAGGCGGTCTTCCAGTTGCTTGCGCTCTGTAATATCCTGAATGGATCCAAATAGAATTCTCTTATCTCTGTCAAAGGTGGCTAATGAATGAATGTCTTTTATTTCTCCTGTATCCTGGGCTTTTATTTTAAATTCAACATCATAGGGTAGGTTCTCTTCAATTAAATTTTTTAACGTGTGATTGAGTAAGTGGCGGTAATGTTGAAGTGTAACATTTTTAATATCTGCATATTTCAACGTATTGCCTTCTACTCCATATATTTTGATGGCTCCCTCTGAAGCGAAGATATCTTGGGTATCAACATGGAATTCCCAGTTGCCTGTTTTCGAAACAAGTTCTGCCCGTTTTAACCGGGATTCGCTTAAGCGGATGGTCTCCTTTATCCTTTTGGAGGCGGTAATGTCAATGGCCGTTACAAGACAGGTCTTTCCCCTGTTATAGACAAACCCTTCGAGATGAACATCGATGAAACACGCTTCATTGAAAACCAACCTTATTTCACAATTTTGTTTGCTGTCCGTTTCCACTGCCTTTTTTAAAAAGTCCAGGAATAAGATCAGCGAATCTGAAGAAACAAATTGAATGAAATTTTTACCCAATAATTCTGAGCGTTCCTTGCCAATCATTTTGGCTCCATTGTGATTCATCTCCAGAATAGTACCGTTGTTTTCAAGGGTGAAGTACCCCGATGGTGAGTAATCGTAGAGTGCAGTAGCTGTTGTCGCTCTATGCAGAGCCTGTTTGAGTTCCTCGTTTTGGATTTCCAGTTCAATATGGGAAATCTCCAGTTGATGGATGATGTTCAGATGATCTGCCGGACTGGGACAGAATCCATTGGGGGCCGTAAGGTTCCCCCATCTTTCGGATTGCTCCTTCTCTAAATTCTCTACTGCTTTTTTTTTCAGTGAATCGTCTTGCCCTGAATCCTTCTTTTCCATATCATCCCCGGTATATGGGTTGCAAGATAGTTATTTTGAACTTTTTATTCACCTTCTTTTGCCCCTAATCATCCCGATTTTACGCAACCCCTCCTTATATCCAGCAAATACAAGGGTTGTTAAAGGGATTGATACCATATAAATATTTGTCCCTGATGTGGATCTGCCAACAGGTCAAAAGCATCCTGCAGGCCAGTCGAGACCTGCGGTTTACTTCCTGACCTGATCTATTATTAATTGAATAGGGGAATTGTAAAATAAAAAGTTGACCCGATGTCCTGTTCCGATTCCATCCATACATTTCCTCCCAGTAATTCTACCAGGGCTTTTGAAATTGCCAGTCCTAGGCCGTTACCACCATATTTACGGGTAAACGCTGATTCAACTTGACGGAACCGTTCAAATATATGTTCTTGATATTGGACCGGTACTCCAATCCCTGTATCTTTTATATGAAACTCCGCAAAATTACCGTTTACTTTTACGCCAATGTAAATGAATCCTTTTTCAGTAAATTTAATGGCATTACCGACAAAATTGATCAGTACCTGTCTCAGTTTGTTTTCATCGCTTTCAATAAAAATATCCTCTTTCGATGCATCAAGAATCAATTCAATCCCTTTTTCAATGGCTTTGAAGGTGAATTCTTTCTGTATCCCGATCATTAAATGAGTTACTGAAAGTCTTCGAGGTTGAATCTGCACTTCACCTGCTTCAATTTTCGAAAGATCCATGATGTCACTGATAATGGAAAGCAATTTAGTCCCACTGTTATTGATTATCTGGGCATAGTGAAACCGTTGCGCGGGATCAAAATCAATGTCATTCATTAATTCTGAAAACCCGATAATACTATTGAGGGGAGTCCGTATTTCATGACTCATGTTGGCCAGGAAAGCTGATTTCAAACGGTCGCTTTCCACTGCTTTTTCTTTGGCCTGGATCAGATCATTCATAATCCGTTTCTTGTCGGAAATGTCATTCTGTATCAGGATGTAATTGCTGATGGTACCTTCAGCGTTCTTTATTGCCGAAATGCTGACTTCTTCCCAGAAATAAGTGTGGTTTTTTTTTCGGTTTAAAACTTCTCCCTCCCAGGTCTTCCCATTTTTTAAAGTTGTCCAAAGCTCCGTAAACTCCTTCTTTGGAAGGCGTCCAGGATTAAAAATGCGTGGATTCTTCCCTTTCACTTCCTCTAAATGGTATTGGGTGACAGTCGTGAATTTCTTATTGACGAATTCAATTTTCCCTTCTGCATTGGTAATAACAATAGAGGAGGGGCCTTGCTCAATAGCTTTACCCAAGGTTTGAATTTCTTTTTCGGCATGCAGTCGTGCTGTAATATTCCTGAC
>DMFR01000423.1 GCA_003450125.1 Prolixibacteraceae bacterium | reverse complement strand
TGCGGAACGTGCGGAAATAAATTGTCTTTGACACGTCCTTATTTTAGTTAATATTGACGTGACACTATTATTTATTTGATTTGATTCGCCTAAAAATCAATATAATAGCACCTAACATTAGAATTTCTCCCAGCAGAAATGCCATCCAGTTGTAAGTGGTTGGGTGATAGTTTAAAATGTTTTTCAAAAGTTGCTGATCCTTTGTTAGTATCCAAAACCTGGACAGGAGGCCATCGTCGATTATTATTTTAGAATAATCCCACATGAAAGTACCCAGGATGATAATCACCCCTGCAACAATCAACCCCCATTCAACTGGTTTAATTTTGAAAACATACCCCCGCTTCTGAAAATGAATGATCATTCCTGAAAAAAGGATCATCGTTAAAGAACAAATGATTGGAGCAAGCACGGGTCCTATCCAGGGAACGGGAATGAGAAACAAGATATCCCAGGTCAGGAATGAGGAGGGCCAGTTTAAAAGTACCTTCAACCAAGCATAATAGAAGATGTCCCAAATAGCGAAGGTATAGAGAAAGTAGGCAAAACGCTGAAGAGGATTTTCACCTGCAATCATCCCAATATAAAAAAGCATAACAATGGTGGCAGCTTCTCTTAACCATTCTACAGAAAGCATTTGGGGAGAAAGGAAACCCAATGGAAAATTAAATCCCAGCGGATAATAAAGCTGCCGGAGATAAACGACAACGATTGCTTCAAGAGCACCCATTGCTATTGCAAAAACAGCAAGCAAGTATATCTTATTCATTGGTACATTTTGGCAATTTCCAGAGACTGCAATCCGTATGATCCACCAAAGAGCAAATAATGATTCAACAGATGGTACAATTGATAGAGTTGAATCCGTTCCTGCCAACCAACCGGTAGGGGAAATTCTTCCTGATAAGCATTCCATACCACAGGTGAAAAGCCACCAAATAATTTCATCATCCCCAATTCCATTTCACGGTCGGCATAATAACAGGCCGGATCAATCAAGGCAGGACCATACGAGGAGTACATGTAATTCCCAGACCATAAATCGCCATGTATTAAGGATGGAATGGTTGAATGAGCCAGCAATTGTGTCATTTTATCCACCAGTTTTTCATAAATTTTCTGTTCGCTGATTGTCATTCCGCGCACAGTAACGATTTGCTCAACCAAAGCTCCTATTCTACGTTGGGCATAGAATTCAGGCCAACTTTTGGTCCATGTATTATCCTGTTGCGTGGTTCCGCAATAATTTGAATGGTAAAACCCGTAAGAGTAAGCCGTTTTGCGGTGAAGCCTGGCAATTCCCCTACCCAGGCGCTCGTCATATCCATCCGTTATAATGGCGGGCGGCAGATATTCCATCAACAACAAACCGGGAAACTGATTCACTTCCCTGCTCCAGATCACCTTTGGAATATGCAGAAAGAGATTGTCATAAGTGCGCATTTCCTCAAGTCCTTCAGCTTCTTTAAGAAACAGATCACCAGGTGCTGTAGCATTCCACTTGAGGAAATAATCACCCACAGAGGTGTGGATACTCAGTGCATTATTGATACATCCACCCCCCACCAGAAGCGTATTGAGTAGACGGACTGGTGAACCATTCAGATCAGCCAGCTTTTCCATGCACAACTGGATAACAGCATGTTGCTTCCCTTCAGACATTGATTCTTCCAGTTTAAAGTGATCAATTTTATTTCCATTCAATAACCATCGTTTCCTCAGGCGATATTAAAACCGTATGAGCAGAAACAGTCCCTTTTTTATCCGCAAAAAGCACCGTGGGCGTGTTCGATTGATCCTTCAGGATCAAAGCGACCTTCCTTCCTTCTTTCGATTTATTGATCACCACCGTTACAAACGAACTGCCCGAAGAGAGCGTCTTCATCAGTAGCCCTTTTTGATGGGATACAAATACAAAGGGAGACTTGATGATGTTCTGTTTCAATTCCAGGGATAAGAACTGTGCCAGCTTCTCAGTTCCTCCCAACCGGGCGCCAAGGCCAAGTAATGAAGGAATCCAAAGCGTTTCACCTTTGCCAAATTGATTGCGTGTGGCAACAGCCTCCCCATCAACAGTTGAAAGCACCTTAGCAGTATTGTTCTTGATAAATCCTCTCCAAAGATGGGCAGGGAGGGAAATCTTATCAAGTTTGACATCAAAAAGATTGTCAACAACCTTGAATTCGCTGATGTTTCCACCCAACACGTTGGCAAAGGGGAATCCGGTTTTCATGGTGTTGTGCAGATTGTCATCAAAAAAACCGGTCAGCCCATCAACAATGAGCTTACCACCTTTAGAAACAAAAGCCTCCAGTTTGGATCCGTACTCTGAAGGAATTGAAATCTGATGAGCCAGGATGATGGTCGTGCCTGAATAATCATCTTTGGAGAAGTCAAATTCCCCAAATTCCTTCAGGTTACAGTTGATCCCCATCTCAGAAAGAGTTTCAAAGTAGCCCAACACTGATTTCATCACTCCACCTGCCAAACGACCTTCGTAGTTTTGAGTGGAAGGAGAAGCCATCTTCTTCTCCGCCCATAGCGATTGCCGGATATACAACAGGTTAATCCCTGAATCAACTTCCCTTGCATTGGCAAATAATTCCTCTTTTGAATCAATGACCTTTAATACCTCGGCAGCAGCTTTTAGACGATCTGAAGGATGATCCTGGAAGTCTAGCATGGCCCACTCCCCTGCTTCAATACCTGAAGAACGCGGGTTTAATGACCAAAAAATACCACCCTTACCCTGTGTACCAATTATGGTCCACATCCATTGTGCAATTTCATCTTTTGTAGGGCAGAATGGAGCCATCCCACTGTAGGTATTGTTGCCGCCCTGTATTTCAGTCATGATCCATGGCAATTCGCCAGCACCAGAACGCACGATCTCACTATTAGCCGACATGGCCATCGCATACTGATCTCGGTTGAAGTAGCCAAAATGCCAGCTGGCATGTGCCGATCCGCCAAGGGTGGTAAGAAATTTCCGCCATTCAGGAAAATTGTACTCGGCACAATTCTGAAACATGGCATGGTTGTTTACATGCAGCACATGCCGGGTATCATATTTTTTAACTTCACTGGCAAGCCAGTTTAAATACCAGGTATTGTAATCCAGTAAGAAACGTTGATCGGTCAGTTCAACCAAAATGGGATAACCATTCTCCACAAATTCCTTTTGAGGATTCTTCTGCAGCCATTCCTGGTAGCGGGCCTTTGTAAATTCTGTCCATGGAATGGTTCCTGAAACACCCGGCTCATTGATTAACACCCAGCCATACATACTTCTAAAGGGACTAAAATGTGTGACCAGTTTTTCAATGAATAGGGCGATAGATTTAAGATGAGCTTCATCGCGTGGAAATTTTAAGCCTCCGATATCAGTCTTTTCGGTATAGGGGAAAATGGTTGCATAGACCTTGATGTCATATTTATCGGCTGCCTTGAAAGCTCGGTCAAACAAACTGAAATCCCATGTTCCGTCAGGTTGGTGCATATACGATTCGAACATGCGGATACGGGTGGTTTTCATCCCATTTTCCTTTAACATGCGGAACCAGGTATCAATATCTTCAGGAGTTTGACCTGGCTCGATAAAGATCTGTGCACCAAAAACAGGCATATCAGTCATATTTCTTTGTGCTTTAGCTGAAACAATACTGAAATAGAAAATAAATGAAATAAAGATTGCTTTAAAGAGAACAGGTA
>DMFR01000083.1:4583-4753 GCA_003450125.1 Prolixibacteraceae bacterium | reverse complement strand
TTCAGATCAGGAAGGCGCTCCCAAGTTTCAAGGTCTTTGGTGCGTACAATACCTGCTGCTGCAACAGCCGAAGAGAGATCTCCTGGAGCGGCATTGGGGTCTTTGCGTTCAGAGCAGAAGATACCGTAAATCCAGCCATCTTCATGGGCTGTCAGGCGCATGTCATATAC
>DMFR01000083.1:0-4465 GCA_003450125.1 Prolixibacteraceae bacterium | reverse complement strand
GCTGTCAGGCGCATGTCATATACATTGGTATCAGGAGTTTCAGTTTCAGGAATGGTTACAGGGAAATCCCAGAAGCGGAAATTATCCACGCCGTTGGGGCTTTCAGCAATGGCAAAGAAAGATTTGCGGTCAACACCTTCCACACGAACCACCAGGATGTATTTGCCGTTCCATTTCATGGCCCCTGAATTCATGGTGGCATTCATGCCAATGCGTTCCATCAGGAATGGATTGGTTGATTCATCCAAATCATACCGCCAGATCACTGGAGTATGGGCATTGGTAAGGATGGGATTTTTATATCGGTCGAAGACCCCATTTCCTTTTTTTACTTTCTTATTCTTGGCAGATAACAGTTCTTCCTGATTAGCAAACAGTTTCTTTACTTTCTTCTTGAAATTTGAGCTCATGATTTTATCTATTTTAGTATTTTTACTTCTAGTAAATGGGGTAGTATCTCAATTCCGACAATTCACATACAAATTAAAATCAATTTGAGACTAATGCTTAATACTATTTCAGTAAAATATGATACTATCCGGTCATTTTCTTCTCCGTTTTAATGCCACATCTTATTTTTAATTGCAGAAGTTCATAAAACAATCAGAAGTTCGTCATAAAAGTACTGCTATCAAATTACCTGTTAATGAGCAGCTAAAAAAGGAAGACAGTTGTTGATTTTGACTCATTTCATAGTATTGAATGAAGCCTAAATATGATGTAAGCGGAGAGTACTATTATTGCTTTTTGAAGTAAATTGGTATATGATTTTGCTATATTCAGGAGTGTCATGTTAAGGCTATTTGGGCACTTATATTATTGCCAGAATCTCAATCGGAGCGTCATTGCGAGGAACGAAGCCCCGAGGACTCGGGGTAAATATTTAACCAACAATAGATTGCTTCGTTCCTCGCAATGACGCTCCGATCAAGATTCTGGCAAACTATACAAGAGGCTACGTCATTTAATCCGTGTCCCGACAATAAAAGAGCAACTATGCTGATGGTAAGTTATTTAAACACAAAAACCAGCACTTACAAAGCATGTAATGTGCTGGTTTTAAATGAGCGGGAGACGAGATTCAAACTCGCGACCCTTAGCTTGGAAGGCTAATGCTCTATCGACTGAGCTACTCCCGCGTTTCAGTGTTCAGTATTCAGTCTCAGTGTTCAGTATAAGGATGCGCTCCCAATTGTAAACTTGTAACTGTAAACTATTCACTTCTTTGTGGGGAGAGCAGGATTCGAACCTACGAAGGCGTACGCCAGCAGAGTTACAGTCTGCCCCAGTTGGCCACTTTGGTATCTCCCCAATAAACTTCAGAACTCTTCAGTAATCAGTTTTCAGTATTCAGAATTCAGTAAAAGGATATGTACCCAACTGTAAACTGAACATTAAACCCTGAACACTTTTTCTTTTGAGCCGAATCACAGATTCGAACTGTGGACCCCGAGATTACAAATCACGTGCTCTGGCCAACTGAGCTAATTCGGCAAAAAAAAGCAAAAAAAGTGGGTAAGCTACCTGCATCGCACCGCTCAACCATTCACCCTTGCTGCCTTCCGACCCTGGGGGAATTCAACGGGAGCTAGTCGTACAGGACTTACCCGGGGTCAAAAGTAGAAAAAAAAGCGCTCCCTGCAAATCAAATTCGGGGCGAGGTGTAATTATTTTTGACACTGACAAACTAACCGTTTAGCGGTCAATCAACTATTGAAGCAAAAAAAAATAACTTTTTTTTTTGAGCGATTAAAATGCCCGGCAATAATGGGACTGTCAATAAATTCAGATATATTTGTTTAATTATCTTAAAAAACTACAATGGAACCACATCAAACCAACCCTTTCAAATTGGCTATGACTTATGGGCTATATCTTGGAGGAATTACTATTTTTATATCAGTTGTTATTTGGGCTACTGCTCTAATGGAGAAATTAGGACTTTGGGGCAATGTAAGTATTGGCATTATAAACCTATGTATTTTAATTTTTCTACTCATTTATTTTACAAAATCATATAGGGATAATCAACTTGATGGAAAAATCACTTTTGGGAAGGCGTTTGTATTTGGTGTCTTAATTGTTCTTTTTAGTACGGTCGTAAGTTCTTTATACAATTATATTTTTGCAAAATTTATTGATCCAGGATATGCCCAACGAGTAATGACAATGATGCAAGACAAGACCTATCAATGGATGTCTAGCAGGGGATTATCTGAAGAACAGATTGATGAAGCGATGGTCAAATTCGAGAAACCGGAGATACCTACACCCATACAATCATTAATTACCAGTCTGAAGTTTGGATTAATTGGTGGTTCAATTATGTCTCTTGTTAGTTCGGCTATTATTAAAAAGAATCCATATAAAGATGATGCTTTTGATGAAGCTATGGAAGATGTAAAAACTGATGAAACGAGACAGGAATAGTATTGACTCAACTGGGATATGATTGTTGATAGGTTCTATTTTGTGCTTGGTAGTAATTGAAAAGCAATGATTAACAGATGAATAAAACAATGGATATTTCCGTAGTAGTACCACTTTTTAATGAAGTAGATTCACTTCCTGAGCTAACAGCCTGGATTGACCGAGTTATGCAAACCAATCACTTTACCTATGAAGTGATCCTGGTGGACGATGGCAGCAACGATGGGTCGTGGGACCTCATTGAACAGTTAAGTCTTCAAAATCCAAGCATCAAGGGAATCAAATTCAGGCGCAATTACGGGAAATCGGCTGGTTTATATTGCGGTTTTGCACAGGCCAATGGCAATGTGGTCATTACCATGGATGCCGATTTGCAAGATAGCCCTGAGGAGATACCAGAACTCTACCGCATGATTACCGAAGACAAGTATGACCTTGTTTCGGGTTGGAAGAGAAAACGCTATGATCCGATTCTTTCGAAGAACATTCCAAGTAAATTTTACAATTGGACGGCCAGGCGAATGACTGGAATAAAAATCCACGATTTTAACTGCGGTTTAAAGGCCTACAGGAAGCAAGTGGTGAAAAGTATAGAAGTGTATGGCGATATGCACCGTTATATCCCTGTGCTGGCCAAATGGGCCGGATTTAAGAAGATCGGAGAGAAGGTGGTTCAGCACCAGGAACGCAAGTACGGGGTGACCAAATTTGGCATAGAACGTTTTATTCGTGGACCACTGGACTTGCTTTCAGTGATATTCATTTCAAAATTCAGCAAGCGCCCCATGCACTTTTTCGGACTGTATGGCACACTCACTTTTATCGTCGGATTGGCTTCAGCGATATGGGTTGGTGCCGAGAAGCTGATTCACACCTTCAACAATGAGCTGGCTCCTAGAATCACCGACAGTCCATACTTTTACTTGTCGCTTACAGCTATGATCATTGGATCGCAGTTGTTTTTAGCAGGGTTCCTTGCAGAACTAAATTCCAGAAATTCATCGGAACGAAACTCCTACCTGATTGATAAAAGGACCTCTATTCAGGAATGAATTTAAAGCTTTAATTGATTTACTGCAATTAACATTTTAGTAATAAACCCATCGCAAACAAAAGTGATGGTCAATCGTTTTAAGTAAGTAGTGTCGTGTTACTGTTGAAATGATGAATCTGGCAACTGGCAACTGGCTACTGGAAGCTAGAAGCCAGTAGACAGAAGTTAGATTATCGCTTTAAACTTTTGCCCTGTTTGATTATGAATTCAAAATCCCCAAAATCCTACCGTGATCTAAGAGCCGGAGAAGAAATAGTAAATAGCATCACGCACGGGATAGGTGCATTGCTGAGCATCGTTGCCCTGGTCATATTGATCATGGTGGCGGCAAATCAGCAAGGGACCTTGCATTTGATCAGTTTTTCCATCTATGGGAGTTCGCTTGTTCTGATGTATTTATCCTCTACACTCTACCACAGTTTTTCAAGTCCACGCCTAAAGAATCTCTTTGCACGCTTTGATCATGTTTCTATCTTTCTGCTTATTGCCGGAACTTATACACCTATTTTACTTACAAACCTTCGGGGGGTCTTGGGTTGGTCGCTGTTTGCGGTGGTGTGGGGAATTGCCTTAACGGGCGCTGTTATTCGGGCTATTTATCTTACCCGTTTCCGAAAATTGATGGTAGCGGTTTACCTTTTGATGGGATGGTTATTGATTTTGGCAGGGAAACAAGTTTATTTGAGCTTGCCCTCCATTAGCGTGACTCTCCTCGTTCTGGGTGGGTTGGCCTATTCAGTAGGCGTAATTTTCTATATGTGGCGCACTCTTCCCTATGGCCATGGTATCTGGCATTTGTTTGTTCTGGCAGGAAGTGTGTTGCATTTCTTTGCCATTTATTTCAGTGTAAAATAGGAGTGTCCGAAAGGTAAAAATTTAAACACAAAGACACAAAGTCACAAAGGAATTCACCACAGATTACTCAAATAAACACAGATTAAAAAATAAAAATAATTTGTGTCTATCTGTGTAATCTGTGGT
>DMFR01000084.1:14648-15317 GCA_003450125.1 Prolixibacteraceae bacterium | reverse complement strand
CCCGTCAGATGACAAAAGTGCCTTTGCCAGAATAGTGGAAGTTACTCCAGTCTGGTGAATGTCAATTTCGCCGGAAGCAACCTGGTTAATCATCGCTTTTGCTTTCCTGATTGCCGAAGGTGATGCCGCTTCAAATGAAGCCATGAATGCATATAAAGAGGTTTCCAGGGCGCCTTCTTCCGTTAGGATATCGACCAATCCGCCTTGATGGGCTTCCGGAGCCGTAAAAAAACATCCGGTGAGAATCCATTTGCGCAGATATTGGATGGAAAGACGTTTGGCGACAAAAGGCAGGATGGTGGCAGGCAGTAAACCCAGCTTCACTTCGCTGAACATGAACCTTGTCGTGGGTTCAGCCAGCACAAAATCACAGCTGGCCATCAACCCAATTCCTCCTCCAAACACATTGCCGTGAACCGCTGCAATGGTAATCTGAGGTAGCTGAAACAGTTTAAGCAACAGGTCAGCCAACATTTTATACTGAGCAGCATTCCTTTCAGGGGAGCGTTCGCCTGAACCGGCAAACCAATTCAGATCGGCTCCTGCACAAAAGGAGCGTCCATTTCCGGTGAGAACTACAAACAGCACTTCCTCCATGACACGGATTTCATCCAATGCCTGATCCAGTTCCGAAAGAAATTCAGGAATAAGTGCATTGTGCTGCTCAGG
>DMFR01000084.1:14185-14466 GCA_003450125.1 Prolixibacteraceae bacterium | reverse complement strand
ATAAGTGCATTGTGCTGCTCAGGCCGGTCCAGGTTGATCCTCACCACTGAACCTTCAAGGCGGGTCTCAATATACTGATAGTCTTTTTTTATCAATTTATTTGTTTTCATTTAACTGTATATCATTCTCTTGAATCATTTCCATTCAATTAAAATCCCTAAAGGATTTACTGTAGATCAACCCCTATATAATTGGGTGATTACTTACAAACTGTACACCCGTGCATGGAACGGGTTCAATGAGTAAGAACCAATCACTACAGATTACTCAAATGAACACAG
>DMFR01000084.1:6819-13959 GCA_003450125.1 Prolixibacteraceae bacterium | reverse complement strand
GATTACTCAAATGAACACAGATTTAAAAAACAGAAATAATCTGTGTCTATCGGTGTAATCTGTGGTGAATTTCTTTGTGCTTTTGTGTTTATGTTTTACTGTCTCAATCATATTCTACCAGAGCGTAATAATTTTGTGCAATCCATATTCCTCGTTACATCCTAAAAACTCCATAAGAAGCTTCTCCAAAAGGTCTGTTGAGCGATACTGAAATAGCCATTGCCAGCACTTTACGCGTATCGGCCGGTTCAATAATCCCATCATCCCACAGGCGCGATGAACTGTAATAGGCTGAACTCTGCTCCTCAAATTCATCCAGCAGCGAACCCGTCGAGCCATTGCTGCCGATACTTCTAAGCACCCCTGCAGCCTGCTCTCCACCCATGACCGAAATACGTGCATGGGGCCACATGAACAGGAAATGGGGATCGAAGGCACGACCTGCCATGGCATAGTTTCCTGCCCCAAACGAGCCCCCCATTACAATGGTGAATTTGGGTACCGAGGCATTGGCAACGGCATTGATCAACTTGGCCCCATCACGGACAATGCCCTGGTGTTCATACTTTTTGCCGACAATAAAGCCGGTTATATTCTGAAGAAAAATAAGTGGAACCTTACGCTGCACGCACAATTGAATGAAGTGTGTTCCCTTGAGCGAGCTTTCCGAAGTCAGGAAACTGTTATTGGCAATAATCCCCACCGGAAAGCCCCAAATACGTGCAAAGCCTGTCACCAATGTCTTGCCGTAATTGGCCTTGAATTCCTGGAACTCGCTCCCATCCACCAGCCGTTCAATGATGGCATGGGCATTGATGGGTTTTTTCAGATCAGTAGGCAGCAACCCTGCCAGTTCTTCCATGGGGAAAAGGGGTTCTCTTACGGGTTGAATATCCAGCCGCTGTTTTTCAGGGATGGGAAGTCCTGCCACAATATCGCGGCAAAGCTTCAAGGCATGTACATCATCCTCTGCCATGTGATCAGCCACCCCTGAAATGGCCGTATGCATTTCGGCTCCTCCCAGTTCTTCCGACGTCACCTCTTCGCCCGTGGCCGCCAGTACAAGGGGCGGACCGCCGATAAAAATGGTTCCCTGGTTCCTTACAATAATGGTTTCATCGCTCATGGCCGGAACATAAGCGCCCCCCGCTGTACATGAACCCATCACCACCGATAGCTGTGGAATCCCTTCTGCCGACATGCGTGCCTGGTTGTAAAAGACCCTCCCGAAGTCAAAACGATCGGGAAATACGTTGGCCTGTTCGGGCAAGTAAATGCCTCCCGAATCAACTAAATAAATACAGATCAGCTTATTTTGACGGGCAATTTCCTGCGCCCTGACATGCTTTTTGATGGTTTCACGAATGTAAGTTCCCCCTTTTACCGTGGCATCATTGGCTATGATCAAACATTCACGGCCATTGACCACCCCGATACCAGTAATAATTCCGGCGGAAGGAAAGGCATTGTCATATTGATTGTAGGCCGCAAAAGTGGACAATTCCAGGAAAGGGGTCTGGGCATCGACCAGCAGGTTAATGCGTTCCCTGGCCAGCAGCTTCCCACGTGAGCGGTGTTTTTCAACTGCAGCCACAGAGCCATGCGCACTTACCCCGGCCAGCTTCTGCCGGAATTCTTGCAACACTGTTTGATATTCTTCTGCCCTTAAATTAAATTCTGCGGAACTGTTTCCCTTGTGAACCTGCGTAAAACCCGACATGAGCAATATATAAAGATTAATTTGTCTGTAATAAGACAATTGCAGGAAATATTGGTTCACCGAAGAGTCATAAATTCTATGATAAGGGAATAAACAACTCCCTGAATCCAGGGATATCACCTATTTTTGTCCCTTTATCGTTTTTCATAGCCCGGTTATTGGACTTTTTCTCAATTTCAACGGTAAAATAATCAGTCGGCAAATCTGTTCTCTTGTAACCCTCATTCTTGAATTCTTCAAAGGATATTCCTTCTCATTAAGTAATATTTAGTCAATACCAACTCCATACTAACTCAATACCAAGTCCAGTGTTAACAGGTAGATAATAGGTACATAATAGGTAGATAATAGGTAGATAATAGGTAGATAATAGGTTCATGAACCTGTAATGTACCTGTTATCTACCTATTATCTACCTGTTAACACTGGACTTGGTATTGAGTTAATATTGAGTCTATATTGACTAAACACTATCCAAATATTTCCCTGGGAGAAGGAGAAAAGGGATCTTTATGGTATAAGCAAATCACTTGAGAAGAAGGCAGACCAGAGCCTGAAAGACTTTCCGGGCTTTAAATATCGTTCTTGTAATGTAATGGGTATAGGAAAGAAAATACGATAGAATAGAATGATCTCCTGCTGCCTTCTTTGAAAATTTGGAAATTTATACAATACTCATACGATGACTTGAAGTCATCGTATGAGTAGCTTGAAGTCATCAGATGAGTGGCTTAAATTGCGAAACTTGGTACCAGCTTACCGCTTACTGAGAAGTCGGCAGCAGAGGTAATGTGAACATCGATCATTTTGCCCTGAAGGGAGGCATCGAAATGATCAAGGCGAACGATTTCCGAATTGCGATAATAAAAAAAATCATAGGCAATTTGGTTACCCTTCGGGAATAAAAGAACAAATCATTTTTTAACATATTGGAGCACAGGCAATAGTTCCCTATTTGAAAAATAAATATTATCTTTGTTGGGTACTTTGAAAGAACGTGTTTTTTAGATAAGATCGTTAGATTATAAATAAAACACAAACAAAAATATTTTAGCTTATGAACAGCCAAAAAATAATTACAGGAATCAATGTCACCGAACAAATGACAAAGGCCAGGGATATTTTAAATAAACAAGTACTCCCGAAGGAAGCATTGTTTCAGGATAGAAAAAGGAAAGGTCAATTAAGCAAAGAACTTCTTAATGCTTTAAATGCAAATGCCCTACTTAACAATCATCGCGGGATGTAATGGAGCAGGGAAATCAACTTTTGCACCTTCATTTTTACCGGAGAGTTTAGCTTCGTTTGATTATGACAAGCTCTTTCTTGAGTATTATAACAACCTTCCTGATAGTGAATTCAGGGAAAAGATTGCAAAAAACAAAGCAACAGAGACATTCGAGCAAGTTTTAAAGAAAACATTAAGGAACAAGACTGATTTTTGTTATGAAACAAACTTTGATGCCTATCCTGTCTATTGGGTTGAAAAATTCAGGGAGAATGGGTTCACAGTTAACCTGATTTTCTTTTGTCTCGAAAGTCAGGAAATTGCCAGGCATAGGATTCAAGTCAGGACAGAGTTTAAAGGACATTTTGTGGACAATACGACCATTGATTTAAAATGGAAAGCAGGCTATAAAAACCTCAATGCCTATTATGCTTATTTTGATAATATTCTAGTTGTGGATAATTCAAAACCCAATGATGTATATACAAACATTCTTCAGTTAGAGAAAGGGAAACTTACATTAATGGCAGACCCGATCCCCGTTTACATCAAACATAGATTACCCGATATCTTTAAACTGATCAACAAATAACCCCATTACGGAACAATTGATAATGCAGGTACCAGCTTGCCACTAACCGAGAAGTCGGCAGCAGAGGTAATGCACACATCGATCATTTTACCCCTTAGCGAAGCATCGAAATGGTCAAGGCGAACGTTGATCTTCCCTTCCGTAAGGCCTGTTGAAAAGCCTGTTTTGCGGTCAACACCATTGACCAATAGCCGTAGGGTTTTGCCCACCAGGGTTTCATTGTACTGACGGGAATGTATTTTCAATACCTCGGTAGAGCGGTGCAGGCGGTCTTTCTTGTCGTCAGAGGAAACTTCATTTTCCCAACGGAAGCTGGCAGCCCCGGGACGAGGCGAATACATGGCAATATAGGCCATGTTGAAATGGAACTCGTGCATGGCCTCCATGGTATGCTGGAATTCGGTTTCCCCTTCACTTGAAAAGCCAACAATGATATCGGTAAAAAGGGTGGCCTGCGGGATCAGTTCACGAATGTCATCCACGATGCGGCGGTATTTATCCATCGAATGGCGACGGTTCATTTTGATCAGCACGTGCTCATCACCGCTTTGCATGGGCAGGTGAATCTGTTTGGCCAGGCAATCATAGGCAGCAATCACTTCAATGACTTCGCGGTTCATGTCCTGGGGATGAGGTGAAGTGAAATAGACCCAGAACTCCTGACCTGAGGCGATGCCATATTCCCCGATCTGACGAAGCAGTTGGGCAAAGTTGATTTCTTCCCCATTTTTGTCCAACCCATAGGAGTTGACATTCTGTCCCAGAAGGGTGATGGACTTGTAGCCCTGGTTGACCAGGTGACGGATCTCTTCAATGATTTCAGACGAAGGACGGGAGACTTCCCTTCCACGGGTATAGGGAACGGCACAGAAGGTGCAGAATTTATCGCATCCATTCTGGATCGGAACGAAAGCCTCGTAGGTTGATTGGTATTTGGGCTGGATATGCCACATCTGGGCAATGTGTTCATTCCTGGGCATTACCGGCTGAGGCGCTTGCAGGGAGGCAGAAGTGACCACCCCATATTCACGGATCATATCGGGCAACTGTGCCAACTCACTCATCTGGAAAGTGAGATCAAATGATTTGAGGAACTTTTCCTTATCGGCAGGAAGCAAACATCCAGAAACGAAGGTCACCAGGTTACGTTTGTTTTTCCAGCGGTTCCACTGGGCAATCTTGTTGTACACCTTGTCAATGGGTTTCTGCCTCACCGAACAGGCCAGCATTCCAAGCAAACTGGCCTCTTCTTCATTATCAGTCCGCTCATAGCCCATCCCTTCGAGTACGGCACTCACCCTTTCACTGTCTGAAAGGTTCATTTGGCAACCCAATGTAATCAGGTGGTACTTCATTCTAAGATTTACGATTTAACAATTTACAATTTAACCATTAACCATTCAACCATCAAACGATTCAACCATCAAACGATTCTAAAAATAAACTTCGCAGTGAATCTGTTCGCGTTCGAATCCCTTTTGCTTAAGGATTTCAAGGGCATCGAAGATCATATCGCTGTTGCCGCAAAGATAGAAATCTGTTTCAGGTGCAAAGGTACAATTAATTAAGTAACCGGTCAGGCGCCCCTGATAAGTTCCCTTGGCATCACGGCTGGTGCAAAGGATATACCGGTCGCTGGCATATTCCTGCCAATCGTATGACTCGTCGGCATAGCGAACCCCATGAATGAGTGTATAGTCAATTTCAGGATAGGTACGTACCATACTGCGGAAAGGGGCAATACCGGTTCCACTGGCTATAAAGACAAACTTTCCGGTTTGGGCGGCTAGTGGTTCCATCCCGAACTTGCCGAAAGGGCCATGTACTTCCACCAGATCGCCTGCCTTTAACTTGCGAAGCTTTGGGGTAAAGTATCCGTGATCAATTTCTTTGACCAGCACTTCCAGGTTCGGATCGCTTTCACTGCTGTAAATGGAATATTCCCGGCTTTGGTAATCGCCATGGATACCCAAAGAAAGATGCTGCCCGGCTTTAAATGGGAAGCGGGCCTTGGGTAATTTAAGGGAGAAGGTTTCTTTGGTCAAATGCCTGATTTCTTCAACCTTGTAAAAACTCTCGTCAATCTTAATATCGTGTTTGATTAAATTCATCATGGTATACAATATTGGTCTGCAAAAATAATGATTTATTTTTATATCAGACTATATTGTCTTTTATTCAGAATGCAAAATAACGGACACTTAATATCGATAACTGTAAAATCTATTCTTTTACCTTTTTCAAAAGATAAGTGAATTTAAACATAGAATTAGTTGTTTCCAGTATTTGCCCATAAGTTTCTGGAAGGCCCAAGTCATAAAGCACCGAGCCGAATGCTTCAATTTTATTGATGTCCAAGTCAACCCCTGTCGCAAAGGAATAATATATCAATGTGTAAAGCATTTCTATCGGATGGATGGATTCCCTATCCGGGAAGAATGATTCCATCTTAAAGGAGTCATCTGATCTTTTTTGCTGATCTTTCAGTAAAGTTACCTGGGAGGTAGCCCACAACAGTTGAATCAATGCATAATCAGGAAAAGCCTGGGCATATTCTTTAAGCCGTTTGGCATATTTGTTCGGATGCTCGGTTTGAAGGATGAGCAACTCAAGGAGATATGATCCGGGGATTGCATTTGATTCTTTATGGAATAATTTCAATTCTTTGGCAGCCAACTTCGGATTTTCACCAGAGAGTTGGTAGATGTCCATAAACTTATTTATCAATTCCTTAGAAACTGGTTGGTCTCCAGGTCTGAGACCCAACAATTGAACTGGGACTTTATCTTCATCTATCTCAACATCCAGTTCATCCATATATTGATCATAGAATTGATCAACCTCATTCACGTCCACCAGATCCTCCACCATTGAATCAGTAAGATTGAAAAGTCGCTTAACTTCATCTTCTTCCAGGTCATCTATATTCTCTGACAGGGTGAGAAATAATTCTTCTTTCTCTTCATAAGTCCAATCGTCAAATTCATACTCATCATCCAATTCATCATCTTCATAATCGTCCATGAATTCATCGCCTACCTTCAGGATGTAGTTATAGTTGCCTGGGCCAGCAGTTCTTTCGAGTTGGGCAATGATCCAATTGGCGCGAGACATATCCTCAAATGGTCCTTGCACATAGAAAGGCTTACCTTCTTTTCCGCATTCGATTTCAATTAGTTCAATCTCATCGGTATCCTCTTCAAGCATGAATTTTGTGATCGATTCATATTCCTTACAGGGCTTAAAACCGAACTCTGCGGCATACTCCACACCAGCCAATACAATATTATGAGCCAGTGCATAGTCAATATTGACCATTTCCATTTCTGTACCGAGCTTTTCCAAGATATCCCTGTATTGGATCACTGAGACATTGAACTGAAACATAGAGTCTTTTACTCCCAAGCACCCCAAGTCTACCACATAGGTACAAAAAGTAATACTGCCATTCACATGTTCGCGGGCAATCACCACAGTGCACATTTTCACTTCTTCCCATTCAGAGGAGACCAAACACTCGTAAATGGGCAATGTCCGTGCCTTTTTACGGATGTAATTCTCAGGACTTAACATCTGAACGACTTTTGCTTTCTTGCTCTT
>DMFR01000084.1:5506-6698 GCA_003450125.1 Prolixibacteraceae bacterium | reverse complement strand
TGATTGACGAACTTAAAGATAATGAATTATCTCAAATCAATTCGTTCTTTCAAATCAAAATGAGCATGAATTTACTCATCCAGTGACTTCGATTCATTGGATGAGTAATCTGCACCATTATTCAAATATATTATTGAGCAAACCTCCGCTGGCTTCTTTACGGCTATTGGGTCCGAATGAGCTGAGTTGGGCCACCAGTTTACGGATAGGCATTGATTGAAGCCAAACTTTTCCAGTTCCTCGTAAGGTAGCCAGGAAAATACCCTCCCCTCCGAATACCATAGAACGGAGTCCGCCTGCCTGCTGGATATCGAAGTCGATGGTCTCTTCGAAAGCGACCACACATCCGGTATCCACCCTGAGCACTTCGTTGTTTAACTGACGCTCTATGACTGTACCACCGGCATGGATAAATACCTTTCCGTCGCCCTGTAAGGTTTGAAGGATGAACCCTTCACCGCCAAAAAAGCCTGCACCTAGTTTACGGTTAAAACGCATTGATATCTTGGTTCCCAGGGCGGCACATAAAAAGGCATCCTTCTGGGCGATCAGCGTACCTTGATGCTGAGCCAGGTCAATGGGGATAATGGTTCCGGGATAAGGAGCTGAAAAAGCCACATGCTTCTTACCCCAGCCCTGGTTGGTAAAGTGGGTAATGAACAAAGATTCACCAGTAATCAGGCGCGAACCTGCTGCCAGTACCTTGTCGAAGAAACCTGCACGGGGATTAGAACCGTCGCCCATTTTTGACTCAAAGCTGATTCCGTCTTCCATGAAAAGCATGGCGCCTGCTTCAGCTATTACTGTTTCTCCTGAGTCCAGTTCAATTTCTACCAATTGAACATCGTGACCCATAATTTTGTAATCAATTTCGTGTGACTGCATGAGATAAGATTTATTAGACGACCTTATTGAATGTTTGAGGCAAATTTATAAAATGATAGATATATTTAAAAAACAACGTGTGCCTGTGATCAGTTTTTACCTTCCAACACGCCTCACAGGCGATATCAAACATACGAATTCCCTTTCATCGGTATTTGAATAGATTAGGCGAATGAAGGGTATTTGGCGGTGAACTTTCTCCACCAATCGGGAAAAGTTGAATCTTCCGGCATTTCCAAGTTATTACCTCACGATCCGCTTTATTTATCCGATATCATTAGATTTCCAAAAGTTAAATGCCTGAACA
>DMFR01000084.1:430-5384 GCA_003450125.1 Prolixibacteraceae bacterium | reverse complement strand
TGTTCAGGCATTTAACTTTTGGAGTAGAGCATTGGAAAAGATTTATAAAATCTGCAAATCTTTTCCAAAGTTATAATTTACTTGATCAAGATCAATTTTTTGGTTTCTATAAACTGGCCTGCCTGTAAACGGTAATAATAAATACCGGCAGGAAAACCCGAAGCATTCCAATCCCTGGTATAATCCCCTGCTGGCAGTTCTTTGGATTCAATCGTTGCCACCTGTTGACCATTGGCATTGAGTACTGTCAAAGAAACAGATGACTTTGAAGGAAGGTTGAATGCAACGGTTGTCGATGAATTGAATGGATTGGGGTAATTCTGACTCATCAAATGATTGGTATTGTGGTTGCCTTCAATTGAACCAACACCGGTAGCCAGCTGATAAACCCTTACGTAGTCCACAAACATCGTATCAGGGAATATGGTGGTGGCATCTGGATTGCCTGGCCAATTTCCCCCAACAGCCAGGTTGAGAATGAAGAAAAAAGGAAGGTGAAATTCATCCGTACTACTGACATTATTGGCAATACTCATTTCCATATACTTTGTTCCGTCCAGAAACAACTTGATAGCGTTGGCATCCCATTCCATTCCATAGACGTGATATTTTGTCACATCGCACAGCGTGGTTGTCCCGTATTGTTTGTGACCATTATTGTCCCAATGGAGTGTTCCGTTAAGATACTTCGAATTGTCGATATGTTCCAAAATATCAATCTCACCACATTTTGGCCAACCCCAACCGGCATCATTGATATTCTTACCAAGCATCCAGAAGGCAGGCCATATGCCCTGACCCACAGGAGCCTTGATGCGAGCTTCCATTTTCCCATAGGTAAAATTCTGTAGCTTCTGGGTTTTCAATCTGGCAGAGGTATAACTATTACTTCCGTATGTTTCCTTTTTGGCTATAATCTGAAGATTTCCATTTTCTATATTGGCATTAACAGGGCGAGTGGTGTAATTCTCTAGCTCGGCATTTCCCCAACCACCGCCACCGGTATCGTAGGTCCAGTTTGTTTTGTTGATCGTTGGATCGGTGAATTCATCTGACCATACAAGATTGGTGTATTGTGCCTTAGCCTGAACACAATAAAAAAAGAGGAGCAATAGAAAGTATTTTTTCATAGTTTTTGTTGTCAGTCGTTTAGGGTTTAAAAGAGGATTCAAATATATGAGTTTTTTTGGGATCACTTGTCTTCGTTCATCAGGTTGATTCCTTCGGCCAGGATAGGGTCCTCTATTTTCTTATATTTTGAATCTGTCAAATCAATCAAATAGGGCGGGGTAAATGTTTCTCTTGGTGTTCCGTTGACATGGTAAAGTTGTTCGGTCGGAAAGCTGTAAGGAATTTCTATACGGGTGGTCTTAAAACCATTGATCGCTCCATTTAAACCAGCCATCCGAGTTCCTACAATCTTGGCTTTTCCCAAAGCTGAAAAGCCGATGGTTAGCCCTTCTGACATGCTTCCTGTCCAATGATTAACCAGCACGACCACTTGCTTGTCGTAGGTAAAAGGGCCTCTTGGTGAAACGATTTCCAACCAGCTTCGTTTTATTTTAAACTCTTTTTCCTCGTTGGGTAAAACATGTTTCTGATAAGGCATCTCCACTTTGGTAAACCGGCTTAGAATCCCTCTTGCAACAATTGAATTTCCTCCGCTGGGTGTTTCCCTCAAATCTATAATGAGGCCCCTGGTATCTTTGAGCTGAGCCAAGGCATCATCAAACAATTGGATGATCTCTGTTTCTCCTACCGAATTGTTGATTTTGATATAGCCGATATTGTCATCTAAGGTCCTAGACTCCAGCAATGATTTATACTTATAGTGGTCTGTCAGGTTTCTGCTTTCCTTGTCAAGATCAATGGTGTTGGTTTCTCCATCCTGACTTACTACCAGGACCCGTTGCGTTAAATAGGTTCCTGCCAGTAATTCCTTCAAGGCATAGTTTTTAGCCTCGATGTCTATCGGGTTGATGCATTTCCCTATCCGGTTATTGACAGCCTGATCTGTGGGTGTACCATTGATTGAAACGATTTCCATTCCACTTTTAATGCCTGCTTTGTCTGCCGAAAAGCCTTTCCTAACTTCTGTAATGATGGCCTTGTCGTTGATCCATTCGGCCCAAATGTCAAGCCCTGTAGGCACCAACCTTGTGGAGGATGGTAAATTGGTATTTAAGTTAAAGTGATTGTCGTAGAGTTCCTCGATGGCATTTTCGAAAACAGTAACCAACTCATCTCTCGTTTTGGCTTTTTCTGCCTTGGGTAAATATACCGTTTTTACCTGGTCCCAATCCGTATGTTTTTTGTCGAAATAGGCATAATTGTCCTTTACGTCTGTCCAGAATTGAAGGAAGTCATCGGCAGATTTAGATTCCTTGCTCGTAGGACTTATTGCCGTCAGAAGAAGAAATAGGATGGATATCAACAATAGGTATTTTGGTTTCATATTTCGTAGTGTTTATTATTACTACAAAAGTCCCGCAGCCACACGCTGAGAATTACTTCCAAACTCCTGCAAAGGACTGTATCCAAAGATACTAAATCCCAGTCAATTTATATTTATATTTGGTCATTCTCTTATCCCCGGTTCTTTCAAGAAGTCCGTTATCAATGGCTTGAGGGTGTCCAAAAAGAAAATAATTTACACGATGACACAAAGTCTCAAAGGAATTCACCACAGATTACTCAAATGAACACAGATTAAAAAAAATAAGAATAATCTGTGTCCGTCTGTGTAATCTGTGGTGAATTCCTTTTTGACTTGGTGCCTTCGTGTTAAATTTATACTTTTTAGACAGCTTCTTTTTTTTATATTTGATGCCGTGAAAACAAACTGGGTATATCATATTGCAAGCTATCTTAAGCGAGTCTATTTCAAGAACGATCGGCGGGTCGTGGCTTATCTGATATGCGTTGGAATCGCAACCGGCTTTTGGTTCCTGAACGCATTGAATAAAACCTATACGGTCAAAATGACCATTCCGGTCACCTACACCAACCTGCCCAATAACAAGACACTGGAAAACCAGCTTCCTGATCAATTTGATTTAACGATCAAGTCCCACGGATTCAACATCCTCAGACAACAGGTCAGTTCCCTATTTTCACCCTTCGAGTTCAATGTGAAGGAAATGACCGACAACCGGATGATGGTAAGTAAAAGGAGCAGCTTCGCCTTTCCTTCCCGGCAATTCCTCACTGAATTATCCAACCAGTTATCGAGTGAGATGGATATTTTGAGCATGAGTCCCGACACTTTGTTTTTCAAATTTGGTCAGATGGGACACAAATTGGTAAAGGTGAAACCAAGAGTACAGGTAAGCCTGAAAAAACAATACCAGATTTCAGGAGATATCCAGGCCAACCCTGATTCAGTCATGGTCAACGGTCCTCAATCCATTCTGGATACGATGCATTTCGTGATGACTGACTTACAAAAGTTTAATGCTGTTGATGAACCGATTAAAACAACGGTTCCCTTATCAGAAATCAAAGAAGTTTTTTTCGAGACTCAGCAAGTGGTGATCAACATTCCGGTGGAAGAATATACAGAAGCCCAACTCTCTGTGCCTGTTACTGTGAAGGAGAAATCGTCAGAGGTGAATGTCAAACTTTTCCCGGAGAAAGTAAAGGTCACGTTCAAGGTAGGCTTAAGCCGTTTTCAGGAAATACGTCCTGAAGATTTCAAACTGGCTGTTACTTATTCTGATATCAACCAAGGCAAACAACGGTTAAAAGTGATGCCAGAATCCATTCCGGCTTACTTGTACGACCTGAAAATAGCACCTGAAGAAATTGAATACCTGATTCAAAATTAATGGCATGATTAAAGTTGGAATTACAGGTGGAATAGGGAGCGGGAAAACCACTGTTTGCAAGGTGTTTCGGATAATGGGCATTCCTGTTTTTGAAGCAGACCAGGTTGCCCGGCAACTCATGAATTCTGACACCCGGGTTCGTTTCCAGCTGGTTAACCTTTTTGGTTCATCAGTTTACCTACCCGATCAGACTGTTGACCGAAAATTCCTCTCTGCAATTGTTTTTAATGATCCATCTTTACTATCCGGATTGAATTCCATTGTGCATCCCGCTGTACGAAATGCATTTGATGCTTGGTGCAACAACCAGCATTCACTCTACGTCATACAGGAAGCAGCCATCCTCTTTGAAAGTGGCTTTTATAAAATGATGGATAAAACCATCGTTGTAGCCACCGATGAAGAAGAGCGGGTCCAACGGGTAATGAAACGTGATGGGATATCAGAAGAGCAAGTCAGGCAACGGATCCGCAATCAATGGACCGATGAGCAAAGAATAAAAATGGCTGATTTTGTAATCAATAACAATGACAATGAACTAATTCTTCCACAGATTGTGGAAATCGATCAAAAAATAAGAATACATGGATAAAAAGTATTTGGGTAATGCTGGAAAATACCTGAGTAACGCAGGAAAATGGATTTCCGGGGGTTTAGGTTGGGCCTTGTTCGGGCCAATTGGAGGGATACTGGGTTTTGTGCTTGGATCGATGATCGATGAATCACAAGGCGTGAAGGGTCAACAAGGGTATCAGCCCGGTCAGCCTACAACAAGGGGCGGATACGTGGTGAGCCTATTGGTACTGGTTGCCGCAGTGATGAAAGCCGATGGTAAAGTCATGAAGTCTGAACTGGAATACACCAAACAGTTCTTTGTACGATCCTTTGGGACAGTGGCAGCGGGCGATGCCCTCAAAATGCTGCGCGATTTGCTCAAGCAAGACATTCCGGTATCGGATGTTTGTATCCAGATCCGACATAATATGGATATGCCGTCGCGCTTACAGTTGTTGCATTTCCTGTTTGGAATAGCCGCAGCTGATGGACAGGTTCATGCTTCTGAACACCAACTGATTGCCCATATAGCCCAACAGATGGGGATCAGTGAAAAAGATTACCAGTCGATT
>DMFR01000084.1:0-325 GCA_003450125.1 Prolixibacteraceae bacterium | reverse complement strand
GTGAAAAAGATTACCAGTCGATTGAGTCCATGTTTATAGCCAATACCGATGCTGCCTATAAAATACTGGAAGTTGAACCTACTGTCTCTGATGAGGAATTGAAAAAAGCGTACCGGAAGATGGCCATTAAATATCACCCTGATAAAGTGCATTACTTGGGAGAAGATATTCAGAAAGCGGCCAATGAAAAGATCCAGAAAGTCAATGAAGCCTGGGAAACACTCAAGAAACAGAGGGGGATAGTCTAATTCCAGGTTCCAAGTTTCAGGTTTCATTTTCTTTAATTTGAAATCTGAACTTTGAAATTAACTTTCTTTCTTAACAC
>DMFR01000085.1:2663-11918 GCA_003450125.1 Prolixibacteraceae bacterium | reverse complement strand
AGATAATTAAGAAGTTTTAGTAGGTAAATCATTTACTTTTTCTTTTCGATTCCAATCTGATTAGGATAGGCTCTGAGACAAAGTAAGGAACATTTCAAGGTGGGGATGGATGTATTGAATTGATTCGCAATATGTTCATTAATCTACTTCGCACTTCACACATTTCATTTTATTTTATTTTATAAATATTCTTCCAACTATACTTTTTATTCCCCTGACTAAAAATAATAAAATATGAAACAGCCATTCTTTTTCAAAAGCAAAAATTCAAATTTTGCAAACGTTTATAAAGCTGCTTCTTTCAAAAAAACATTTCAGCGAATCGCTTTTGTTTTGTTGTTTTCATTCACTGCTTCGCGGGCTCATGCAACAATTTATTATCTAACTACGGCAGGTCAATCTATAGCTTCGACTGCAGGCAACTGGAATACTAGTGGCGTGGGAGGTGGAGGAATGTCAGCGACTAATTTTTCTAATTCAGGGGATACTTTTGTTATATCTTCAACAATATCAGCCACTTTTCCAAATAATACTACTACAACTTTTGAGGGAACTCTCCAGGTAGATGGGACTGTAACAATTGGTGCTACTGGTAATAATCAGAATTCGACAGTCATTGCAAATGGAATAATTAAGTTTAGTGTTACAGGAAGCAGTCAAATGACAGTTAATGGAACAATAAATGGTAATAATACTTTCACATTAGGATCATCAGGTATATTAATAACAGCAAATTCAGCTGGAATTGTTGGAATTGATTGTTCAATTGTAGATGGTGGAGATGGTGCAACAGTAACATTTCCAATAACAGCTAATTATGAATTCAATGGAGGAAAACAAGCAACTTTAGGTCTACCAGCAACAGTAAAAAATCTTACATTTTCAGGTAGTGGAGTAAAAACAATGGGTGGAAATACAACTGTTAATGGAAATTTGACTATCAATAATGGAATTTCATTGAACACTAGTAACAAATCTTTATCCTTAAATGGCGATTTTATCAATTATGGCAGTATTACTGCAGGAACTTCAAATATAATCATTCTTGGAACTTCTGACCAAAACATTGCAGGTTTTACTACAACTGGAACAGTTTCAATGCTTAAACCCGCTGGAACCGCTACCTTCAAAGGTGATGTTACTGGGGGATTATTGTCGATTTATGGTAATGGTGGAACCCTTAACCTGGGAGCCGGTCTTACCCATACATTTACAGGTACCTTGACAATGTCGAACGGTACACTTAATGGAGGTTCAAGCACACTGAAATTAGGAGGTGAAATAAAGGGAACTGGGGCTACTTTTATAACTGGAACTGGCACTGTTGAATATAATGGTTCTTCTCAAACAGTATTTTCTACATCTTATAGTAATCTGATTCTATCAGGTAGTGGCATAAAATCCTTACAAACAGGTACAACAACCATAGCTGGAAATTTAATCTTAAATGGAACAGTCTCAGCAACCACTGTGGCAGGTCTGTCAATAGGGGGTCAACTTATTATTAATAATGGCACAACCTTTACAGTCACCGGGTTTCCTTTAACCGTCGCTGGCAATACAATTGTCGGAGGCAACTTAACAATTTCCTCGGCTATAGGAAATAAATTATTTTCAGGCTTAGTAACAATTTTATCCGCAGGTATCTGGTACAATATTACATTTAATTCGCCTGTTAGTTTTGCTGGAGGAATTACTAATAATGGAAATTTTCATCCTGGTACAGGAATTCATTCTTTTATAACCAATACACAAACACTTTCAGGAAACTTTTCTATTAGTAAAATAACAATAGCGGGAATCATAGTCATTAATAAAAATTCACTTACAGTTGCTAATGAATTAACTGGTACGGGTACTCTTACTCAAACTGCAAATGCCACACTAAATATTGGCGGAACTTCCACAATAACAACACTTAATGCTGCGGCACCGGGTAATACTGTGAACTATACGGGTGTTGGACAAACCGTTAAAGCAACTATTTACAATAATCTAACAACTTCAGGTACTGGTTCAAAAACCATAGCCGCGGGCACTGTTGTTACTGTAAACGGAACTTTAACAACTAACGGTCTGTTGGGGATTATTTCAGATGAAACAAATTCCGGCTCACTGATCATTGGTCCCACGGGCAATAGTTCGGGTACTGTCATCTATAATCGTTACCTATCTTCAGCAGTTTCACCAGAGACTTATAGCCGCTGGTATATAACTTCATCTCCAATCAATGAAACAGGTTTTAATACTAAATCAAATGCGGATAAAATTCATGTAGATGGTAGTGTAACTCCAAATCTTTATGATTTTGCAACTTATTCTGAGCCAGACAATAATTGGTTATATAGTTATCAATCATCAAGTCCAAATAATCTTCCAGGACCATTAACTCCTGGACAAGGTTACTTGATCAGCTTGAAGCCGAATATAGATGGCATCATTCAATTCTCCGGTTCATTGAACAATGGGAATGTTTCCAAAGCAGTTACCGCTAGTAACAATAACGGGTGGAATGCAGTTGGAAACCCCTATACTTCAGCAATTGGAATAACCAGTTCTGCAATATCTTCTGAAAATTTTCTTGCATCAAACAAGAATATGCTTAATCCTGATTTCGCGGCCATCTATGTATGGAACGAAACAGCTTCCTATGATGAAACTCAACAATATTACAAGGTTATTGGGAATGCTGGATATACATCTCCTGTGACTGGGGTACCAATTCTTCAGAATGTGAATAATATTCAGACATGTCAGGGATTTCTGATCAAGGCAAATACCGATGGTACTGTTTTATTTACCAAAGAGATGCAGGTTCATGATACCAGCCTTTGTCTTAAATCTTCAAAATTAAGCTGGCAGGGCATTACCCTTTTGGCCCTAAGCCACGGGCAGACGCGCAGCACGGCGGTAGCCTTTAACGACCAGATGACCACAGGCCTTGATGTGACTTATGATGCCGGACTGTTAGCCTCCGATGTTTTCCAGGTATATACCCATTTGGTGAGCGGCGACAATGCAGTCGATTTTGCCATACAATGCCTACCCGACCAACAGTATAACCAGTTGGCCGTTCCCGTTGGGGTTGATCTTCCCGAAGGCGGAGACTTGGTGTTCAAAGCTTCGGGAATCATTCTTCCCGATGGGCACTACCCGGTCCTTGAAGACAAGGAACTAGGGATTAAGACGGCCTTAAAAACAGAGACTGACTGCTACTTGGTCACCCTGCAAAAAAACACCACAGGAACAGGCCGTTTCTACCTATCCGTTAAATGTGTTAACACCTGGGATCCGGAAGTCGTATTGAAAAAGAAATATTCGGCTAGCCTTAAAAACAACCGCATTTCCATCAACGGTGCTGTCAATGCTGGAACAAAAGTACAGCTATATGATATCTTTGGCCGCAAGGTGGGTGAATATCTTTTATTAAATGCCGACCACAACGAAATAACACTTGCTGATTTGAGTCAACGGGTTTACCTCTTAAGGATTGATGACAGGAATTACAGCCAGACACTTAAACTAGTAGCAGTCAATACTAATTTTTAAAATAAAACCACAAATAGCTATTATTATGAAAAAAGAAGATTCTTCACAAAAAGAAAGAATGGAAAATCTAATTAGCCGGGAGGAAGCTATCCGGAAAGCAGGTAAATATGCAGCCTTCACAGTTGCTTCCACGATGATGCTCATGAGTCCTGTTAATAGTTCTGCACAAATGAACTCCCCAAGAAACGCACCAATGAGGCCAAAACGTCATTAAATGAGATTTGGCTAAACTTTAGTGAGCGGGTAACCTGTAGTTACCTGCTCGCTAAATGAATACCCAAATGATTTTCACTACTTTTTCCAACTTTCAATCATTTATCCTTTAATCACCAAGCAATTAACCCGTAGCCGATTTGCTATTTATAAGTCCCCCACGGTCTTGGAACCGAACATCAGAATAAATAACATGGATTTGCATTGGCGATAAAATCATCTAAAATAGATGTTTGTAATTATTTGATTTACTGAAACTTGAAATTTATTACATAGTAGCTTAACCATTAAACACCATTCATAAACCATATGACTTATATTTATCGACAAATTGAGGATACCTATGTGGTTTGGTTTGCCCCTGCCAACCGGTATATGCAGATGCAAGAGCCTGCATTCAGAGTACTCGAAGATTGGACCTACCAGCTTCCCGAAAGTCAAATCATCATGAATTGTGCCCTTCAATTTAAAATCTCGTTGGACGAATCACAACGTTATATAAAGGAAGTAATCAACCAATTACAATCACTTGTCAACTCCTACACTGAAGATAAAATACTGTGCGATACTCTCGAAGTGTTTCCTTTACCCGACCAAGAATCGTTCATAACAAAATACTACCGCATCAATGGAAAGAATTTTCGCTTCCGATATTCCGATCCTAGTTTGGAAGAGTTAATCCACCCAAGCTTCTGTTACCTGGAACATCAGGATCCGGAAAGTGGCGCAGTCCATTGTTTTGATCTTTACTTTACCGGAGACCTGGCTATCCCCCTTCTCGCCNNTGGCTATCCTGCAAACCGATGGGACATGCAGATGGCAATGTAGGAATTCAAAGCCAGAACAGTTCGTGGGATTGGTCTATATGCAATTATTGAATTGTATCCACAGCATTACCGATGCCCAATGGATGGGAGCTGTCCATGCTTCAGCAGTCACAGATGGCAAGGGAGCAGTCTTGTTTACAGCCCCTTCGGGAAGTGGGAAAAGCACTTTTGCAGCTGTGTTGATGAACCAAGGCTACCAGGTGTTATCAGATGATTTTTCACCTATTTCATTAAACCCTGCAAAAGTTTTTCCTTTTCCTGAAGGAATATCGGTAAAAAACAGGTCACTTCAGTTACTACAGTCTTATTTTCCATCACTTGCCACAAACTGGAATTACTTACCTAATGATGTTCGCGAGGTTTTCCTCCCTATTGCAAACGGAGACCTATCGGAAGCATCGACAGTAAAGGCTATCGTGTTCCTTCAATACCATCCGGAGCTGGATGTTGTGTTTAAAAAAGTTTCCAATCTTGATGTCATGGACCGCTTTCTCCAACAATTGTGGCTTCCTCCTACGACTGAAGTGGCTTCCAATTTTTTGGACTGGTACTTTCAGATTCCCTGCTATACTATGGATTTTTCCGATACTACGAAAGCAATAAAAATCATTTCAAATTTGTTTGAATGATGACTTATAAGGAAATCTACTATTTTATCGGCCAATGCCTGAGTCTTGATAAGCATCCTGGGTTCAGGAGAACCATCGTGAGAAAGACATTGGACGAAGAAATCAATTGGGATGATTTTGTCCAATTAAGTAGTGATCATCTGGTCATTCCTGCACTTTACCTCAAATTCAAGGATCACGGTTTATTACACGTTATTCCCGAAGAATTGACCCTGATGATGACAGAAATCTATGAAGCAAACCGGATACGGAATGCACAAATTCTTCTCCAGATCGATCACCTGATGACTGCACTTTATCCCCACAAGATATACCCGGTATTCCTTAAGGGCACAGCCAACCTGTTGGATGGATTATACACTGATTTGGGTGAACGGATGATGCACGACATTGATTTCCTGGTTGCAGAGGAAGACTACCTCAGAACAGCTGCCATCCTAGAAAAAACGGGTTATAGCCATGCGTCGGTCAGTTATTTTGATTACAGAGGTCTCAGGCATTACCCGAGCCTTTGCAAGGAGGGGGAACCTGCGGTGGTTGAAATTCACCGCCTGCCCGTTAGTGAAAAGTATGCCGATCAATTTAACCCGGCGGTGGTGTTCAGTAATAAAAAGACAGTAGCGGGCAAACCGGGGGTTTATGTACCCACTGACAGGCACAAGCTGCTTCATACCTTTATTCACAGCCAACTGGAACATGGATGTCATGCCAATAAACAGTGCAGCTTCCGGGATTTCAACGATTTATACCTGCTTTCAAAGCGGGTTCCTGTCTTTACCTTGCCTTGCCTTACCCGACACAGGAAAAAAGCCGTTTCATGGCTGGCATTTGGACAGCGGGTGCTGGATTTGCCGGGCCTGTTTTATCCTTTTGAGACCAGATCGGCTCAATGGTTCGTTTTCAGGTACGACTTGGCATTATCGCATGCAAAAAGTTACAATGGGTACAGGTTCATCAAAAAGTTGATTTATTTGTTATTGGTCCGGTATGCCGGAGGGCTGATCAGGGCTGTTTTTGAAAAAAGGCAACGGCAGTCCGTTTACAGGAGATTGAGCAACCGGCAATGGTATGGCGCCCACCTTCTGTCGTTTAAGGAATATTTTTCATGAACAAATGGCCTTGGACTTCGAAATGATGACTTTGAAATTCACTTCCAACGAAATTCGGCGGCCATCGGTCTTTGGAGGAAAGAAATCCAGCAAAAATGAATGCATCATGATTCGTAAAAGATCTTTAGACCTCGTGGGTTCGCTGGCCGGTCTATTTGTATTGTGTCCTGTAGGGGTGGTGATTGCCCTTTTGATCAAACTGACCATGCCCGGGCCAGTATTCTTCCAGCAATGGAGGGTGGGCAAAAAGGGGAAATTGTTCCAGATGTTAAATTTTGTTCCATAAAAACGGAGCATCATGGCTGTATGGGTTCGATCTGGAGAGAGAGCCGCATTACCCCCTTGAGATACCGTTGAGGAGATCTAAAATGGATGAACCTCCTGAATGGTGGAACGTGTCGGTTGGCGAAATGAGCCTGGTAGGTCGCTGCCCCAGTGCCGGGGTATACCGAACAGCTCCTGGGCCGCGACAGACAGATCTTAAACTTGCGAACCGGGAGGAGGGGTCCGGCAAGCCTCCAATGCGTACAGGAGGAAGAAATACCGGCCCTGCAGAGCATAATCCGGTCAACGATCACCAGGCGGTGATCTTTGCCGACAAGGTGAGGCTGAACGCCCGTTGTTGGGAGACCCGTTCGTTTGGACCGGACTTGAAAATCATTGTTTACACCCTGGACGGTCGTCAGGTAAAAGAACCCCCTGATGCCCGGTTCGGACAAGTGGTGAACCCGGGTATTGACAAAAAAAATAAAGAGAAGGGCATATTAACCTGAATTCGATCCTTATGCCGGATAATAGAGAAAATCATTTTTCTATTAAAAATCAATGAGGCTGTCCAAAAGTAAATTCAAACACAAATACACGGAGACCCAAAGGAATTCACCACAGATTACTCAAATGAACACAGATAAAAAGATAAGAATAATCTGTGTTCATTTGAGTAATCTGTGGTGAATTCCTTTGGGTCTCCGTGTTCAACGCGTTTTTCGACCTTTTTGGACATCCTCATTTGCTTTTATCTTTTCTCGAGCAGCACCACATTCTCCACATGGTGGGTATGGGGGAACATATCGACGGGCTGAATGCGGGTGACCTTGTACAGTGGGTCCATCAAAGCCAGGTCGCGGGCCTGGGTGGCAGGATTACAGCTTACATAGACCACCTTTTGGGGCGCCGCTTCCAGGATGGTGGTCACCACCTCTTCCTCCATCCCGTTGCGGGGCGGATCGGTAATGATCACATCGGGATGACCATGGAGGGCAATGAATTCGCTGTTCAGGATCTTTTTCATGTCCCCGGCAAAGAAGCAGGTATTGGCAATGCCGTTCAGCTCAGAATTGACATGGGCATCTTCAATGGCTTCGGGAACATATTCAATTCCAACGACCTTCTGCACATCGCGGGCGATAAAGTTGGCGATGGTGCCTGTGCCGGTATACAAATCATAGACCACTTCATGGCCTTTGAGGGCGGCAAATTCGCGGGCCACCTTGTACAGTTCGTAGGCCTGTTCGGAGTTGGTCTGGTAAAAGCTTTTGGGCCCGATCTTGAATTTCAGGCCTTCCATTTCTTCCACGATGTGGTCCTTGCCCCTGTAGAGCAGGATTTCCTGGTCATGGATCGTGTCATTTCCCTTTCCATTGATCACGTACATCAGGGAGGTGATCTGCGGGAATTCGTCTGCAATGGCCGCCAGGAGCATCTCCTGGTTTTCCTTCTGCTCGCTGAAAAAGCAGACGATCAGCATCAGATCGCCCGTGGTGGAGGTGCGGACAATGATGTTGCGCAAAAGACCCGACTGGACGCGGCGGTCAAAGAATTCGAGGTTGTTGGCATCGGCGTATTCCTTGATGAAGTTACGGATCTGGTTGGAAGGATCGCCCTGCAGCCAGCACTTGTTGATGTTGATGATTTTATCGAACATGGCCGGGACATGAAATCCGAGGGCATTTTTGTTCATGTCCTCTCCTTCCACGCCAATTTCCTCGTAAGTCAGCCAGCGCCTGTTGGAGAAGCCGAATTCGAGCTTGTTGCGGTAATAGGTCGTTTTGGCCGAACCGAGGATGGGGGCAATTTCGGGCAGTTCAACACGGCCGATTCTGCGAAGTTGATCGGCCACCTGTTTCTGTTTGTAGAAAAGCTGCTTGTCGTAAGGAAGAAACTGCCATTTGCAGCCCCCGCACACTTCAAAGTGTTCGCAGAAGGCCGGGACGCGGTCAGGCGATTCCTGGACAACGCGTTTGACGATGGCTTCCATGTATTTGGTGCGCTTCTTGGTCACCTGCAAGTCCACCACATCACCCGGGATCACATGAGTCGTAAACACGACCATGTCGTTCACCCGTGCAATCGCTTTGCCTTCAGCGCCAATGTCGGTGATGGTCACCCCCTCAAAAAATGGCTTTGTTTTCCTGCCTCTTCCCATGATTCTGTAAATTTTCAGCAAAAGTAATTAAAATAGTGGAAGGGGGAAAAAGTGGGCAGTGAGCAGTATTCAGGGGTCAGTGGTCAGAAGCTTTGGTCTACCATATTTCTATTAAGTAATTGGAACGATTTAATGACATCTTTTAAATTTACTCACTCTGAAGTTCGCCTCCGGACTTCTCGAGGCAGTCTAAAAGTCGAAAAAACAAATTAAACGTTCAGACGCTAAGACGCAAAGATCTAGTATTCAATGCATATTTCTTTGCGTCTTTGTATCTGAACGTTTGAATTTCATTTTTTAGACATCTTTTAAAGCATCAACGTTCAGACGCAAAGATCTAGTATTTACGATCGCTTAGGTTGTTTGATCGGTTACAGTAAGAGGAATTGGTTTATAAAATGGGTAATAATAACTATTAACAACTCCCCTTCCCAACCGCGTAGCGGTGTCAGTATGGTAGCAACAACACGATCAACAGCTTCCCCTCCCAGCCGCGTAGCGGT
>DMFR01000085.1:1192-2552 GCA_003450125.1 Prolixibacteraceae bacterium | reverse complement strand
GCCCCTTTTCACAGCCGCGTAGCGGTGTCAGTATGGTAGCAAGATCACGATCATCAACTCCCCTTCCCAACCGCGTAGCGGTGTCAGTATGGTAGCAAGATCACGATCAACAGCTTCCCCTCCCAGCCGCATAGCGGTGATAGTATGGTAGAGAAAACAACATCCATCGCCCCCTTCCCAGCCGCGTAGCGGTGTCAGTATGGTAGCAAGATCACGATCATCAACTCCCCTCCCAGCCGCGTAGCGGTGATAGTATGGTAGAGAAAACAGCATCCATCGCCCCTTTTCACAGCCGCGTAGCAGTGACAGTATGGTAGAGAAAACAGCATCCAACTCCCGCTTCCCAGCCGCGTAGCGGTGTCAGTATGGTAGAGAAAACAATATCCATCGCCCCTTTTCCCAGCCGCGTAGCGGTGTCAGTATGGTAGAGAAAAAACATTTAAATCAATAAAATTTCGTCCTATTTCTTCGCCTGATATTCCTTCAATTTTCGTAAATTTAATAACTAACCCATTAACAAATTGATTATGGCAAATACATACACCCAATTCAATGTTCAAACTATTTTTGCGGTAAAGGGAAGAGAAAATATTCTTACCTCCGATTTCAGACCCGGGTTATTTGAATACATCATTGGAATTTTAAGGAACATCAACCAATTTCCATTGGCCGTGAACGGGTATAAAAACCATGTTCATATTTTTTTTGAACTGCACCCTACTACCAATGTGTCTGATATTATGGAGGTTGTTAAAGCTAATTCTTCCAGATGGATCAATTCAAATCATTTTGTAAAAGGTCATTTTGAATGGTAGCGGGGATACAGCGGGTTTACCTATTCAAGAAGTCAACGGGACGGTGTGATTCAATATATTATGAATCAGGAGAAACATCACAAAACGCAAACGTTTAGGGAAGAGTATATGGAGATGTTGAGAAAATTTGAAATGGAATATGACGAAAGGTATATTTTTGAGTTTTACGATTGAAGGGAAGTATGGGGTAAATTTTGAAGATTGAATTTGGGACAAATATGGTATTTCTGATTCTGCAATTACCTTATTGACAGCGCTACGCGGTTGTGAGGGGAATTGAGGATTGTGATGTTGCTACCATACTGACACCGCTACGCGGTTGGGAAAGGGTTGTGGGGGATTTGTTGTTGCTACCAGACTGACACCGCTACGCGGTTAAAAAGGGTGTGGGGATTTTAGTTGTTGCTGCATCTACCATACTGACACCGCTACGCGGTTGGAAAACTACACTTTGCATGCTGATTCTACTACCATACTGACACCGCTACGCGGTTGGGAAAGGGTTGAGGATATGTTGTCGTTTCTACCATACTGACACCGCTACG
>DMFR01000085.1:0-910 GCA_003450125.1 Prolixibacteraceae bacterium | reverse complement strand
GACACCGCTACGCGGTTGGGAAAGGGTTGTGGAATTGTTCTTACTACCATATTGTCACCGCGATGCGGTTGTTCAGCTTATCGGCAATTAGAAAAACAAACCATTTAACCATCATTTAAAATCTTTTTCGCTTCTTTGAATTGAAATGACAACTACTCATCATACCCTCCTTTTTGAAGCCTGTGTTGAAACACTGGAAGAGGCGCTTATTGCCCAAAGACGGGGAGCCCACCGCATTGAACTGTGCTCGGCACTTGATCAGGATGGGCTGACTCCATCGATGGAATTGACCCGGCTGTGTGTTGAGCAGTTATCGATTCCTGTGATGGCGATGGTTCGCCCAAGGGGAGGTGATTTTGTCTATTCTGAGTCGGAAGTCCGACAAATGGAATCGGAAATTGCGTTTTTTAAGCAGGCAGGTGTTGCCGGAGTGGTGTTTGGCCTGTTGACCAAAGAAGGGGGGATTGACATTGAAAATACTCTTCGATTGGCCCGTCTGGCCTTACCTTTGGAGGTGACTTTCCACAAAGCGATTGATTGTTCTGCCAATATTTACGTGGCATTTAAGGAACTGAATACAATTGAAGGCATCACCCGGGTTCTAAGTTCCGGGGGAAAGGATATGGCATGGAATGGTCGTGATCTTTTAAAACAAATGCAGGAAATGCCCGGACGGACCACCAGGATCATTGCAGCCGGTAAAGTTACTCCCGAGAACCGCCGTCTGATTGCTGACTATACGGGTATTACAGAACTGCACGGCAAACGAATCGTGTAAGTTGAATGGAAGATGGCGGCTATTTTGAGGGTAATGTTGCGTCTCATTTAAATGCTGCCTCTGTCATTGGTAGTATTTCAATCAACGTTGTCATTGTGATTCTTTCAATTCTAAAACTCTACCATACTGTCA
>DMFR01000086.1:11103-31316 GCA_003450125.1 Prolixibacteraceae bacterium | reverse complement strand
TACTGCTATATACGGGTCTTGTGGTCATTTCCATTTTCTATCTGGTTTCCCTGGCAAGAGGGATTAAAATTTTCTTGAGAAAACATTTCTCAATTTCATATTTGATTTTATACCTTTGTACCCTTGAATTTTTACCATTACTACTGGTCTACAATATTTTGTTGATCTAGGATAGTAAAGAATTAAATTTAAAAGCAATTACCTTGAAAATCAAGAAAATTTTAATCACACAGCCCAAACCTGATACTGCCAAATCGCCTTATTTCGATCTGGCAGAAAAGAGCAATGTTCAGGTTGATTTCCGCCCGTTCATCCAGGTTGAAGGTGTTTCGGCCAAAGAGTTCAGGCAAACCAGGATCCAGATCCTGGATCATACTGGAGTGATTTTTACCAGCCGCAGCGCCATTGATCACTTCTTCAGAATGAGCTCTGAAATGCGGGTGACCATTCCTGATTCCATGAAATACTTTTGCGTCTCGGAAGCCACCGCCTTTTATTTGCAGAAATACATCGTTTACCGCAAACGTAAAATCTTCTATGGTGCCGGTAAATTTGCCGATCTGATTGATGTGATGAAGAAACACAAGGATGAAAAATTCCTTTTGCCCGTCTCGCAGATCTCTCAGCCCGAGATACTTCAGCAACTTGATAAGGCCGGGTATAAATATACCCCAGCCATTATTTACAAAACGGTCAGCAGCGATTTATCCGACCTGCAGGACGTGAACTACGACATCCTGGTGTTCTTCAGTCCTTCGGGTATTCAATCCCTGATGCAGAACTTTCCGCAGTTTGAACAGAACAGTACCAAGATTGCCTGTTTTGGACCAGCAACGGCCAAAGCGGTAATGGATGCAGGCCTGAGGCTCGATATAGAAGCTCCCACTGCTGAAGCTCCTTCCATGACCATGGCTTTGGAGCAGTATATCAAGAAAAACAACAAGTAAACCGGCAGGTTCAAGATAATAACTGATAAAACCATACAGTCAAAAGGGGAAAGTTGATTTCCCCTTTTTTGTTGTATTTTCGTTCGATGGAAGGATTCACATTACATAAAGAGGAAAGGCTTTGCAGCCAGAAAACAATCGAAGAATTATTTACCTCCGGCCAATCCTTCTTGTCCTATCCCCTGAAAGTGGTTTTCAACAAAACGGAAGCCCTGCAACCCTATCCCGTTCAGGCGGCCTTTACCGTATCCAAACGCAATTTCAAGCGTGCCGTCAAGCGAAATATCCTCAAAAGACGCATGCGGGAAGCCTACCGGATCAACAAACCGTCCCTTTACCTCGAATTAGGGGCCAAAGGCCTCCAAATCGCCGTGATGTTTGTTTATATAGGCAAAGACCTCTCAGAATACGCCCCCATCGAAAAAGCCATGATTTCGGCCTTTAAAAAGCTGCTTGCAAAAGTTTAAGGTAAAACAGTCCCTAGAGCACGATCATCGTGTCAACCTCAGTTTTATTAGGCACCCTTGAAATGGAAAACAGGTAAGTACCTTTTTGGGTGGGCTGAAAAATAATCGCGGTGTCCTGACTGACGATCTCCGCATCACAGACCCCAAAACTTTCATAGGTGCCGTATGCTTTCAAAGTATATTCAAAATCCTTGGTTTTTTTCAACTCAAAATACAATTTCCTCCAGCAGCTGTTCTCTGCCTGGGCCTTTGCCTTAATCTCCATGTAATCGAGGTTGAAAGTCGTATCGGGGATCAATCGTTTAGTAATATCCACCTGATCAAACTTTTTAACATAGCGGTCTGCTGGCTCTGTACAAGATATGACCACAATGGACAGGATTGCAAATAAGATGATTTTCATCTGTTTATAATTTGTTTTTTAATTGCCAGATGGAACTCGCCTATAAACATTCCTCTGTGTCCCGATTAATCGGGATGGCTCGTTTCATGTCGGTACTTTTCAGATAAGATGACCTTTTTGGTGAAAGGTTGCGCCGGTAATGAAGGGCGCCTCCTCTTTAATTTTCCCGTACAATGATATTAACTTTTAGAGGAAAGATGCGCTAAATAAATATTTTTTAGAAATCCTTAACAGTTGGCAGCCTAAAGCACGCCGCCTTTCTGAATAATTCATCTCTCTGAATACTCAATTCCCTATTAAGTCAATATGAAATCAATACCAACTCAATACCAAGTCCATAGTTAATGGGTACATTACGGGTACATAATGGGTAGATTACGGGTACATTACGGGTTCATGAACCTGTAATGTACCCATTATGTATCCGTAATGTACCCATTAACTCTGGAATTGGTATTGACTTGGTATTGAATTAATATTGATCTAATATTGATTTGCTACAGACCATTATGTACCCAAAACTGGCTGTAAAGTGGGGAGAAGGTGCAAGTATAGCGTAATATGGATGTAATTTTGGGACAACAATAGTCTATTGCAGAGGAATTCTGCAAAGTATATTTCTTTGTGATGGAGGGAGTGTAGTAAGAATTATCTAATCCTTGATGGGCTAATCCCTATTTCATTCAATTGTTTTAGAGCGCCAGCAGAACAATTCAGCCAATAAATATTTTTATTCCTCTCGCATAATGCTCTAAATGTTGGATAAAACATGGTTCCCATACTGTCGAAATTGGACATGTCAAAATAGAGGACTGAATCTAGTGGCAGAGATTTAAAAAAAGTATTTAGTTCATCCTCCTCATGGGCGGTAATTGACCCATAAAGTTTATACGTTAATGGAGAATCAGATAGTTTTTTTAATCCAAGTTCAAACCTAAAATATTGTTTCAATTGCTCCAAATAATTAACTGTCTTCGCTTCTTTGAGATTTCTATTCATCAATTTAAACAGCAGTACAATTAAACTGTCATTGGCAGTCCCTTTATTGGGAGACCAAAACTTGAATTTTTTGGTAAGGTTATCCCTAATCAATTTCCCATTCACACCAATCCCATCGGTGCCCATACTCCTTAAATAAGAAGTAATTGTATCTCCATTCTCGATTTTAGTAATTGTACCTAAAGTATCATTGTTAACCTTAATCTTAAACTGATAGTGATTTAGAAAGCTCTTAATATCAACTAATTGTAAATCAGTAATGATACAATGTTCAGAAAAGGTTTCGCCCTTTAAATCTAGAAAACATTGTTTTCCATCATCCTGAAGGATCAAATTAGAGCCTGGCAGGAATGAAGGTTGAAATTCCGTCTCGAGATTAAAAATTTGCCCTGTGCAATTGAGAGCAATTGTAATCAGTATGATTTGGAGAAATATTCTCATGATTCAAAATTGAATTAATTCATTATGCTATAATCGCCTACCCCTGTACAAACCATTATTCCGGGCTGATGAAATGAGGCGCCCTACGGTGTTTGGTGCCCTGTTCATAGGCATAGGCGATTTGCAACAGAAGAGGTTCACTCCAGGCCCTTCCGAAAAAAGAGATTCCAACAGGCAGAGCATCAATGTATCCCATTGGGACTGTAATGCTTGGATATCCAGCCTGAGCGGCAGGTGAAGAACTGGCCAATGAAAAGCTATCCCCATTGATCAAATCGCTGATCCAGGCAGGACTGCCCGTTGGAGCGATGATAGCATCCAGGTTCTCTGCATTCATGACCCTGTCGATACCTTCTTCTCTGCTGCCTTTCTGCAATTGGGACAAGGCATTCAGGTAAGAAGGATCTGTAAGATTTCCTTTCTTTTGGGCCCTTTCCAGGTAGCTCTGGTTAAAATATTTCAGTTCAATGGGGTCTGATTGATTAAATCGGATCAGTTCTTCAATGCTTTTGACGGGAGCCGCAGGACCGAGTGATTGGAAGTATTTATTCAATCCGTCCTTGTATTCATACAACATGATTTCCATTTCACAGCTGTCCACCTTGCCTCTTGAGAGTTCGTTGACCTCAATGACTTCGGCTCCCTGGCTTTTCAGGAAACTGACCGCTTTGGACATCAAAGTATCCACCTTGAAATTGATGCCCAATGGGGCTTTGTATAGACCGATTCTTTTGCCTTTCAATCCGTCTTCTTTCAGGAATTGGGTATAATCCCTATAGAATCTTCCCTTGCTGGCCAATGTTTTCTCATCGGAAGGATCAATCCCTACCAATGCACCCAATCCTATTGCGGCATCCCTTACTGTGCGGGCCATGGGTCCCGGTGTATCCTGGGTAAAGGAGATGGGGATGACTCCCGATCGGCTGACCAGCCCCACGGTAGGCTTGATGCCCACAATTCCATTGGTCTGTGAAGGGCAGACAATGGAGCCGTCGGTCTCGGTTCCTATGGCAAGCATGGTCAGATTGGCAGATACAGCAACCGCGGAACCTGAACTTGATCCACAGGAATTACGGTTCAGGATATAGGGATTTTTTGTAAGTCCACCCGCACCACTCCATCCACTGGTGGATAACTGACCGCGGAAATTGGCCCACTCACTTAGATTGGCCTTTCCGATGATGATCGCTCCGGCTTCCTTTAACTGTTTGGCCAAATAACTATCCTTTAAAGGGTGAGAATTCATCAGCGCCCTGGAACCGCCTGTAGTAGCCATCTTATCGTGGGTATCAATATTGTCTTTCAGCAACACAGGAATCCCATGTAAAGGACCTCTGATTTTACCCTGTTTCATCTCTTTGTCCAATGCTTCTGCAATCTTAAGGGCATCAGGGTTGACCTGGATAATTGAGTGAAGTGAAGGCCCGTTTTGATCAATCTGACTGATTCGATCCAGATAGGATTGGACCAGCTCTTTGATTGTAAACGAACCATTTTTATACCCCAGTTGAATCTGGGTGATATCTTGTTCGAGGAACTTAAATTCTTGAGGCGCAGCCTTTTGTGCTTTTACCGATGGAGTCAGGCATAAACTGGTAAAGAATAGAAAAATCAGGATGCCGGCCTTGTTAAAGTATTTATTGCTCATAGGATAATAGTTTGATTGAAAGGATAAAGGTAAGAAGTTATGTTTACAAATCAAACCTGTTGTCTGATTTTTTTAAGTTTGGAATTCATCTAAAAACTTCAACTTATTTAAAGCGTCCTGTTGGTTTGCAAATTGAAAACTTTTTATTAAATTTGTTGCATGAACATTCTGGTGAAGAAAACAATTTTGTATTACACCAAAAGATATCCGATTGCTGAAACGCAATTATTGATTTGGTACAACGAGTTTTCCAAACTTGAATTTAGTAATTTCAATGAACTGAAAAAAGTATATGGAAATGCAAGTATTGTAACCAATAACAGGGTTGTTTTTAATATCAAAGGAAATGATTTCCGACTAGTGGTTTCAATCAATTTTTTCCATACCGCTTGCTACATTATTTGGTTTGGTACACATAAAGAATATGACAAGATTAACGTCGAAACCGTAGCCTTTGATACCAAAATCTTAATTGATAAAAAATAGTACTATGAACTGGAAAGTATTAAAAACGGAAGAAGATTATAACAAGGCTTCAATGAGAATGATGGAAATCTTCCAGGTAGAACCCAATACTCCCGAAAGTGAAGAGTTGGAATTGTTGATTGTGCTGGTAAAAGATTACGATGACAAACATTATCAATTACCTGAACTTGACGCTTTGGAAGTGATCAAATACAAAATGCAGGAGATGGGGTTGAAGGCAAAAGACCTTGAACCCATTATCGGCAGCAAAGGACACGTTTCTGCGATTCTTTCGGGAAAGCGGGAAATCACACTAAAGATGGCTCAAAAACTAAAGAACTATTTTAGTATTCCCGCCGAGGTATTTCTGCATAGCGCTTAGTCCCAAGGTGAAATGGGCAATCTGGCCTTTGGATTGCAAAACAATTTTTCAAATGACAGAAACCTCCATGAACGATTTCAAACCGTTTTATAATTTATACCTTCAGAAGATCGCATTTTCTTTTGGGTACAAATTGCAACCAACTCACTACCCTCTTTTTTAGTCTGTTATACAACAAAAAGCCGGTCAGGAAATCAATCCCAACCGGCTTTACTGAGAGGGTGACTCGAAGTCACCCTCTCAGTAAACTATCCTATTCATCCAGAATATCGGTTTGCATTCTTACCGAGTCTTCATGAATATGTTGGAACACTTGTTGAACGAAATGAGGATCAAGGTTAAGGCTTACTCCCAGCTTGACTCTTTTCTCCATCAGTTCAGCAAAACGACCAATCTGAAGGGCAGTTACGTTGTTCTCCCTTTTATACTTCCCGATTTGCTTCACAATTTCCATTCTTGAAGAAAGTGTTTCGAGCAATTCAGCATCTAAGGCATCAATACGGCTACGAAGCAATTCAAGCTGATTCTCGAATAGCTTGTTGTCTGTTTTAATGTTGCGGATGACCAGTTTACCAAGCAATTGACCCAATGCCTCAGGGGTAAGCTGCTGTTCTTTATCGCTCAGTGCACATGAAGGATCGATGTGTGATTCGATCATCAGACCATCCATTCCCATGTCAAAAGCTTTCTGGGAAATATCGAACAGGTACTCCCGCTTGCCTCCAATGTGGCTTGGGTCACAGATAATGGGCAAATTAGGCATCAAACGACGCAATTCAATCACTGTTTTCCAGTTGGGGTAATTGCGGTAGTCTGATTCGCGAAAAGGGGTAAAACCACGGTGTATGGCCACCATATTCTTGATCCCTGCCTGGCTGAGCCGTTCAAAGGCTCCGAGCCAAAGCTGTACATCGGGATTGACAGGATTCTTTACCATCACCACTGCATCGGTTCCCTTGAGTACATCGGCAATCTCCTGAACCACGAAAGGACTGGCAGTTGACCTTGCCCCAATCCATAGAACATCCAATCCGGCTTTCAAAGCCTCTTCAGTATGCTGGGCATTGGCCACTTCGGTTCCTACAGGCATTCCGGTTTCTTCACGAACCATCTGCAGCCATTTCAAGCCAATGCTACCCACTCCCTCAAAGCTTCCCGGACGGGTGCGGGGTTTCCATACGCCACCACGATACACAAATACACGGTGATCTTTTGCCAGTAATTTAGCGGTATCCATGGCCTGCTGTTCAGTTTCAAGGCTACAGGGACCTGCAATGATAAGCGGGTTGTTGATCTGCGGCAACCAGTGCCTGATCGGGTTAATTTCTAATTCTAATCCCATGATTATTTTGTATAAAGTTTAACGATTGTCTTTTCATTCTTCACCAGCGAATCATTCTCCCCATCAAGGATTCCACGAATACGGTTGGCATTTTTCATCAGGGCCATCATCTGCTGCGGATCGCTCTCAATGCTTTTCTTGAAGGCTTTCAGGTGTTTGATGTACACTTCAAGCGATTCAACAACATATTCCCTGTTTTGTTGAAAGATTGGCCCCCACATCTCGGGAGAACTCTTGGCAAGTCGAACCGTTGAGTTGAAACCACCGCTTGCAAGGTCGAAAATGATGGTACGGTCTTCCTTATCGAGCACCGCGTTGGCCAGAGCAAAGGCTGCAGCATGTGGAAGGTGCGAAATAAAAGCCGTACTGTGATCCTGGTCGTCGGCAGTCATATAGGCAATGTCCATTCCCAGCACCTGGAACATCTTTTCTGCAAAGGCCAGGTGTTGAGGTCCGCACTTTTCCTGGTCGCAAATAATGTTGATCTTGCCTTCGAAAAGTCCTTCAAGGGCAGCCGAAGGTCCTGAGTTCTCGGTTCCCGACATGGGATGGGCTGAAATGTAATTTCTGCGCTTGGGATGATTGTCCACAGCACTGCCAATTACTTTTTTGGTTGATCCTACATCAATGACCGTTGTTTGGTCTGAAACAAGGTCAAGCACCCGTATGAGTGAATCCAGAACTTTGTCCACGGGGATGGCAATGAGCACCATATCAGCCATTGGAACTGCACTCTCAAGGGTCTCAATCCGATCAATGATTCCCAGTCGGTAGGCTTCCTGAGCATTATCAGGATTGATATCCACTCCCATAATCTCAGTGGCAAATCCAGCTTTGCGAAGGTCAATGGCCATTGATCCCCCAATAAGTCCCAAACCAATTACTGCAAGTTTCATATTAGTAAATTTAAATAAAAAAGGGCCTCGTGTAACACGGGACCCTTTCGTAGAATATCTTTTGTAACAACAATAGATTACCTGCCGATCCCGATATGAGAACAGAAGTAATAAAACCAATAATAAAAACTGTTGTTACTGAATAGTTTCATTTTGCTTACAATTTGACAACAAATATAGGCTATTTATTTAAAATCCGTATTCTGAACCCGTAAAATAACTTCCCCGTATCCAATTCAGATATTAAAGTATTAATTTACTGAAACTTACCTATTAACAAATAATTAATGTAACCTACCCTGGGGAACTATCATTGGAACAGCGTTGGTAATAGATTAATGTTTCTTATTTTCAAGATGGTATTTTATTGTTTTGTATACATCTTTAGCAAAATCGTAGAATAATTGTGCCTGCTTTTGAGTGGGCTTACCTTCAGGCAGTAATCCAAATTCGCCTGGATATCGCGATTCAATATACAAACTGTCCAGTGCTATAACAAGCGTTTCATCAAATTGGAAATCAATGAGAGTAGAGCATAAATCGAATAATTTACTTAAAGAATGAATCCTCGGAATTCTTTCTCCTTTTTCTTCCATTAACGCTTTCAAAGATTTCTCGATGGCTTGCTGTGAGTGAAATGCAACTTGGCCTGTTAATCTTTCATTTTGCAAAAGATATTCTATGGTTTCAATATCTAAACCAGCAGCTTCGAGCCAATCATGGGTTATCTGCTTCATGGTTTATTAAATTAAAACGATACCTTTTTGCATGATTTCCTTGGAAAATGAACTTCCTAATTCTATAAATTTTTGGTGAACTGGAAGTGTATGAACCAGAATATCTGAAGCATATTTTTTTCTAATATCACTCAGCGCCATATAGACTTTCTTCTTGATCTGAAGATTTTCCTCAAAGCTCTCAGGTATAAAATCCTCTTTCGTTACGACATAGAGATCGATGTCACTATCCTGATTCGGTATACCATAAGCATAACTTCCAAAGAGGATTACCTTTACAGGGTCGATGGTGCGTAAATTTTCAATAATCTCTTTCTTAACTAATTCACTCAACATATTTCTTCTTTTTACAAATTTAGTAAAAAAAACGTATTACATAAAATATCAATTACATGAATTAGCTTCCAGCTCCTCAAGGCCTGTTTAGTTCTCCATGCTCAAAGCTCCCAAACATCAGTGTCAATTGTATTCAGAATTCTCCTATTACTGAATTAGTATTTTGCGATTAACCACCCTTCCCTTTTCTGGTTCAACAGAAAACAAGTACAATCCATGGCTGAACCTGCTGACATCAATATCGGTTTGAAAGGTATTGGCGCCAACGACCAACTGCCGGCTGTATACCAACAGCCCCGAAGCATTGTAAGCCTTCAAGACAATTTTCCCCAATATATTTTTAGTCTGAAACCGAACGTTTACCCTTCCCGAGGCAGGATTGGGATAGAAGGTAACATCTCCAGATGAAATGGCGATCAAATTGGAATCCGATACAAAGTCTTGGATGTTCAGGTTATCGATGATCCATCCCCAGCCGTGTGAATAGGGATCAGAATACAGTCGGAACCTTACCAGGATGGTATCCCCGGCAACGAAATTACCATTGGCCAGCAATCCAATCTCATGGTTCACATACAAATCCTTGGTGGGTACGGCCGTACTGTTGTTGCTGGAAATAGAACCGGTAAACAATTTATACCACGAATCATGCAAATTGCTGTCATACCCATTGGTCAATGGTTTCCAGCTGCCGCCGCCGTCAATTGAACCTTCAACAATCACGTAATCAAAGAAATTCTCATCCCCGAAAACGGAACCCGAGTCACCCGGTTCAACCAGTACAATTTCATCGTATTTCATCTTTCCACCTGACTTCAAAACAATGGGATATCTCAGTGTGGTAGTGAGGTTAAGATGCATGTTATCAGCATCCGGACTAGGGTATGGATGGGGTGAATTCAACCCAGGAGAGTCAAATCCAGTAGGTGTTGCAACACTGAAGTCGGAGCCTATAAAATCATCGGTCGTCGCATTGAAATTATTGACATATTTCTCTGCCGCCAGTTGGATCTTTTCAACGATGAAAGTATAATAACCCGTAAGAGGACTTCTGCCCACATTGCTTTGCGAAGAGGCATCGGTTGCCACAATGCGGTAACTGATCTTGTCGCCCCCCTTCACCGTTCCGGCAGGAAAAACAAAATTCCCTGAATAGACATCAGTAGCCGTATTGGCCAAAGGAATTTGTTGAATCAACCCTCCGTTGATAAAATAATCAATCCGAACTGATTTGACTCCCAGGTTATCGGTTACTCCAGCTTCAATCATTGCCGTGGGATTGGAAGAAAGCATGTATTTGATGGGTTCGTGTATAACGACCGGAGCTTCAGTATCCAGACCAATTTTAAAGTGAAGATACCTGGCCGGGGCATTCGAGGGATAGACAAATCGCCGTTGGTTAATATCGGTAGCCGAGAAGAAATAATCAACCTCACCACTTTTAAATTGGGCAGGCTGGGCTGTAAAATTACCCCCAACAGCGGTTTTCTTTAATAACAGCGAATCTTTCTTTACAAACCGGTTGGTCGAATATACCAGATACAACTTCGATGAATCCAGTGGATAATCGCTCTCAATGGTTGCATTGAAGGCAATGGGCGCCGCAACTTCGATGTCTTTCAAAGGCTGGTGCTTAATGGTAGTGGTTCTCCAGCCGATTTCATACATGATGGCAAGGGTAGCGGGCCCCGGACTGTGAATGGCCTCCCCCATGCCGGTAAAGGGCGTCATCAGTGAATTGGGATCTCCTGCCGGGTAGGTGGCATCATCCAGGTGATACATACTGGAGCCCTCATTCCAGGTCGCTGGTGCATAAAGCCTGGGCAATGCACCTCCTGTCAGCTTGGTATTAAAGGACAGCCAACCCGAAGTCATTTGCAAATTCAAGGCAATCGATGGATCTGGGAACAAGCTCTTATTGACCAGCTTTTGACCCGATTGATTGATCACATACTGATCAAAGATCCCGCCTAAACTATCGCCTCCATAATTGTAGGCCCCTTTTCCATTGGTGGAATAAAACAAACCGGTGAAGCCAAGCCCGTGGGTCAGTTCATGCAAAACAACCGAAACAAAGTCATATTGCCTTGCAGGGGTCGCCCCGTCCGTTCCGAAATACCAATTGCCAAAGTCCTTGTTGAAATTGGCCTCCATTTCATATTCTCCCGTTGAAGTAATCTGCTCGCCGGTCATTTTTTCAACCAATGCAACGGGATAATAGACATTCCACTTTTCGGTTGAATTGAAATTCTTATAGTACCCTGAGGGTCCGCAACTACCCAGAACCCCTTTGGCAAGGCTGGTCCAGGTGGCCTTCAGACGGATAGGAACAGGGGAAAAGACCAGGTTTTTCCAGATGTCCACCGCATACTGAAAGGCTTGCTGTGCTTCAGCGGGAAAACCCACATAGGTCACTTCTATATCTGCCTTTAAGATGGAGGCCGATTTTAAACGTTCATAGTATTCTCGAGGGGGACCTACATAGGTTGAATAAGATTCATTGGAAGCGTAACAGACAGAAAAAGGCATTTTAATTTTCTCCTTTTTCCATCCGTTCTGGGCAAATCCAGCCATAGCCATACCCATTAACAGCAGCAAAATTAATCTTCCCTTCATTTTCCAAATCTTTTAATGCGATATATTGAAGACGGCTTTTTACGGATTGAATTGACAACCATTGAATTATCAAAGGTAATCTTTCCATTAAAAAAAAGCCGCTTATTCAAAAGAATCTGAAATCAAAAGTAGCAGAAACATTTACAATATTTAATCTATATTTGTCTGTTTCACTTTCGTATAAACAAACGAACCATGAAGATTCCTATTTTTATCTTACTTTTTTTTTCAGCCTCTTTGGCAGTCATAGCAAGTAAACCAGTCAAACCGTACGATGAGTTACAGCGGCCTCAGTTCCATTTTTCGCCTGAAAAAAACTGGATGAACGATCCCAACGGACTGGTGTATTACAAGGGCGAATACCATCTTTTCTACCAGTACAATCCCTTTGGCAAGGAATGGGGCTTTATGCACTGGGGTCATGCCGTGAGCACCGACCTGGTACATTGGCAAAACCTCCCCATTGCCCTGACTCCCGATAATGATTCCAAAGACAAGGAATTGGGAACTGCCTGGTCAGGTTCAGGACTCGTGGATGAGAATAACCTGACAGGCCTGCAAAAAGGGGAAGAAAAAACACTGCTTTTATTCTATACCAGCAAGGGCATGGGTCAACGCCTGGCCTACAGCAACGACAAAGGTCGTACGTGGCTAAAATATGAAAAGAACCCCTTGATCCCCTTCGATGAATCGGACGATGCCCGCGATCCCAAAGTCTTCTGGCACTCTCCAAGTCAACAATATGTGATGGTAATCTACCGCCGGCCAAATAACAATGACAAACTGAGGGGCGTTTCCTTCTACACCTCCAAAAACCTGATCAACTGGGAATTTAGAAACCATGTAGCCGGATTTTTTGAATGCCCTGACCTGGTTGAATTGTCGGTGAACAGAAGGCCTGACGATAAAAAATGGGTGCTTTTTGATGGCGATGGCAGCTATGTGATCGGCCTTTTTGATGGGGAAAAATTCATCGCTGAAACTGGTAAGCTTTGGAGTGATTATGGCAAAAACTATTATGCCACTCAAACCTGGAGCAACATCCCCCCATCCGACGGAAGAACCATCCAGATAGCCTGGATGAAAGGCGGCGAATATCCTGATATGCCGTTCTGCGGACAAATGACTTTCCCCTGCGAATTGTCGCTCACCAAATATGTGGAGGGCATAAAACTGACCCGTAAACCGGTCAAAGAAATTGCTCTGCTGCATGGCAAAGGAGAAGTATGGGAAAATAAAAACCTGATCCCCGGTATCCAGAAAAACCTTTTGCACGGCCTGAAAGGAGATTGCTTTCACATCATCGGAACCTTCAACATCAAAACCTGTGACAGCTTTGGCTTTATGGTGCGCATGGACAAGGAGAAGAACGGGGGCGAGATCACCTACACCACAAGTTCTAACTCCCTCAATTGCCTGGGGCAAGCCACCGTTGTAATGCCCGTGAACGGGGAGATCAAACTGGACATTTTGGTAGACCGCTCCTCGATCGAAATATTTGCCAACGACGGTAAGGCGGTATTAACTTCAACCTATACGGCCAAAGAAAAGTCGGAAGGGATCTATCTTTACAATACCGGCGGCGAACTGGAGATTAAAAAACTGGAAGTTTACCCCATGAAATCCATTTGGGAGTAGACAAAGTACTTAAAGTGAACTAGAGTATTTAAAGTGCCTAAAGTATTTAAAGTGCCCGGGGTGCCTTGAGTACTTTAGGCACTTTAGTTCACTCTAAATACTTTAGGCACTTTTCGTTTCAAACCAAGTGGACAGACATCAACTCACTGCCCAGGCGATGCAAGGCTGATTCTATTTTTTTCTTCTGTTGTTCGCGTGGCTTTTTTAGGCCTGTTGCATAATGATGAAGTTGTTTTTGATTAATCCCAGTGAGTCGTTCAAGGGCCGGTTTGGTGAATACACTAGCGTAGTAGCTTAAAATACTTTGAACGTCGTATCTGAATTCAATTTCATAATCACCCTTCAGTATTTCAGGCCAATCGCTCACAGGTCTGCTCTGCTGCAATAAACGCAACCCTTCCAGTATATTGTCTTTGCAGGCTTCCAGTGTTTCGCCCCCCCCATAAATGTCTTCGCAGTTTAAGGCAAAACCGTCAAAAAAGTCGGTACTTGCCCCAATTTGAATAATTAATTTTTCCATATCTCTATTTTTTCAATCTCATACTCTTGGATATTTTCTTTACTAAAGGCTCCCTCATCTCCCTGCTTCCATGAAATAGTATTGGCTTGGAAAGATTTGTTAATAGCACAATGGTATACATTTATATACCATTTACGAAATTAATAGCTCTTCAATTTCAGAATTATTTGAGGATATGACCCGTTTGAGCCATCAATTCTTTTATTAATCATTGCAATTCAATCCAATTCTGAATCACACCGATCCAAAACTTATCTATTTCTTATCTCTTTTACACTCCTGTGCACCTTTCAGCGGGGTATCTCATTAAATAAAGTTCTTATTCGGGTCATACCTCAGTCCTACCCTCTTATTCCTTTCTGTAAGCTTTCTGTAATATATCTGTAATGTATCTGTATTAAAGATTACAGATACATTACAGATACATTACAGAAAGCTTACAGAAAGGAATAAGAGGGTATAGGGAGGGTACAATAATGACAGGGTATTGGATGTAAAGAATCAGTTGGATAAAATACATTTCACAATTCCCGGTAATATTTTCCAAATGAGCTGTTTTTCTGATACAATATTTTGTAATTAGCTGATATATTGCTTAATTTTAATAGGTGATAAGAAATTGGATTTATCCAACAGGAAAGGTGGAGTCCAGTGACCACTTGAAAAAAACGGGGCGAAACTGAAAAGCCAAACGAGTAGGAACCTTAAAACTAAATGTTATGCCAAAATATGTAATTGAGAGGGAAATACCAGGAGCTGGAAAAATGACTTCTAAAGATTTGAAAGGAATTGCTGAAACTTCCTGTAATGTATTGAGAAATATGGGGCCGGAAATTCAATGGATTCACAGCTATGTAGCACAGGATAAAATCTATTGTGTTTACATCGCACCCAATGAAGAAATGATTCGAGAACATGCCAGGCAGGGAGGATTTCCGGCAAATTCCGTAAGCGAGGTTTCGACAATTATTGATCCGGTAACGGCGGAAGAGCCCGCATATCACGAACAGTAGATTAGACCAAATTTAACTTTGCTCTTTTCCCACTATCTCCTTGGTGGACAGCAACCCGCAAGCGGCGTAGATATCCAGTCCACGTGAGGCACGGATAGTGGTTAGAATACCTTTGTCGTTCAGCTGCTCCTTGAACTTCTGGAGGGTATTTTCGTCTGTCCCTTCGAGCGGGGTGCCCGGAATGGGATGGAAACGGATCAGGTTGATGCGGCACTTGATGCCATTGAGGATTTGCACCAGTTCACGAACATGGCGGGGTGAATCATTGAGTCCTTTGAAGACAATGTATTCGAATGATATTCTTCGTTGGCGGCCAAAGTCCCAGCTTTTGATTTCACGAATGACTTCCGAAAGAGGATAGGCAATCTGCACGGGCATTAGTTTTTCGCGTTCATCGTCAAAGGGAGTGTGCATACTTACGGCCAGGTGTGCTTCCGAATTTTGAAGGAAGGTCAGCATACCGGGAACGATTCCTATGGTTGAAACGGTTATGCGGCGGGGACTCATGGCAAAGCCCCAATCTGAAGTGAGGATTTCAAGGCTTTTCAACACTTCTTGCAGGTTGTCAAAAGGTTCACCCATTCCCATGTAAACGATGTTGGTGATCTCATGCCTTTCAGGAATATTACGGATCTGGTTCACAATTTCACCGGCAGTTAACTGTCCCTGGAAACCTTGCTTGCCAGTCATGCAGAACAGACAACCCATTTTACAGCCCACCTGTGACGAGACACACACTGTTTTACGGTCGTCATCTGGAATCATGGCTGTTTCAATAAACTTTCCCTGTGCCGTGGGGAAAAGGTATTTCTTGGTTCCATCAACGCTTTCCTGAACTTTGGTGGAATCAACCAGCCCGAATTCATAGTTGTCACTCAACAGCTCCCTTGCTTTTTTAGAAAGATTGGTCATTTCTTCAATGGAGGCAATATCTTTCTGATACAGCCATTCGGCCATTTGCTTACCGGTGAACTTTGGCAATCCAAGTTCAAGGGCCAAAGCGGTCAGTTCATTGAGTGTTTTTCCAAAAAGAGCTGTTTTCATTTGTTTATTTTCATTTCTGCCACAAAGACACTAGGACACAAAGTTACATTAAAGAGGGCATTTTTTTGTATAACTTAGTGTCTTAGAGTCTTTGTGGCATAATTTCATGACTTTATTGACTTAAAAATAGATTTCAGCCAAGATGTTTTCATACGGAACGCCTTTTGCAATAAGCAAATCACGCACTTCGACCACCATCAAAGCCTTGCCACAAAGATAATAGTTAATATTGGTCGGAAGATCATTTATTTCTTCCAGATATTGGGTAACCCGTCCGGGAAAGACATTGCATGACTGTTCATGGGCGCAGCAACGGACATATCTCTGGCCCATGGCCCATTCAAGTTCATCTTCAAAATAGAACTGGCTAAGGTTACGGACACCGTGAATGAGTGTTTTGTTTTCAGAAATTCCTGAGCGGAACATGCTGTAAAAAGGTGCAATCCCTGTTCCTGTAGCGATCCACCAGGCCGGTGTCTGATTGTCTTTGAAACTACCATAAGGTTTGGATACCCAAATCTTCATACCGGGAATAAGCCCAGCCAAACGAGGGGTCAGGATGCCATCCTCCTTGATATTAAACAGAACCCTGATGTCTTCTTCATCATTTCCGCTGCAAATACTATAAATCCTGGGAGGAAGCACAGGGTCATCAGTCACCTTCACCACCATCCCTGGATGGAAGTCATGGGAACGCGCCCAGGAAAGAAGATACACTCCTGGGGATATTTCCTCATTTCCGGTTATTGTCACTTCCGCAAGTTCAAGGGTGGTTTTAAGATATTCTTCTCCTTTAGGCATACCAGACTTTGTTTTGATAGCTTATAACAAGCTCAGTCCTTTTAGGTTTAATGAGTAAGGACGACCGGGTAATGATATAAGAAGGTTTTTTAGAATTAAACACTCAGACACAAAGTCACCAAGGAATTCACCACAGATTACTCAAATGAACACAGATTATTCTTATTTTATTAATCTGTGTTCATTTGAGTAATCTGTGGTGAATTCCTTGGTGACTTTGTGTCTGAGTGTTTAATTCCATTTTTTGACTTTTAAGAAAGCTTCCAATCGAATGTGAATTTTTCGATTAAATAGGGGTATTAAAAGAGGCAGGGATAGCTGACAAAAAAATGAAACAACTATTTTTGCTTTAGCTTTGATAACACAACAAGAACATTGTAAATGAAGATATTAAAAGAAGATGCACAATCAGTAGGCAATATTCTGCTTGAAATAGGGGCATTGCTCATGAGTTCAGGCGCCAGTACAAATAGAACCAGGCTTACCATGGAGCGCACGGCCAAAGGACTGGGCTACGGCATTGAACTATTGATTACCCAAAGGGCGCTGATGCTTACGATCATTGAAAAAGACCAACAGCATTTCTTCAGTCGGCTGAAACGGATCTCTCCACATGGGGTGAATTTCAGGATTGTGAGTGGCATCAGTCATCTAAGCTGGAATGTGATGGAACAGAACTGGACGGTGACCCAGATATCGGAAGAGCTGCAAAGGCTAAAGACACTGCCCCACTATCCACGGTTGGTGGTGTTGGGTACTGTTGGTTTGGCAGGTTCAGCTTTCTGTAATATCTTTGGTGGAGGAAGTATTGAAATGGTGGTAGCTTTCATAGCCACAGTTGCCGGATTGTTTGTAAGGCAGGAAGCCATCAAGAAGAAATTCAATCCTTATCTCTGTGTATTCTTTGCCTCCCTCGCAGCCTCATTAATTGCAGGATTGGCTGAACATTACCACATTGGACTTCAGCCCGACAAGGCATTTGCTACCTCAGTGCTCTTTCTGGTTCCTGGAGTCCCTCTGATCAATTCGGTTACCGACCTGATGGATGGAAATATCCAAAACGGCATAGTACGTGCCATGAACGGTTTAATGATTGCCTTTTCAATTGCAATGGGTCTTTTCGCAGTCAAAATGATTTTAAACTTCTAAGATGATATTACTAGATATAATTACGAAAAGTATATGGGCAGGAATAGCAGCCATAGGGTTTGCCATCCTGTTTAATGTTCCACGGCGGACGATCTTTGCCATATGGGGTATGGGAGCCATAGGGGGGTTGATCAAATTCTCAGCCATACATTTTGAATTGGGCATTGTATTTGGCTCCTTCCTTGGAGCAACGATAATAGGAATCATTAGCATTCAGATGGCTCACTTGCGTAAAAGTCCACCACTTGTATTTTCTATTCCCTCAGTAATTCCCATGGTTCCGGGTTTCTTTGCCTATAAGATGATGCTGGGACTCATTGCATTGACTGCCATTGAAAACACGGATGCTTACCTGCAAACATTGATAGAAACGGTCAACAACGGAGCGAAAATGATGTTTATCCTCATCTCCCTGGGCACGGGGGTGGCTATTCCGATGCTGTTATCACGTAAAGAGTCGATCAAAAAGTCCAAATTCAACAAGGGCAAAAAGGTGGTGGTTTAATTACACTTGTAAGGGTTTGAATAAAATCAAAAAGAGCTGGTCCAATTGGAACAGCTCTTTTAGTTATCACCGGAATAAGTCGTATGAGGGTTAATCCCCTCTTGGAAATTTTCTATCATTTTGATTGGCAGATTAAGTGAATTATTTCCGGTTTCTGATTTCCTCTAAAGCAACCTGCTTGTTGGAATACTTTTCGATTTCCTTACGCACTCCTGAGGCAGTAACTGCATCAGCTACATTGAAAAAACTTCTTTCTTCAGTCATGGTTGTTTCAGTGTTCAATTCATTTTCAGCTTCCATGGTTTCATTCTGGGATTTGATCGTTTTGTAGATATCGCCAAACATCCCTAACTCATTGGTCAAACTTTCCTCTTTAGCTGCAACAACATTCGCATTGACTTCTCTTTTGTTGTCGGTGGTTGCATTGATGTTGGCCAGGCCAAATAACCCCAGTGCCGCCATTGCAATAAATGTTCTAATGTTCGTTTTCATAATTCGTCTTTTAATTGTTTCCCAGGTCCATCCTGGTTCTTTTCTTTTTATTTTGTTTTCACTATTAAGACTCGTGAAAAGACAAAAAGGTACAGGATAAACAGTTAAATAAAAGACAAACCTTTCTTAATTAAATATTAAAGGATTGATAGTTTTTGGCTGAATGTTAAGAAAGATGCAGAAAATTGGCTTTCCCATTTCTCTGGAAGTTGTTGAAAAAGTCCAAAAACGCATGATCCGCTACCTGACATGGAAGCATAGGCCGCTCCCAGATTATAGAGTCGCTGTTTCAATTCTCCAATCTCTGGATACAACTGAAAGACAGAGGATTCAAATTGATTCACCACTTTATCCTTCCACTCCTGAACAGGAAGTTGGATCAATGATTTCAATGATTTTTTTGGTGTCTCAGGAACTATCAATTGAAAGGCTCTGACTGTTGAAACTTCGACCGGTGGTTTGACAAGCAATATGAACCAATCGTTAAGAACAAGTTGTACAGGTTCCATGATTTCGCCTCTTCCGGAAGCAAAAACAGGAGAATTGCGGATAAAAAATGCACAATCACTTCCCAGTTGTGCTGCATAAAGCTCCAATTCTTCTTTGGAAAGGTTCAGTCCGAACTGCCGGTTCAACATAGTGAGCATAAAAGCAGCATCAGAGGAGCCGCCACCCAATCCGGCACCAAATGGTATCTGTTTGTGCAAATGAATCTTTAAAGACGGCAAATCGAAATCCTTTTGCAACAACCGATAAGCTTTCATGACCAGGTTCGACTCCGGATCACCTGAAATAGGAATACCACTGGATGAAAAATGAACCTCATTACCAACAACATATTCCAAGGCATCGCGCCAACCCACAGGGAGGAATATGGTTTCAAGATTATGAAACCCATCTGGTCGTTTCGCTATAATATTTAGCCCGATATTTATTTTGGCATTGGGAAATACGATCATAGGACAAAAGTAAAAAAGTTTAATGTTTAAAGTTCCAAGTTTAAAGTTTAAAGTTGAGTGCCACTCAAAGGTTATCCACCCCATAACTTTAAACTTTCCCTTTATCGGCGAGACAGGAAAGTTGCCTCCAGATCGGCACACAACTTTAAAGCTTAAACTTTGAACTTTAAATCCTTCCATAAAATTGACTTTTCGCCGTGGCCTTAATCCTTTCAATGTTATTATTTTCTAACATTTTCATTCCATTGATAACAATTAGAAAGATTTGTGGATATTTTCGCTCCGGTTTAGTCCTTATTGAAAGAGGAAAGACCAAAGATAGAATCGCTTGAAGGACAAACAATGCGTAGGAGGCAAAAACCCAATACGCATTGCGATTTAAACAAAGCGTACAAACTAAATATTTAACCAAT
>DMFR01000086.1:5629-10937 GCA_003450125.1 Prolixibacteraceae bacterium | reverse complement strand
TACAAACTAAATATTTAACCAATATTATTAAAAAGACGAATGGAAGAATCAAAACGGAATGATGCATTACGAACCGATGCATTAAATTACCACAAGGAGGGAAGACCAGGCAAGATACAGGTAATACCGACAAAACCTTACAGTACACAACGCGACTTATCATTGGCCTATTCACCGGGAGTTGCTATTCCTTGCCTAGAAATTGAAAAAGATTTGCAGCTGGCCTATGATTATACCGCCAAAGGAAATCTGGTAGCTGTTATCTCAAATGGTACTGCAGTACTTGGCTTGGGCGATATCGGTGCTCTGGCCGGTAAACCGGTGATGGAAGGTAAAGGACTGCTGTTTAAAATATTTGCAGACATCGATGTATTCGATATTGAAGTGGATGAAAAAGATCCGGCCAAATTCATTGAAGTGGTAAAAGCCATTTCCTGTACTTTTGGGGGTATCAATCTGGAAGATATTAAAGCGCCTGAATGTTTTGAAATAGAAGAAAAACTGAAAGACGCCCTGGATATTCCAATTATGCACGATGACCAGCATGGAACTGCCATTATCTCCGGAGCAGGATTACTGAATGCCTTGGAATTGGTTGGAAAGAAAATAGGAGATGTCAGAATTGTAGTCAATGGCGCTGGAGCTTCTGCATCAGCCTGTTCATTGTTATACATCCGACTGGGAGCTGATCCTAAAAAGCTGGTCATGGTGGACAGTAAGGGTGTAATTTCAGTACGCCGCACTGACCTGAACAGCCGCAAGAAACCATTTGCAACCGAGCTTCCCTGCAACACCCTTGCTGAAGCGCTCAATGGTGCCGATGTTTTCCTTGGTCTTTCAGTGGCCGATATTCTAACTCAGGATATGGTTAAAAGTATGGCTGAAAACCCAATCGTATTTGCATTGGCCAATCCTAATCCTGAAATCTCGTATGCCCTTGCGATTGAATCACGTCCTGATTTGATCTTTGCCACAGGCCGGAGTGATCATCCTAATCAGGTAAACAATGTACTTGGATTTCCTTATATATTCAGAGGTGCACTAGATGTAAGGTCAACCGGTATTAACGAAGAAATGAAAGTAGCTGCTGTACGTGCTATTGCCGAGTTGGCTAAGAAGCCTGTTCCGGAAGTTGTTACAGCTGCATATAACACCACCCACCTTAGTTTCGGACGTCAGTATATTATTCCAAAACCATTAGACCCACGGTTGCTCGTTACGGTTGCCCCTGCAGTAGCAAAAGCTGCCATGGAAAGCGGTATCGCCCGCAAACCAATCCTGGATTGGAACAAATATGCCGAAGAATTACGTCAGCGAATGGGACTTGACAACAAACTAATCCGTGGGTTGACTGAAAAGGCCAAAGAAAATCCTAAACGGGTAGTATTTGCCGAAGCCAACCATATCAACATGCTAAAAGCCGCACAGGTAGCCCGTACTGAAGGTATTTGCATCCCTATTCTTTTGGGAAATGAGGAAATACTTGAGAAACGGTTCCGCAAGCATAACATTGAACTTGACGGGGTTGAAATCGTCAATCTGCGTCATGACCGTGAAGAACCTACCCGTAAGAGATATGCCAAGATGCTTACTGCCAAGCGTCAACGCGAAGGGATGACCTATAATGAGGCTTACGAAAAGATGTTCGACCGCAATTATTTTGGAATGATGATGGTTGAGGCAGGCGATGCCGATGCATTTATCACTGGAGTATATACCAAATTTCAGGATGCCATTATTCCGGCCATCGAAATTGTTGGTATGCGTGATGGCTTGAGCCATATCGGCGGAATGAATATTGTAACTTCCAAACTTGGAACTTACTTCTTTGCCGATACCATGGTCAACAACCATCCTTCGAAAGAAACGCTGATTGATATTTCCAAGCTGACCCATGACGCTGTCAAACTTTTCAATACCAAGCCTGTGATGGCCATGCTTTCCTATTCCAATTTTGGAGAACGAAATGTAGGTAGTCCAGCCATGGTGCATGATGCAGTAGATTATCTGCACAAGAACAATCCCGAAATGATGATTGATGGAGAAATGCAGGTGAATTTTGCCCTTGACAAAGAAATGCGTCATGATAAATTCCCTTTCTCGAAGATTGACGGAATGAACGTAAATACACTTATTTTCCCCAATCTCAGTTCATCAAGTATAGCCCATAAGATGATGCTGGAAATGGGAATGTGTGAAACCATCGGACCAATCCAAATGGGACTAACCAAACCAATCCATATCCTGAATGTGGAAAGTTCGGTTCGTGATATCCTGAATATGGTCACCATTGCTGTAATTGATGCTCAGGTAGAGGAACAAAAATTACTAAATGCAAAGTAAATAATCGATTCTCGGTTTATAAACCTGTAATCGTAAAATAGAAGAAGCCTCTCTGATCAATTCCAGAGAGGCTTCTTTATTTTATAATTCTTCTTCTAAAGCTTAATCTCAAACTTAGCTCTCAAACCAAAGGTTGGAGCACCAAGAACAGATTTTGGAGTAACTCTCCAGATGGCCTCTACCCTAAATAAACGGAATATGTTTTCAACACCTGCTCCCAGTTCAATATAAGGATTGTTCATTTTGGTTACCCCCCTTGGAAATTCAACAATTTGCTGATGCTTATCGCTTATAGAACCAATCATCCCCTTTGCAGAGAGCACTTCCCTTAATCCTGTTTTCTTCAACAATGGCAGACGATTAAACACAAATCCGTTGAGATGGTATTCCAGGTAAGCATGCAAATATTTGTCATGAACATACTCCATAAAGTTCAGCATGTTGAAGTCATAAGAATAGAGGCCATACGTTTCGTTTCCACGGGGAATATCAAGCATGGTATATGGAAGCTTACCAAAATACATTCCGCCCTCAAATGCGTAATTTAGGCCTGTCTGACCCATTCTCAGGTATTGTTCGATGGTACTGAAAATGTGTCCGTAATAGTTTTCCTTTCCTGAATAAAAAACCTTGCCCCCTCCCCAAGATAGATGAATGATGGGATAATTGGTCGCCATATAGACCCTTAGGAATTTATCATCTATTACCTTCTCTTTCCACGAAAAGCGGGTGTCGATGTTAAAATCAATAGCCGATACATGGTCTACCGGACTTCCTGCCAATAGAAAAGGATAAAACGTGGGTGAATAATGCCTGAAATATTTGGCGCTTATTTTATTCAGCAGGCCCGGGTGCCATTCATATTCATAGGATGCAGCGAGCTTTTGTTCCCTGAAAAGCTCATCGAGTTCATCGCGTTTAAAAATCTGTGAAATGATGTTATTTTCCGTTGGTGAAAGGGCATTCTCATAGAGGTACAGAATCTTTTCATTTTCACCTGAACGGATAATTTTATCATCATACGAAATTAAGGATACCTGTCGGTGAATGGTTGGAAACTTGTATCCAAAACCTGCCATGCCATTCACTTTCTTATTCAAAAAGCCATAGCCTACTCCTCCCCAAAGCATATAATGCGTACTGATTTCACTGCTTGTACGGGCTCCTGCAAACAAATGCAAGCCTTCCACTTTGTTGGAAGAAATGGTAACAGGATAGGGCCCAAATTCAAATTTCCCTAGGTCATAGTACCCCGTCATGACCATACGGGCCAGGTTGTCTACAAATTTGACTGTTCCAATCCTGTTGACCGAATCAATGGTAGCGGTAACATCATTTTCCCGCAGGTTAAGATCCTCCAGCCGGTGTGATTGCCAATAGTTTTCATCGCGTTCTGTGGCTCCGGGAAGCTTGACCGTTTCATATTTCCCGGTCCCTGTTGAAAGTTTAACATTTTCCTTTTGATTGACTGTCACACTATCAATCAGTGATGACTGGGTAAAAAACAGGCTGATCGGCTTCTTAGAAGGGTTATTTTTTAAAGGGACATAATTGAAAATGGCGTCAATTTGATTTCTCCTGAAAAAAGGTACCGAATCGTTTACCAACTGATAATTGCTTTTTAAACGCATGCTTTTCAGGAAATTCAGATAGCTAGTATTTGACAATGCCCCATCAATTTCAACCAGCGACCAGCTCTTGTTTTCGGTGATCATATAGCCTTTAAAAACCTTGTCGCCAGCCCTTCGGGGAATAAAACGGATCGTATACTCCTTCCGATCCTTGTAAACGGTACTGTCGGTCAGAAAATACTTATAATAAAACCATCCGTTGTCAGCCAATGGGCTAACAAAGTTTTGGGAGAACAGGTTGATGAAATTATCGTAAAAGTTCACCTCAATGTCCAGAGCACTCGTATAACCCGAGATTTCGTATTCGTCCAAAACCCCCACCCCTGAAGTTTTATCGGCCAGGACAGTAGATTTCTGCCTGCTTGGATTTCGCTGAAATTCGTTGAATACCAGTTGTTCGGAAAAATAAATAGGCAGATATCTGGAGCTGTCGCTGTCTGTTTTAAACAAGGATTGGTCCTTTCTGAATGCCTTTGAATTGATCATTTTATCACCCACATTCCGAAGATGATATTCCCATTTGGTATATTTCCGATACGAATAGCGGGGGAACTTCGAGGGATTATTCTGATCTTTATGATCGGTCATTTCTTTCAGAATCCGCCTTTCCGGCCCATAATCAGGCTTTACTTTTACCTCTGAAATCCTAATCAGGTCTGCTTTTAACTTTACCACCAGTTCAGTAGTCGTTGTCGGCCTAATTCCAATGGTCTTGCTGATGTAACCAATGGATGAAAATTTAACAGAATCAACCCTCTCTTTGCTGATGATCTGAAAGAGTCCCAGGGTATCGGTTTTGGCTCCGATGGTGGTATTTTTAAAAACAACATTGATGAAGGGAACCGGTTGCCCTGTGTCCTGATCGGTGACCTTCCCCCGCACGATAGTTGGCTGGGAAAACCCATTGATAAATATAAATAGCAGCATTATTAACAGGGGGATTTTGCGGCTGACGCATGTTCCCCCTGAGAGATGTTTTCTGTTCATGTTCTATTTTTCTGTTTCTTCTGAAAAAGGTTCTGAATAATAAACTTTATAAACTCCTAAAAGTTTATTATTCGAATCAATGAACAAAATTGTCGAAAAAATGAATTACAAGAATGAAAGAAGGCTTTTTTTTGCTGTATGTTAAGAAATGGTATACATCCATTTCCCCAGATTTTCAGGCCAGTTTATATCCAACCCCTTACAGTCGGCCAGAGAAATAAAGGCATCGGGCATAAGTTGTAGGACGGGCAAAGTGCCATTCTTCCTCCCCTTTTCTCCTCTTTTTATTTTTATCATCTGTAACTCATCTGTAACTCATCTGATACCTTTCTGTAACCTCACCTTAC
>DMFR01000086.1:685-5474 GCA_003450125.1 Prolixibacteraceae bacterium | reverse complement strand
GTATCAGAAAGGTATCAGAAAAGGATAAGATGATATGCCTTTAATACTTTTTTGCATGGGAGTATAAAAATGTTTCAATAGATATTTTACCGGCAAGTTAAACCAGTAATCAATGGGCATAAAAGTTAAAGGCCTCCCGCTCTATAGATAGAAAGGGAGGCCTTCTGGTCAGGAAAAATATATTCTGGAAAATGTATTTACATTTTTATTCGTTCATATTTATTGAACGAATCGGTTTTCTGAGTTTATTTCAGATAATCCAGGATAAAAGCATTTTTTGGCCCTGCCACATTCTTGTCCCAGTCGGGACGATCCGCTTCAGTGGGCCAACTGTGTTCGCGATAAGGCACCGGGTAAACAGTCACTTTCCCTTTTGCCTGGTTGATGGCTGCATACACCGATGTTGAGGGGCAGGTATTGTCGATCAATCCGATTTCCACTACAAGGGTGGCTTTTGAATTGTGCAGCAGATGAGCGGTATCAAAATAAGGCAGGGTATTTTTCATTTTCTTCATGTCTGCAGGCCGTTCAAAAGGCTGAGGCCAGCCCCCTTTACGTCCAATAAGAGTTCCTCCCCAGTCGCACATGGCCGGTACGGTAGCCACTACGGCACTGACCCTGGGATCCAAACCAGCTGCAGCCAAGGCTTGCCCTCCCCCTTGACTTTCGCCAATTACCAGGATGCGTTTTCCATCCCATTCGGGTAAACTGGCAATAAAATTGAGCGTTCGCATTAACCTGAGGTACATTCCCCTGAAATAAAATTGATCCCTGTTTTCAAGGCCTTGAACGTAGTAATCTTTCAACTCGCCCGCTTCCAGGTCGTTGTAATAGTCGTCAGGCTGACCGTCAAGCATTCCATGGGCATTGAGATCGAAACACATGGTCCCTTTGCCCATTTTTGCATACCGCAAGGCCTCCGTTGGATTTGATTTACACCATGACCCTTTTACCCCGGCAGCGTGCACCAACAGGACAATAGGGAGTGATTTGGGAGCAGCCCTTACAGGCCTTGCAAAATATCCCCTGGCCGATTTTGGACCGGCACAGTTGATTTCCGTATCAAAACAAACCAATGCGATGTCTGTGCTTTCATTCTTGCCAAATTTAACTTCCAGCGGCAGAGCGTTGAGTTTCTTCTTTTCTTTGTCCCAATAGGCAGTAAATCGCTTGGGGATCTTGGTGCCTGGTTTTATTTCCTGAGGGTCAACAATCATTCCAATGCCCTTCTTCTGGTCCTTCAGGTGAGCTTCAACAATAAAGGAACAAGGTTTGGAGGAAGTCCCTTCATATATCAGAACCGAATCAGGGACAGCAAGAAAAGCTTTCTTTAAAACGATTTGGTTATTATTTCTGAATACCGTAACTTTCAGGGAATCATTGGCACCATTGGGCACAAAAGCCCATACGCGTATCTTTTCGCCTTTGTGATAGATGCCGGTTTGATGCGATTGTTTAAGCTTAAAGGTTTCAATCTGGGCCATTGAAACATATCCTGAAAACAGGATAAAAAATAAAAACAGCAGATTTAATTTTTTCATTTTGGTTCAGTTAAGTCTATTGCTTCAATTAAAAAACTGAGTAATTGAATCACCGCCATCAAGAAACAGCGGTTACCCAATTATACCGCATTTTCTGAACTAAGAGCATCCTCCGGGAATTCAGCATCATAGTCAGTGGTGTCATTCTCATCGTCTTCATCATACATCTCAAGGATCGGCTCCGTAAATGCCTTACTCATCAATCGTTGATCGAGTGAAAGCAAAAGCGAAGGTAGCACCATAATATTAAAAAACATAGCTATCAGCAGGGTTGTTGAGATCAGAATGCCCAGGGCCTGAGTTCCGCCAAATTCAGAAACTATGAATACGCTGAATCCAAGAACCAGCACAATACTGGTATAGATCATGCTAAACCCAGCTTCATGCAGAGCGCTTAGTGCAGACTCCTTGATGTTTCCATCAGTCACTTTTAGCTCATGCCGGTAACGTGATAGGTATTGGATGGCATTGTCCACCGAAATTCCCAGCGCAATACTGAATACAATGATGGTGGAAGGTTTGATGGGTATACCTGCAAATCCCATGATAGCGGCTGTTATCAGCAGTGGTATGATATTGGGAATCATGGATACCAGAATCATACGAAAGGAGGAAAACAACAGGGCCATCAGGAGTGAAATCAGCAGAATGGCAATCCCTACGCTCTCAAATAGATTTCGGATCAGGAAGTTGGTTCCTTTGGCATATACGACACTGTTTCCGGTCACTTTGACATTAAACTTGGCAGGATCAAAAATACTGTCCACCTGGGGATGGATGGAAGCCATGAGTGAATCCATGTGCTTGGTGCCCACATCAGCCATCTGAAAACTAATACGAGTAATTTGTTTGGTACTGTCAAGAAATGATTTTAACAGACTGGCCCCGTTACCCTGAACATTTTGAGGCAGATAGCTCAATATAAAGTTTTTCTCCAATGAACTTGGCAACGTATACTTGCTTGAATCGCCTCCATAGTATGACTGGCGTGCAAACTTAAATACCTCGATCAGGGAAAGAGGTTTGGAAAATTCAGGATGTTGGTTAATTGTTTTCTGTAACTTATCGATCTTCTGCATGGTGGAATAAGTCAGCACACCATTCTTCTTCTTTGTATCTACAGATATTTCAAAAGGCATTACACCTCCAAAGTTATTCTCAAAGAATTTCAGATCAATGTAGGTCGGATCATCAGCCCTGAAATCATCCACTATCTTACCCGAAGTTTTCATCATCCACAACCCAATACTGGCCACCAATACCAAGCCTGCGGCAATACTGTAAATTAATTTACGGCGGTAACTGATCAGATAGATGACTTTATCCAGAACAGCCCCGAAAAAGTTACTGTCAAGGTGCTTTAAATGTTTAGGCTTTGGCGGTGCCACAAGGCTAAAGATGATGGGCAGCAAGATGATGCTGAGCACATACAAAACCATGATGTTGATCGAGGTAACGATTCCGAATTCGCGTAACATCTGGTTAGGCACCAGGATAAAGGCCGCGAACCCCAGGGCCGTGGCGGCATTGGTCATTAATGAGGCAAAGCCTATCCGTTGGATGACCTGCGATAAAGCCCGCATCTTATGGCCATGACTCCTGAATTCCCAATGGTATTTGTTCAGGATATAAATGCAGTTCTCAATGACAATAATAACAATCAGCGAGGGGATTACCCCTGTGAGGATGGTTATTTTGAAATTAAAAAGGACGGTCGTTCCCAATACCCAGAGAATGCTGATTCCCACCACCAACAACGAACTGAAGACCACTTTCAGGGATCGGAAAAACAGGAACATGATAAAGGCGGCGACTGCAATACTCAAAATAATGAACAGAAAGAGTTCATGCTTGACCTTTTGCATGGTCACGGTACGGATGTAGGGAATTCCTGAGTAATGAATGTCTACCTTGTACTGCTTCTTATAGGCCTCCACCTGTTTAACGATATTGTCAATCAGGACAATCCGGCTGATATCATTCAACTTCTTTTTATCCAGGGTGATGGTCATCAGGGTAGCCTTCGTTTTGGAATTATAAAGCAGCCCCTCATAAATTTTAAGGTTCAGAATCAGGTTCTTAATGCTGTCGACTTCAGCCTGCGAGGTAGGCCTTTTCCTTACAACGGGGAAGACATCAAACTGATGGGTTGAATCGTTTTTTACCAGGTTGATGGCCCTGGTAATATTCAATACCTCCCGTACACCTTCAATTTTGCGGACAGAACCAGCCAAATCAGTCCATGCATTAAACTGGTCAAGTTGAAAGATATCTGGATTGATGGCCCCTATGACAATTACATTCCCGTCCTCTCCGAAAAGGTTCTTGAATTTCTGATATTCAATTTTGGTACTATCTTTATCTGGCAATAAAGAGGAATTTTCATAGGACAGTTTGACGTCTTTTCCTTTGTAAGCCATAAAAGCGGTACAAAGGGCAAGGACCACAATGAGGAAAGTCCTATTCTTTAATATAAATCGGGAGATATGTATAAACATCGTAGAAGATAAATTATCTGTTTTCAGTATGAATATTCTGGAACTTGATGCAAAATTACTTTATTTAAACTGTCGGCTGAATCCCATGTGGCTACCTTTTCAAGTGTTTGAATAATTAGACAAATACGTTCAATATTTTATTTACCGCCGCAAAAATAGTTATTTAGAAATAAAAAATGAATTGTGATGAAACATTCGTATTTCTGAAGTATTTTTGAGTTGAAATTTTGATCATATATGTTTCTTTCGAAGTTGCCATTTCTGAAATTTAATTGGGAAAAAGAGTTTTTAAGTTTAAAAAGTATCATTAACTGGATACTTTTGATTTCTACGTTTTGCCTTTTTATAGTGGCAATACTGGAAATTGGATTTCGCAAACCGGGTGATTATAACAGCAACTACATTTACAATCTTTTTTTCAGAATTTCATACTCCTTCATTGGAATTTTATACTTGGTCCGTTCTATCTTTTTCAGAGCAAATACCTCCAACAGAAAAGTATATGTCACACAACTTGTCATTGGTATTTTCCTGGTATTGTTTTTCATACCCATATTCGTGGTGAGCTATGGCGATACTTTTGAATACTACATGTATCAAACCTCTGGCATACAAATGCTTTCCTTCCTGTTGTTTTTCCTCGAATTGTCCAGAATGGAACTCAATGTGCTGATAAAAATATTGAACCCTGCACAATTGTTTATGGTGAGCTTTGCTTTTTTCATTTTTATAGGAGCCACTTTATTGATG
>DMFR01000086.1:0-604 GCA_003450125.1 Prolixibacteraceae bacterium | reverse complement strand
CTTTATTGATGATGCCCATGGCAACCACCTCCCCCATTCATTTTATAGATGCGCTTTTCACCTCTACCAGTGCGGTATGTGTTACCGGATTAACTGTAGTTGATACAGGAACCAGGTACACCTTCCTGGGGAAATTTATTATCATGGGCCTCATTCAGGTTGGTGGAATTGGAGTGATGACTATCACCAGTTTTTTTGGCATCTTCTTCAAAGAAAAAGCCACCTTTCGGGAACAATCCATGTTACGCGATTACTTGAGTGAAGATAGCTTTGATGCCATTTTGAAATCCTTAATGAAAGTTGTACTGATTACTTTACTGATTGAAGCTATCGGGGCTACATTTGTTTACCTGTCGCTTGAAAAGAATGCTTTGGGTTCGATGAGCGACAACCTTAAATTTTCAATTTTTCATTCCATCTCCGCTTTTTGTAATGCCGGTTTTTCTACCTTGACCGATAATTTATATGATGTCCGTATCCGGACAAATTACAGTGTTCATGTATGGCTGGCCAACTTAATTGTATTGGGAGGAATTGGATTTCCTGTATTATTAAATTTATATCAATATTGTAAAAGCCAGGTAATTTGGCTCACCCAATACAT
>DMFR01000308.1:701-4432 GCA_003450125.1 Prolixibacteraceae bacterium | reverse complement strand
TAAATACTCTAGTTCACTTTAAATACTTTAGGCACTTCTTCATACTCTATAAAAACTGTTCCAAAAATAGTGAGACTTCTGCAAATCTTTACCTCAATTAAATATTCTTAACAAAAAGATCATTTGCACAATCGCTGCGAAGTTCAGTCAATATCATTTCACTCAATATCTTACTAGTCATAGAATCAAGCTCTTTCAGTCCTTCCGCAAAGGCAATGGCAGCTAAATTTAAAGATTTGCTTTTCATTCCCAGTAGAATAAAGGATCGGTAAAAAACCAGCTTCAAATTACGATCTTTTGACAAAGGTGACAAAACGTCAAAGAATGGTTCAAAGAGTTCATCCATGGCAGCTTTCTGAACAATGGCCAGTCGTCCCATCAGGTGAAGGCCGGAATAACGAACCAAATGTTTTTTCCCACGGCACCATTCCAGGGATTTTACAAAAGCATACCTTGTTTTTACCCAGAGAAATGTGTTTAATGTCTCGGCAATTTCAGTGGTCTCTACATTCTTGGTCCAATAATCCATCTGCTCTTCGGTGACTTCTGACGGAATATCTATCATAGCCGCCAAAATCATTGTTTCCCGCCATTGCTTGTTCCACAGTTTCAAGGCCAGCAGATGGCTGGGTTCAACCTGGGAAGCTATTTCACGCAATTGCATAATCGATGCGCCCCAATTGACCTTGTATTCCAACCCACGTTCTTTCATCTGCTCGACCACTTCGCCGTTTTTTGCCAGACGAATACGGGTGAGTATTTGCTGAAACTGCTGTTCACTTTTGGGATCGTCAATTAATAGGTCCATAGGTTCAGATTAAATATTCAATAATGATAAATTCAGCGGTCAAAAGTAATGAATAAATCAGGTGTCTTGAAACATTCAAATACGTTGATACTCTAATATGGCATGAGCTTGAGACAAAGACCATCAGGAAAATCTTCTCAAAAATATAGGCTACAACAGTACCATAAGCCACACCCACCAATCCCCAAATGTTAACGAAACAAAGACTGGAGGTCACATTGACGATGATTTCCAAAAACGATGCCCACATGATCAGTTTGTTTTTCTGCAACCCGATCAGGATCGTTTGCGGAAACAACAACCTACTAATAATCAATAGCAAATATATATTAAAAATAGTTGCACTCTGCGCAAAACCTACATTAAATACAATAGGGAATGCCTTGTGTGATATCAACATCAGCAATCCAGACATGGGAAACATCCAGTTTCCAAGCTTCTGAGCATTCAATTTAATACTTTCAAGATTCACCTTCAGTTTTGTTGAATCAGAAAAAGCGGGTAACATGGAAATACTGAATGCATTGGCCATCAATAGTACCAAGGGGAACTCACGCGCCCCATACCTGAAGATGGCAAACGTAGCATCATCAAAATAGGAAGTGACAATAAAACTATCGATATATTGCGCCGATCCGCTTAACAGCATCGAAACGATCAGGGGTGATGAGCTGCGAAGATGTATCCGTATAAAAGTCCAATCAAATGCTGGCCTTGCATTTTTAAACAGTAAAACCAACAGCCAGCCGAACCGAAAGACCACGCTGGCAATGAGTCCTGCCAAACTGTATTCAATTCCAAAACCCAGGACAGGAGGAACAATTACCAGGGAAAAAAGTAGAAAAAAAGAAATTAATCCATATTGAATAATCTGTTTCCCCTGATTTTTAACCAGGTAGATATATTCGACCAAACTGGCCGGGGTGGAAATGACCAGGTAAATTAGCAGATAGCTTAAATAAGGAACTGAGGGCTTTTTTAGCAAAAAACCTGAAATCGAATGCTCAAAAACAACCAGAAAGACTCCCGACAAAACGGAGAATCCTGTGACAAGGTAAAAAACGTTGAACAAATCAGGAGATTTCTTTTCGATGGCCTCCTTGTTGATCAGCGGCAGAAACCCTTGGATCAATCCGTTTAACCAGAAGAAACTAACAGCCCCGGCAATGAGTAAAAAGGTTTCATATTGTCCTATCTGACCTATCGAAAGACCCGACTTGGCAAATACGACACCAATGAGCATCATAGTCGAGAAACGCAATATCTGAAAGACTTGCAGGGCTGAAACAGGACTGATACGAGATTTTAATAGCAATTTTAGTTCCGAATAAAGATTTCTGTATTCCCCAAAACTACTATAAATGCATGAGAACATAAAATGCGAGAAGAAAAAGTATTTAAAGTGAACTAAAGTATTTAAAGTAAACTAAAGTATTTAAAGTAAACTAAAGTATTTAAAGTAAACTAAAGTGCCTAAAATTAATTCCGCACGCCAAGTACTCTAAATACTTAGTTCACTCTGGGCATTCTAGGCACTTTGTATTATATTTTCTTTGTTGCTTTTTTCCTAAAGCCCAGGAAGACAATTGCAAATATGGCTGAAATTAAAATCATCAGATCCTGGTAAACACCAAAATTCACCGCTGCCGAGATACCGATCAAAGCCCACACTGAAGGGATGATCAGTAAATATTTGGGCAAATGATCTTTTGTCAAAATCAAAAAACCAAACGTGAAGATGACTGAAGGACAGGGTAAGCCCAAAGAAATTATTCCAGTAATCGATCCCTTTGAAATTAACCCGATAAGGGGATAAATAACCAATCCAAAGAGGATAAAAAAGTATCCTATATAGTCCGCTATATCGGGTTCAATGGAAAAATGCAAGCGGCCCTTGAATGAATTATAAAGGAAAAGGATACCCTGAAGAATGAATAAATCCCCAAATAAGTAGGCTGCCTCATTGATGATTGAAAAAAAAGCGATGTGATAAATCAAACCAGTCCAAATCCACAGCAGACCAAGAAAAACACCTATATAACGGTCTTTGATGGGCGCTTTTACCTGCAGCAGCACCAGGCCCAATATACCCAACAGGGCTATGACTATCTGGCCCGGAAATATTTCCAGGTTGTATTGTTCAAATACATGAAAAAACTGTTCTACTGAAAAGGGTGTTTTCATGCTCTTCCGATAACTGGTTTTGGGCGCTGAAATTGGTTGATTTCTGAATTCCGTTTGTTCACCCAAAGTTAATGAGACTAAATGAGTCCAAAAAATTTATTTTCCTCAAAACGACAAAAATGATAAAATCGTCAATTGCCTTTTTGTATGTATATGGTTTCATTTCCTACAAATCCTACGTTTCCTACTTCCTATTTCGTAAAAACGCATTTTTATAACTATAAAAATGCGTTTTTACGAAATAGGAAGTAGGAAACGTAGGATTTGTAGGAAATGGGTGAAAAGTATTTTATTTAACTCTACTCATAATCGACAGTTACCCCCATTTCCCTTAGTTCCGTGATTTGACGGGGAGGAATTTTATTGCCGCTCAGGTCGGCATATTCAAGTTTTTCCATGTCAAACAGGGGGGAAACATCGTCAATAGAATTATTTGAAAGGTCAACACTTTGCAGATGGCGCATGTTGGTCAAGGCACCGATGTCAGCAATCTGGTTATTGGCCAGGTTTAATTCCTGCAACCGATCAAGGTTTTCAAGGGAAGAAATGTCCGTAATCCGGTTAAAAGACAGGTCAAGGATTAAAGTATGAATGCAGTATTCTACTCCATCCAGATCATTAATGGCAGATTCGGACAATTCAATTTCATCCATTTCTTCCATGTAACAGGTTGGAAATTCACTCTTTAAATCACCATAATGCCTGATTTTTACCGCCTCATAAAAAGTGTATCCCTTGC
>DMFR01000308.1:0-561 GCA_003450125.1 Prolixibacteraceae bacterium | reverse complement strand
TCATAAAAAGTGTATCCCTTGCAAACTGTTTTCCGGAATTGGACAGAATGCTTTTTCTGATGACAATCGAAATAGCTAAACCCCTTATCTTTAATGTCCCATGCATATTCAGGATCATAGTCGATGTCATCACAACATTCAATGTTGGCGGCGATTTCTTCTATGTCCTGAATTACAAAAATATGTTCGAAGCGTGAAAGAAACTGGGCGTCTTGCCTATTAGCGGCCGTGGAGATCTGGTTGCGGTAATAATCTCCCTTATCGGGGTGGTAAAGTGAAATAATCTTGGCAAAACCTTTCCCATCGGGTTCAATGACTATTTCAAGCCATTCGGAAATCATTCCTGATATCACATTCAGCTTTTCGAATTGCTTTTCCTGGTAAAGCCTTATCAGGTTTCTGGCTATTTTGTTCAGGTTGGGTTCAGACCATGCTTCCAGTAATCTTATTTTTAGCTCTTCAGTATTTTTCATGCAAGAACACTAATGTTAGGGAAAAAGAAAATAGAACACCTATTTTATAATAAAAAAAAATAGAACCCTGATCTCGCTGATGTTACAG
>DMFR01000002.1:3382-13996 GCA_003450125.1 Prolixibacteraceae bacterium | reverse complement strand
AGCCTATTGTTCAGCCTAATTCCATTTTCCATTACTTTTTTAAGTAACGGCTCCTTGTTGTATCTTTTCACATCAAGTGATTTGTCTTTGAACATTGGGTGATGCATAATTTCAACATTCTCTTCAAAAGATAAAGTAACTGCATCACTTCCAATGAATCCGCCTTCCTGGTCAAGTATCCTGTATACCTGTTTCCGGTGAGGCAATGTAATTTTCCCAATATTCTCTGACAATTTGATTCTCGGTTTACCATTGGCAAAGGCCAATTTATAGACCCCATCCAAAGCTGCATCTGGTTGTCCTGTCACCAGGCTGGTTCCTACTCCAAATACGTCAATTGGTGCATGTTGTTCTTGCAGACTTTTTATGATATACTCATCCAATTGATTTGAAGCGGCAATATTTACGTACTGCAGTCCTGCTTCATCCAGCATCTTTCTGCTTGTTTTGGAGAGATAAGCCAAATCTCCGCTGTCAAGCCTAATGGCACGAAGCCGGTAGCCTTTCAATTCCATTTCCTTTGCAACAATAATCGCATGGGGGATGCCGCTTTTCAAGGTGTCATAAGTATCTACCAACAGGATGCAGTTATCTGGATGCACATCTGCAAAATCACGAAAAGCAGTTAACTCTTCGTCATAACTTTCGATATATGAATGGGCCATAGTGCCTGATAAGGGAATGTCGTAATCACGACCTGCCCTTACATTGCTGGTGGCATCAAATCCTCCGATAACGGCAGCCCGGCTGGCATAATATCCACCTGGGCCTTGTGCCCTTCGAAGCCCAAAGTCAATGAGTTTGCGGTCTCCGACGGCCTGTCTCATTCTACTGGCTTTAGTGGCAATGAGGGTTTGAAAATTAAGGATGTTCAGAAGAATCGTTTCAATGATTTGAGTTTCGATGATGTTGCCTTCTACCTGTAAAACAGGACGGGTTGGGAATACCATATCTCCTTCACGGGAACTGTAAATATGACCTTTAAAACGAAAATATTTAAGATAGTTAATGAATTCAGGATGGAATCCTTTTCCCTTTAAAAAATCCAGATCAGTTGAATCGAACCTTAACTTTTCCAGGGTGTTCAGAAGATCCTCCAATCCGGCAAATACTGCATAACCTCCACTGAAAGGCAAACTTCGAAAGAAATAGTCAAATACTGCGATATTATCTTTTTGCCCTTTCAGATAATAGGCCTGAGACATGGTCAATTGGTATTGATCGGTGTAGGTGGCAGTATATTTAATCATTGATTCCTGCATTTTACATTTATTTGTTGTAAATTTATAAGGATATCTGAACAAATGTTTATTGGCATCTGGTCCAAAAGATTACCATACAAATGTAATGAATTGATTAGGACAAAACCATCACTGAACATTATCAATTTGTTCTGCTTTTACATTACAATATAGAAATAAAAGATAGACTATGGATGATTTTCTTGCTGCAAGATTGCAGATGACTGTTTCTTTCGTATTTCATATTGTTTATGCATGCATCGGGATGACAATGCCTTGGTTAATGTTTGTAGCTGAATGGAAATGGATAAAAACTGGCCAACAGGTATACCTTGATCTTGCAAAGGCATGGGCCAGGGGAGTTGCCATTTTCTTTGCCGTTGGAGCTGTTTCAGGTACTGTATTGTCATTTGAGTTGGGATTGTTATGGCCAAATTTCATGGAACATGCTGGTGCAATCATTGGAATGCCTTTCTCCTGGGAAGGAACGGCCTTTTTCCTGGAAGCCATAGCTTTAGGGGTCTTCTTATATGGACGAAATCGGGTAAGCAATAGGATGCATCTGATTTCAGGCCTTGTGGTGGGAATTGCAGGTGTAATATCCGGTATATTTGTTGTTGCTGCCAATGCATGGATGAACAGCCCATCCGGCTTTGACTGGATCAATGGCCAAGCAAACAATATCGATCCCATGAAGGCAATGTTTAACAAAGCCTGGTTTCAACAGGCCCTACACATGACCATTGCCGCTTTCGCATCTACATGTTTTGCTGTGGCAGGCATCCATGCTTATATGCTACTTCGTCATAAAGACAATGATTTTCATCGTAAAGCTATTCGTATAGCCCTTTCTTTTGGAATTGTGGCCGCTATATTGCAACCTTTAAGTGGTGATCTATCCGCCAAAAATGTAGCGATACTTCAACCTGCAAAATTAGCTGCCATGGAATCATTGTTCAAGACTTCAGAGCCTGCTTCTCTTGTCATTGGTGGAATTCCAAATGTTAAAGAAGAAAAGGTAGAGTACGGGCTACATATTCCCAAACTGTTGAGTTTCCTGGCCCATGGAGATTTTAATGCTGAAGTTCAAGGACTGGATAAAACAAAAAAGGAAGATTGGCCGCCTGTCCCTATAGTTCATTTTGCGTTTCAAATCATGGTTTTAATGGGCTTGCTAATGATGGGTACAGGGATTTTATTCTTGATATTTAAGATTAAATGGAAAGAGAACCTGGATCGAAAGTGGTGGCTCATATGGTTGGTTGGACTTACACCTGTTGGATTTATTGCAGTTGAAGCCGGGTGGATTGTAACCGAGGTGGGAAGACAGCCCTGGATTATCTATGGCATCATGAAAACCAGGGATGCTGTTACTCCTATGCCTGGAATTCAATATCCGTTTTACGTGATCACTTTGATTTACATTTTGCTGACCATTTTTGTCTTTTGGCTGATGAAGCGTCAAATATTGGCCATTCAAACGAATTATCAAGACATCCTTAGCCATGATTGAAATTATCATTTTTGTTCTGGGAATTGCGGTCTTGCTCTATGTACTGCTTGGTGGTGCTGATTTTGGCGCCGGAATAGTCGAATTGGCTACCGGAAAGAAAGGCATCAATACCATTTCAAAAGCCATTGCTCCTGTGTGGGAAGCAAATCATATCTGGCTGATATTGGCAGTCGTGATTCTATTTAATGGATTTCCAAGGGTTTTTACAACACTTACCATTTATTTGCACATCCCCCTTTTCATTGTCCTGGTAGGCATTGTTTTCAGAGGAACGGCTTTTACTTTCCGTTATTACGACATCCAACAAGACAATACCCAGAAACATTATACCCGCATATTCAGAATATCAAGCTTGTTAACTCCTTTTTTTCTCGGTATTACTCTTGGGGCGATTATTCTGGGCAATATTCCAGCCAATGTCAATGGAACTTTTTACGAAGTATTTATTTCGCCTTGGTTGAACCTTTTTACTTTTACAACCGGGATCTTCGTTACGCTTTTGTTTGGATGGCTGGCCTCGATTTATCTAATTGGTGAAGCCCATGATGATAAATCCTACCAGACGTTCGCAAAAACAGCACGTATATTTTTTGTATCTTTAATACTATCTGGTTTATCAGTTTTCCTTGTAGCTGAAATCTATGGATTACATCTATTTATGAAGTTTAGTCAATCTCTGCTAGCCATAGGATGTGTTACTTTGGCTACTGTTGTAATTCCCCTTCTGTGGATAAATGTAAATCGTAGAAATGTTTTACAGACCAGATTACTGGCAGGGATACAAACAGCCTGCATTATAGCAGGATGGTTTGCCGTTCAATTTCCTGTTATGATATTTATTTCCGGAGGTTCTGATTTGACGGTTTGGAACAGTCAAGCTCCTGAACGAACAATATCCTTATTGGTAGATGCTTTAATCGTGGGCATTTTAATCATCCTTCCTGCTTTTGCTTACCTTTTTAAGGTGTTTAAATTCGACAATAAAGGAGATGAAGCAACCAACTAAATCAGATAAAAAGCATCATCTCCAGAATATTTCAGACTTTTTATTGATCAATCTTTTAATTTCTTCAATCCAGCTTTTTAATTCAATTTTTGTGAGCCTATTGATTTAATCTTTCTAAGTAATTTACTGGTTTCCTTATTAGACTTATCCAGGGCAAATGCTTTCTCGGCATACTGTAATGCAATGCCGTTATTCTGCATTTTAAAGTAATTGATCGCAATTTGATTCATTATTCCGACATCAGCTGTACCTCCATTCAATTTGTTTTTGTATTCTATAATATTTTTTGCCAGTAGAATTGTGCTGGCATAGACCGGTCTTGAAGCATCGCTTTGTTGCAGATAAATCAAATAGGGCAATGCCATCTCGGGTTGATCATCTTTCAGGAAAAGGATTGCAAGTTTCTGTGCTGTATCAACCCTTGGGGATAGCTTAAAGGCATGTTGAAGATAGACCTTTGCCTTCTGGTTTAGACCCTGTTCAACGCAAAGCTGACCCACATAAAATAGATAATAAGCATTGTTGACTACCTGAAGAACAGAGGCTTCAGCCACTTTCAGGACATTTGCCTGATCATTTAGTTTTGAATAATAGTCAATTTGAGTTCTCATGGCTCTAATCCAGGTTGTTTTCTGGTATAATAGTGAGAGGGCCAATTGATCTTCAAATGAATTCAATTGATTGAAATCAACAGGAGCAGGTTGGTTGAATGGCCATTTTTCTTTTAAAAGCATGATTTGATAAGCTCCCTTTAAGGAATCAACTATGGTGACAGGCATCTGGTGTTGAAGTTGGTCAAAGGGAATTTCTGATTTCAATTCCGGGGTGATTATTTTATGCTGCTTTAGGCCCTGGTAAAATGCTTCTGACATAAGTCCATAGCCATAAATAGTTGGGTGTACATGCTCCAGCATGGTTTCCTGGCCAATAATGCCATGGGGAGAATGATCTTCAAAGATCTTTTTGCTATCTACCATGAATACTCCAGGAAACTTTTGTGGCAAAGAGGCGATGACTGAATTAAGGGCTTCCGGGGCTCTGAACCTAAGCAGATCCAAATCCTTTGCCATTATAAACTTTTGTTTGGCTGATGCAAAATTTCCTAACATATAAGCTTTTTGGGCCATCGCATATTGAAAATCGGCAGAAACTGTTGTATCTTTTTTTGAACTGATAAAGGGTTTCTGGTCCTTTTCATTGCTTACCAAATTACTGATTATAACGGGTATTCCTTTTGAGGACAATAGCTTGCAAACATCTTCCATGTTGCTTTTGAATTGTACAATTCCATTGTTGTAAAGTGAAGAATTGAGGGGGATCTCCTGTTTAGCAGCCATGCGCTGCATCAAGGTTTGATTGGAATCAACCACCGGGCCTGTTATAGTTGACTTGATTTTGGAATAAGTATTTTCCACTAACTGGACTAACCTGAGAGATCGTACATACAATAAACTTTGAACAAGTATCCGGCTTCCTCCCAATTGAGACGTTGAACCTACACCCAATGCCCCGTAGTACTCATTTTGTCCGCAATAAATCAAAACAGCATCTGGTTGATAATTCACGATCTCTTTTGCGAATCCCAAAACGGTATAAGAGTTTACTGCTGTCAGCGAGACATTCACTATTTCAAACTCCCGATTGGGGAAGGTATGCATCAATCGATAAAACAACCATCGGTCAAATGAAGCGCTGGCCATATATGGGAAGCCTAGGGTGGTCGATTCGCCCAATACAAAAATCCGTAAAGTTCCGGGAGATTTTATCTTTCTGAAGGATTCGAATACTCCGATAGTTGCATTTTCATTGTTGGTGAAATAACGTTCTGAAGCATGGGGGTTCATGACCCAATAGTTTACATTTTCTTTATCCTCAACAAATAAACCCAAATCATTCCCATAATTCAGAAGACGTAAGCCGACCTCCAGTAAAATCAAAAGTACAAAAGGCAATAGCAGTGCTATGGCTTTAAATACAAGCTTCTTATATCGCCTTTCATTTTCCATATAATGAAATTAATTTCAGCAACACTCCATTTGTCCAGCCAAATCCATCCTGTCCTTGATATTCACCTCCACCTGCCTCCAGGGAGGTATTCTCTACATTGTATTTCTCCATCAATTTACCGGTGCGTTTATAGACTTCCAAATTGAGTTTAGTCCATCGTTTAGAGATTTCACGTGCCGTTGCATTCAAGTTGTAATTTTGCAGCCCTTTAATCGCTATCCATTGCAAGGGTGCCCATCCATTGGGTGCATCCCATTGTTGTCCCGTATTTTTTAATGTTGTAACGACTCCTCCGCTTTTTAAAAATTTTTGTTTCAAGGTCTTTTCTGCCTCTGAAGCCTGCTTTTTTGAAGCAATATTGAAAAACAAAGGTGAGATTCCGGCAATTGTAAATTCGGTTGACTGTTGTTGTAAGGCTATGTTATAATCCATATACCATTTCCCTTTTTCATTCCAGCAATACTTATTGATGGCTGATTTTCTGGCCTTTGCCTTTTGAGTAAATGAATTATATTCTGTTTTATTTCCCGCTACCCTGTAAGCATGGGCCAAAGTCAATTCCATTTGATACATTAACCCGTTTAAATCGACAGGTATAATGTCGATTGTCTGAATGGTATTGATATGCTGTCCATCTGCAAACCAACGACTACTGAAATCCCAGCCGCTTTCAGCCCCACTGCGTAGATTCCGACACATGCGGAAAAACACTCCTGTCTGATTCTTCTGATCTGCCCCTGTGGCTTCCTTCTGTGACAGTTCAAAATCTTCCCGATAACTTTCCTGTCTTGGAATACTATCCTGATCGTAATAGCGGTTCAAAACTGAACCATCGGGAAGGGAAACCAAATGTTTTGTTGCAGATGTTTTATCCATCCAATAATCATATTCCTTACGAAGTGAACCCAGGTATTTGCTAAAAACCGAATCTCCTTTTTTCCCTGCCAGCAAGTTAATCATTAAGCTAAAAAAGGGAGGTTGGGAGCGTGACAAATAATAGGTCCTGTTTCCATTGGGTATATGCCCGTATGTCTGGATCAGAAAAGAAAAGTTATTGACCATATCTTCAATGGTTTGCCACCTTCCACTTTGCTTAAGTCCCAATTGGGTAAAATAACTGTCCCAATAATAGATTTCCCGAAACCGGCCACCGGGAACAATGTAGGAATAGGGTAGTGGAAGTAATGAACTTCCAGCTTTATCCTTGTCAGGTTCGTGTCTAAGTACACTCCAAAGTTTTATAATATGCATTTCAATTGTTTCTGCTATCCCTGTCTGGTAAATAGAGGATGAACTTTCCGGTATTATAAAATATTTATTTACAAATTGTTTCAATGATTCATCCGAAACAGAATCTTTGCGCCATAGCCTGTATTGACTGACAATTTCATTGGGATTTATTTTAGGAGTGCAGTCTACGAAAGTCTTGCTATCGGGAAAGACAGATTTCAACTGTACATCTACAAATAGCTCTTTGTAAAGTTGGTCAGGCGGTAAAGCTTTGTTTTGTGAACATACTGATAGCCAGAATAATCCAATAAAGCCCAGGAGCAAAAAGCGTTTCATAATTCAATGTGATAAGATTGTAATTATATCATTGATCCCAAGAAGAGTTTAAAGTTTAAGGTTCAAAGTTTAAAGTTGCGTGCCCATCCGGATGCAACCTCATAGTTTAAAGTTAAAGGATGGATATCCTTCGATCGGCACGCAACTTTAAACTTTAAACTTTGAACTTTAAACCCTTCAAGGTGCTTTTCAGAGTAAGCTACTTATTTATTCACCACAAATGTCTTTCCATCAACTCCCACACCTGTAATGGTCAGTTTCTTCCATTTCTCGGGCAGAACTGATTTTATTTGTACAATTCCTTCAGAAGTGATGTCCAATCCGCCAAAACCCATCATTATGCCCTGTAAAATTCCTCCTGCACCTGTTGCAAAGTAGGGGTTTGTACCCCCTTTTGTTTCGGCAATTACCCTGAAAGGTGGATTAAGATTAGGAACATACGCATCTTTAAACCATTGATACGCCTTGACTCCATCTCCTAACCGGGCATACAGCAAAGTAAAAATAGCCTGTGTCATTGCAGGAGTGCCTGCATCTGGAATCCGTTTGCTATAGTATTCCAGATCGGCTTTAATTTGTTTCTGCTCTGAAATTTCATTCAACGGATAAACCAGTAAGTTGACATCGGCCTGTTTGATTCCTTCACCTTTATAGGATGCATGTTCTTTGGTTGTTCCATCCGAAAAATGAAGTATCGGAATATTTTGAGCCACTTCTTGCCAATCAGCATTGGCCTTTAGCCCCAATACTTGTGCCGCTTTTGTTGCATACTGAAGGTTGGCTTTTGCAGCTGCATTGGTGAAGGCATCGTTGTCTATATTTTCAGCCCACTCATCAGCGGCAACCACGTTCTTTATTTCATATTTGCCCTGTCCATTTCGTTCTACCCGGCTAGCCCAGAAATCGGCAGTCGCTGAAAGTATGGGCCATCCTTTCTCTTTAAGCCAGTCTTTATCCTGCGTCACGCAATAGTAATTCCATGCAGCCAAAGCCACACACGCAGTAATATGATGCTCGAAAGGTCCTGATAATGCCCACACGGGCGTTTCTTCCACTCCTGTACCTGCACTTTCCCAAGGATACATTGCTCCTTTAAGCCCATGAGAGAATGCATTGCGTTTGGCTTCCTCCAGACGTTCAAAACGATAGTCCATCATCGACCTTGCAATTTCGGGATGAAGAACCAGGTAAACAGGGAACATCCAGAGGTCCATGTCCCAGAATACGTGTCCATTATAGCCCAAGCCTGATAAGCCCATTGGTGAAGGAGCAAATGAATTTCCTTCCCGGGCAAAGGAATACAAATGGTACAACATGCTGTGAATGTCCTGCTGAGCCTGTGGATCGCCTTCAACCTGTATGTCACTTTTCCATAAATCAGCCCATGCCTGTTCATGGAAGCCAATCAAGCGGTCACGTCCTTCAAGTTTGGCGAATATGGTTAAACGTTCCGCCTCGTTCAATGGATCTTCATGGTGTGCCGAAGAAATAGACGTTCCTACAATGCAGAATGAATAAGTATCTCCGGCTTTAATGGTTTTGCTGAATTTCATCAGGTGCATATTGCTGTCCCACATTTCATGGATCACCCGGGGTTCCTGTCCATGAAGTTCATTGAAGATGAAGCTTGTTGAAGCACAAAGCTGGAGCTTACCGGTAGGGCTTTTGGCCGATGAGGTTAACAGGCCAATATTTACATGGGGACGGTCGATCTCATTGTAATAATTCTGAACATCGCGCAAGGCATCAGGGGCTTCCATTACGCTGGCAGCATTGATCGTAAGCTCTTTCCTTGCCGTAACCTTTACTTCCATCAATACACAAAATGGCAACTGGCGCAGGGCATAATAGGTATATTTGACAGTGGCCAGGTCCTGAAAATCAAAAGCGGAGGTAAAAGCAGCCTTCTGCATATCAAGATCCTGCCTGAAGTTCTTTATAGCGGAGGCATCCATTGCTTTCCCATTTAGCTCCAGGCGCATGTTGAGTAGGTTAAAGCTGTTCAAAAAATTACTCACCCTGCCACGTCCATACAGATCATAAGTACCTGCCAGCACCACCTGCTTTACCTTAAACGGCTCAGGAGATGAAACGATCCCTATCATTCCGTTGGCAACAGTGATGCCATAATAATTCGATGGATCTATCTTATCCGCTTTGATGATCCACGGATCTGCCTGTGCGGATACTTTTCCGGAAGCGGAAGCGAATAGGACAACCATTAAAATCATTCTGACTTGCAGTATAGTTTGGTGATTCATAGTCTATAAATATAATGATAATTGGGCAAATAAATAGCGTTATTCTGATAAATTTGAAGGGCTATTCAATTATAATTTCTTCGGTCTCATGGGATGTCCAGACAATTCCTTACAGGTCATCGGATCTTAAACTCGTATGGTTTCTGTTGTATCCGAGATATATCTTGTGTGCATCTTGTGTGCATCCTCTGTGTTATTGAGCACAGAAGATGCACAGAATATGCACAGAGGATGCACTCATACTAACAATAGAACTACACCAGAATATGGACTGAAGCTGTCCTTGAGGATTATCATTTAATGTAAGAATGAACACCGATGGATCGATGGATGAAAAAATCCTGTTGGAGGATAAGAAGGTTAAATTGAGAAATGAAATGGAGACTGAATTCTCAATGCGTTTACTTGGAAGGGAAATGAACTTAGATGAATAAATAAATGAATGGATATTTTCTGGACCGATTATTTTTACTTCAATTTTAATAAGAACCCGCCACCGGGAGCTAAATGAACCGGTACAACCGTCTGGTTATTCAAATCAAATGTCCGTATGGTATAGTCTGCAGCATATTTATCGGCATTGACTCCGTCTTTGCAAACCATGGCCGTATAGTTTCCTTCGGGAAGGAAATCAAGTTTCAGATTAAAATCCCTTTCTGACCAATCAGATAATCCACCCACAAACCAGTCATTGTTTTTCTTCCTGGCGGTGATGATGTATTCCCCTACCTTGGCATCTGTAACAATGGTTTCGTCCCAGCCTGCTGGAATGGAGCCCAGCAGGGCCATAAAATCGGGTTGCAGGCTTCCCTGCGATGGGTTGCCTGAAAAGATCTGGATAGGACTGTCGTACACCACAAACATGGCCAACTGGTGACACCTGGTGCCATAACTCATGGGCATCCCTTCTATTTTTCTGAATCCTGCCTTGGTGGCGTTGTTCAGGAACCCGGGCTCATAATCAAAGGGGCCGGCCAACATGCGCGTAAAAGGCAGTGTGACATCGTGATGCGGAGAGAC
>DMFR01000002.1:2950-3205 GCA_003450125.1 Prolixibacteraceae bacterium | reverse complement strand
GTGACATCGTGATGCGGAGAGACCTTATCGCTCCAGATGTTGTATTCCGAACCCAGTACCCCTTCACGGGTAACGGCATTGGGATAGGTCCGGTTGAACCCTTTGGGGGCATACGCCCCATGGTACATGATCATGAGATGATGCGCGGCACAGGCCTTGGCCACCCGTTCATAGAAATTGACCGTCTTCTGATCGTCCCGGTCAATAAAATCAGTCATGATAAAATCCACTCCCCATTTGTTAAACTGATTTAAT
>DMFR01000002.1:468-2796 GCA_003450125.1 Prolixibacteraceae bacterium | reverse complement strand
CTTGTTAAACTGGTTCAATGCACCTTCCAATTGCCTGTCAAGCGTTTCGGCCAGGGTCCACATGCTCAGTTTGATGTTTCGCTTTTTGGCATAGGCGGCCAAGGTGTCCATATTGATTTCAGGAATAATCTTCAGCAGATCATTGTTGTCGCTCCAGCCTGCATCCATCATGATACGATCAAATCCAAAGCGCTTGGCAAAGTCGATGTAATACTTATAGGTTGCAGTGTTGATGCCGCTCTTGAAAGGCACGTTGAATAAATTGATGTTGATGATCCATTCGTCCGTACACTTTCCCGGATGAACCCATGATACGTCAGTTAGTTTCGAAGGCTCAGCCAGCTTGTAAACCATATCGTTTACAGGCAGATCCTTATCTTGAGCGGCAATCATCAATACCCTCCATGGAAAGCTACGAGTTCCAACGGTATGAGCAATATAATCAGCCCTTTTGACGACTATTTTTTGTGAATAAAACTCCTTGGTACTCTTTTCTTCCAAAGGGTAGGGGGCAAAAACTCCTTGCAGGGCATCAGTGCCTGTTCCTTTTAAGAACATGCCCGGATAGTCACGAAGATCTGATTCAGTAATGGCAATTTTGGGATTCTCTTTGGGAACAACCAATACGGGTGAATAAGCCATAGTGGTGTCTGAAATGGTGTTCATGACCAACAGGGGATAGAGTTCCTCAAAACTGGTATGGTAAACATCTGCATTGCTTTTTTTGTGAAGCAAAGGAAAATAAACCGATGGGCTATTCAGAAATGAAAATCGTGCTACTTCATTTTTAATAAATATACTGTCTTTGAACAAGGTGGAAATGCGGTAGGCAATACCTTCATCATATATCTTGAAAATAACTTGGTAAGGCTGCTGAAAAGTGATAGACAGTTGATTATAAATATCCTTCATCACTTTCCTACGATCTGGTACAGGAACGACAATTTGAGAATTGACAGCTTCGACTTTGGAGGAAGTAATCTTATTTTGTACCGACAAGGCCTTTTGTTTCAATGGAATAAGGTCAATGATTGAATTGCCTGAAATGGGTTTATGGTTATAGAATATTTTGTAGCTCAATTCAGTACCCATCCATACCTTCACATTGATCATTCCATTTGGAGAATGCACTAACAGCGTATCTTTTGGGGTAGCGTATCCTGCCAAAGCACAGAATAACAGAAATATAAATAGGACTTCTTTCATCTGTTTATATTTTTTAAACACATAGACACATAGGACACATAGAAAAAATATTCACCACTTTAGGCACTCAAAATACTTTAGGCACTCAAAATACTTTAGGCACTCAAAATACTTTAGTTCACTCTAAATACTTTAAGTACTTTTTTCACTCATTAAAATATTTTGTGCCGATTGATAACTCAGATGGATTAAAGTCAAAGCATTGATCCTGACATCTACTGAATGATCAAATTCGTGCCATTCCAGGATTTCTATTTCTGTACCGAGCTGAATGCCGATCTTCACCAGGTAGATTAAAAACGAGGAACTTTTATCGTTTACACCTACCACGATTCCTTTGGTCCCGGTATTTAACCGGCTGAGTGGAATGGAATTGTTCTTGGGAAAATTGCCTTCCTGATCCGGTATCGGGTCTCCATGGGGGTCTTTGAGCGGATAATTCAGAAACTGATCCAGCCTTTCGACCAATAGATCTGATTTGATGTGTTCCAGTTCTTCCGCGATTTCATGGATCTCATCCCATTTAAAGCCCAGGTTCTGAAACAGGAAAAGTTCCCATAAACGATGCTTTCGGATTAACTGAATGGCTATTTTTTCACCCTTTGGGGTCAGTGTAACTCCCTGGTATTTGATGTAGTTCACCAGTTCCTTGTCAGCCAGCTTCTGAACCATGTCGGTAACCGACGATGCTTTGGTTGCCAGATGTTCAGCCAACGAACTGGTAGTCACCCCATTTTTCTGCTCATAGGAAAGCTTAAAAATGGCTTTCAGATAATTTTCTTCTGCTGTGGTACACATACTTAAATAGGAATTAAGCCTTAAGAAATATATATTTAGATGTGTCTAAATATATTATTCGTCCTACATAAACACAGGTGCTTTTAAAAATGTTCACACCCAATCCCTTTCTGCAAAATGAGACCCAATGATCTTGATCGCTTTAAAAAGGAGAAAATTGATCCCATTAATATTGATAGGTTGCTAGTTTTATATCTTTATGATGCCTTTAGAAGCTGACTACCTCGGCTTAGGCTTATTAGAAGGTTATACATTGGTTATTCGAATGTTATTCGAAGATTATTCGAATTTTATTACAGAGCCTTCGAACTACCTTCGAACTAC
>DMFR01000002.1:0-193 GCA_003450125.1 Prolixibacteraceae bacterium | reverse complement strand
TCGAATAACCTTCGAATAACAATCAAAGGAATCTTCAGGAAAAGGGTAGATTAAACTTGATTTTGAGGGATTGAAAATTTTTTATTGAGGTTGTGTCAAGATCGTATGGTTAATTCTGAAAATAGAGATTAACCTATTAGAAAATAATTATTATTATAAAATAAACCCGTTTTGATTTGTATATAATAAATTG
>DMFR01000005.1:26593-27165 GCA_003450125.1 Prolixibacteraceae bacterium | reverse complement strand
GAATTTACATTTATTATTTAGATTGCAATTAGTGCAATCCGGCTTTGATGATTTGCAAACTAATGCTGCATAATCAAGAATTGACCAGTTAAGTTCTTTACAACTTTTAATATTAATGACATTAAAAGCTAATTCTTGAATTATTTTATCATTTCTTACATCTTTAAACTCTTTTGGGTAGAAGAATCTACTAAGAACTCTAGACATATTTACATCTAAAAGTGCTGCTCTATGGTTTAAAATAAATGACTCATATGCATTTGATATATATATAGTAGATAGAGTAGATTCTTGAAGTTCATCTTTATTTTGAGGTAAAATACCATTCTTTTCTTTATACTCTTGAATGATCTTCATTAAACGATTTGCTCTATGTTTATATAACCCTAGAGGCATTAATATTTGTTCAAGGTCTTGAAGGTTGGCTTCAATCAATCTGGTCCAATCGGGATACTTTTCAAAAAAAGTGTTGTAATACCTAGAGACTGTTTCTGCTTTAGTCCTTTGTAAAAGTATTTCACTCAAAATTAACTCGTAATTTGATATTTCTTTTTTTCTCCAAGGGAAATCTC
>DMFR01000005.1:18967-26432 GCA_003450125.1 Prolixibacteraceae bacterium | reverse complement strand
AATCAAACCATTCCAACAAAACCTTTCTAAAATATTTTATATCATTCTTATTCCACATCTCGCAAAGATAAAAAAATAGGTTTGCAGGTAGGTAAAAAATAGTACTTCTTTACCCAAATTGGATCAGTTATTTCACCTTTATTGGGTTTCTTGTCAGAATACTTTTACGTTTTGAAAACCTTTAAAGACATGTGGAAGAAGTCTATTCGCCACCTATCACCACCATCCATGGCCTTACCTGCCAATCGGTAATCAACCCGTTTTTTACGTAAGGATCATTCTTTGCAAACTGTTCAGCAACCTCTGGAGTGTCTCCCTTAAATATAAGCACGGCTCCGTCGGCAGGATCAGCCAATGCCCCACCCATAAAGAGGGAGCCATTATCAACGGCCTGTTGGGCAAGGCCTAAATGTTCGGTGCGGTAAGGCGCTCTTCTTTCGATATAGTTGTCAACGGTCTTGTAAAATAGAATGTAGTACATGGTTTAAATTGGTTTAATAGCTTTTCTAAAGTTTAGAACTTTAGAAAAGTAAGTTATTTATAAAAATCTTCCTTTTCAGTTGTAGCCACCTCATAAAGAAAGGCTCCAATCTTTTCGGTGAGCAGATTAAAGAACTTTTCTCCTTTTTCTACCGTTGCCTTGGCAGGATTACCGATTCCCGTATCAGCAGTTACCTTTGTCCAGCGGCGTTCGGCCCAGCCCCATCCTTCATGCATGGCGTTGAACTTGTATCTTCTTGCAGTCCCATTGCCTGCTTCTGAAAGGGGCAAGATCAATTCAGGCTTGATGTGCATCATCAGGCTGGTTTCCACTTCCCCTGCATGTTCGCCCAGGTCTTCAAAGATTGTTTTGGCATCTTTCACCTTGTACCAGTTCACTTCTGAAAGAAACATCTTTGGGTATTTCAATCCAAGTTCCCGCAATATCTGCCTGAAATCATTCCCTCCATGGCTGTTCAGGATAATCAGTTTATAGATTCCCTGTCGGTTGAGGGTTTCAATAACATCGTTCAGGATGGCATATTGGGTGGAAGGATTCAGGTTCATGTCAAGTGTAACATCAAACTGACCAGTATTCACGCCAAAGGGGATAACCGGAAGCACAATCACTTTGGCTCCTTTTTCCCAGGCAATACGTGCAGCCCCGGCTGAAATGGCTTCGGCTTCTATGTTATCTGTTGCATAGGGAAGGTGATAATTGTGTGCTTCAGTGGCCCCCCAGGGCAATACAACAAGTTGATAGTGTTCTTCCTTGACAGTCTTCCAGGTGGTTTCAGCTAAAATATACGGTCTCATAGTTTTTAGATTGTTGATTGATTTTTTTATTGTCGTGTTAAAAGGGTTCGTTACCTTTATAGCCACATTTTAAAGGTACTAAAATTAGAGAATAATATCGACACTTATTTACCTATATTCAATAAGTATTTTAGAATAAACCAACCTAAACACAATGATAATGACCAATGATCGCAGGACTTTTCTCAAACAATCGGCCACAGTGGCTGCTGCTGTAAGTATTTTCCCCACCCTGATGAATGCAGGATGTGTGGGAGCCAATGATCGGGTAGTGGTTGGCCTGATAGGATGTAACAACCAGGGTTTTGAGGATCTGAAAGCCTTTCTGAAACAGCCCAATGTAGTTTGTGCTGCTATGTGTGATGTCGATCAGAATATACTGAACAAGCGTGCTTCAGAGGTTGAAAAGCTTACCGGTAAGAAACCTGCCCTCTATACTGATTTTAGGAAGCTTTTGGAGCAAAAAGATATTGATTCTGTCATTGTGGGTACACCTGACCATTGGCATTGCATCCCTATGATTTATGCCATGGAAGCAGGGAAAGATGTATACTGCGAAAAACCGGTTGGCTATACCATTGAAGAGTGTAACCTGATGGTGAAAGCGACTAAACGTTACAACAAAGTTGTCCAGGTGGGGCAATGGCAACGTAGCGATCCCCATTGGCTGGATGCTGTCAATTACCTTCATGCCGGAAACCTTGGACGCATCCGTTCTGTACGTGCCTGGTCTTATGTAGGCTGGAAAAAGTCTATCCCTGTGGTAGCCGATACTGCCACTCCTGCCGGTATTGATTATGACCTATGGCTTGGACCAAGACCTTCACGCCCCTTCAACCAGAACCGCTTTCATGGCTCCTTCCGCTGGTTCTGGGATTATGCAGGTGGTGTAATGGATGACTGGGGTGTTCATCTTTTGGACTATGCCTTGTTTGGAATGAACCAATATGTCCCCAAATCAATCAGTTCTTCCGGTGGAAAATATGCTTTCCCTACGGATGCCATGGAAACCCCTGATACCATGATGGCCGTCTATGACTTTGGCGATTTTGGCATCCTTTGGGATCATACCATTGGCATCTATGGAGCACAGTTTAAACGTCGGGGACATGGGGTAGCCTTTATCGGTGAATATGGAACCCTGATTGTTGACCGTTCAGGATGGGAAGTAATGGCTGAAAACAAGAGTACAAGCGCCAAGCAAGGCTTTGCCGATGTACCCCTGCAACCTGGATCCAACAAAGGACTTGATTTACACGTTGCCAACTTTATTGACTGTCTGAAAACACGTAACAAACCCAATTGTGACATTGAAACAGGCGCTCACATTGCCCGTTTCTCACACATGGGAAACATTGCTTACCGCCTTGGTCGTAAACTCAACTGGGACAATGAGAAGCAGGAATTCATCAATGACCCCGAAGCCAATGCAATGACCAAAGCTTCTTATCGCGCTCCATGGTCATTGCCTAAAGTATAGCAGCAGTCACCCGCTGAGTAAGTCACCCCCGTCAGTTAAAATCAATATAAGCTAAAAAACACTTGTCAATAAGTGTTTTTTAGCTTATATTTGTACTATTCAAAAGTGAAAATGATGGAAAGACTGTATAATTTGTCTAGAAGTAAAGCTGAAAGTACTACTTTGGAGTTTAAACGTTATTTATTCAATTCTATTGATTTTAGCAATCGGATGATTGGAATCAAAGGAGCAAGAGGTTCTGGAAAAACCACATTATTACTTCAAAGATTAAAAGAGCTTCCAGCCGACTTAAGTCTCTATTTTAGTTTAGATGATATTTATTTTTCTGACAATCGACTGGTAACTGTAGCTGATGAATTTGTTCGCAAAGGAGGTAAATACTTGTTAATAGATGAAGTGCACAAATATCCCAATTGGTCACAAGAGTTGAAAAATATCTATGACAATTTTCCAGAATTGACAGTAATATTTACCAGTTCTTCTGCTTTGGAAATTAACAAAGGAAAGTTTGATTTAAGTAGAAGGGCAGTAATTTATGAATTACAGGGATTATCATTCCGGGAGTATTTAAACTTTAAATTTAGAACTGATTTTCAGACAATATCTCTGGATAGAATTTTATCGAACCGACCTGAAATATACACACAAATTAACAGCGTTTTCAAGCCTTTTCAGTATTTCGAAGCCTATTTGCAAAAAGGATATTATCCATACTTTATTGAGAATGAGCAAAGCTATTGGATTCGACTCAATGAAACTATCAATCAGGTGATTGAAAACGATTTGCCTGCAATAACAAGCATCGATTTTATCTCGATTATGAAAATAAAGAAATTGGTTTTTATCATTGCTTCGTTGGTTCCATATACTCCAAATATCAATAAACTTGCAGTGCAGCTAAACTCAACTCGCGATACCGTCCTAAGATATTTGCAATTGTTACATACTGCACATATTCTCAAATGGCTGACACAAGATACTTGGGGAATAAACTTCTTGAATAAACCTGACAAATTGTATTTAGAGAACACAAACTTGGCGTTTGCCTTACAAGACGAACATATTAATACCGGATCATTACGAGAAACATTTTTTCTCAACCAGGTATCCCTGTTGCATCAGGTTACCCTTCCTAAACAAGGGGATTTTTTTGTTGATAATACATATACTTTTGAAGTCGGAGGTAAAAACAAGACAGTAAAACAAATTGCCAATATAGATAAGGCATTCATTGTTTCAGATGATATTGATTATGGCTTTCAGAATAGAATTCCATTATGGATCTTTGGTTTTCTTTATTGACAAGAAGTATTATTCCTTCATGATTCTGATCCTTTGCTTATTGACAACTACCAAATACGTTCCTGCAACCTGTTTGCTGATATCAATTTCACAAGTCTCAGAATGGCTAACTGTCCTCATAATTAGCCTATTATCAACTGTATATACTTCTATCTCCGTATTCTCCCCGGACTTCAATCCTTCAATACTAAAAATACCCCTCGTTGGATTGGGATAAATCTTTAAACCTTCCTTTGGCAATTCTTCTGCTATAGGTATTACTACAGGGGTTACTTCCATGGTTATCACATTCGAAGTAGCTACCTTTGGAAAGATACAGGAAGCATTGGAATTCATTGTGCAGCTAACATTTTGTCCGTGGGTCAATTCAGTTGTTGCAAAAGTTGATCTGTTATCTCCTGCAATCGCTCCATCCACCATCCATTCATACGTCGGAGTAGTTCCCCCATTGCCTGGAATGGCCTTAAAGGTAACCAATTGCCCTGCATCCACTTTTGTAGAAGGGAAGACATTGATACTGACCCCAGGACTTAAGATTGGACTTACAGTTATCAATTTGGCATAGGTCTTGGAATCAGAGCCGGACATATTGCTGACAGTCAGCTTTACCGAATAGGTTCCTGCCTCCTGGTAGGTGTGCGTTGGATTTTGGGTAGTATAATCCACTATGCCGTCATTGTTGATGTCCCAGGCCCATGAGATTGGAAAGGCTGTACTCTGGTCGGTAAACTGAACCGTTAAAGGGGAACAGCCATTGATAGGCGTTGCAGTAAAGCTTGCTACAGGGGGATTGAAGACAACGGTTGTGAATTCCACATCATTACCATATGCAACACTTTCGGAATTGATGGCATAAGCTCTTACATGATAGGTTGTTCCGGAGGTTAAACCCCTCAGTTTACTTGTATAGGGAGCATTCCCCGATTCCCCTGATGGTATGGTATCAAGAAAAACAGTAGGGTAAGCGCTTGCGCCCCAGCAAATACCTTTGGCTACAATGCTTGTACCTCCGTCAGTTGTAATTACTCCTCCGCTGGTGGCTGTGGTTAAAGTAATGTCCGTAATTTCATTGGTCGTAAGGACAATGGCCGATTCTATGATGGTATAAATTACTTCAATTGCTTTTACTCTCTTTGGGTCATTATTCGATTGAAGGGTAAGCTTTATTTTACCTGTTGTCCCGGGTTCTATCATTTCTGAATTAAACCTCAATTCAAAATTCAGCTCTTCATTGGACGTAAGAACAGGAGTCTTGGTGATTTGATTTCCCTTGTAAAAGAAAGCGCCCTGATCGGTTGTCAGGCTAAAGTCATCATTCACCGATCCTGTATTTTTAAGATAAAGCTTCCAGCTGCCTGTTGAATGTTGGGTGACTTTTTGGGTTATAGCTGAAATGAGATCCAGATTAAACGATGGGCTTACTGTAAATAATGGCAATGCTGACCAGGCCTCTCCGGCACTGATGAGCGTATCATTTCCAAGTATTGTTTGAACACCCCCATCAGAATAGTATTTCCCTTTTGGGGAAGGGCTAATGGTCCATGATCGGGTGATGGTACTATTTGCCGGTATGGAAGTAAAACTGGTATCTGTCAATTGATTATCATACGCTTCCATCTTGTCAATGTCCAGTATCAAGTTTCCTCTTGCATTCTGGGAAATGGAGGAAGGATTGATAATTTGCTGTTCAATTCTCAACGTTGTGCCAGGCTCAACCAACTGGCCCGTTACATCAGTTGTTCCGTTATATACTTTAACAATCCCATTCATTGGTTGATCCCTTTTGAAAATACTGGTGGTTGTTTGGGCATCTGCAACCTGAATATCCGTCTTTGATCCCCAATATTCCTGACCGTATATCGTTGCCGGACTGGCAGGAAGATGAAATACCTGGTAGTAATATCCACTTCCGACAGCTACTCCCCCGAAAGTAACCGATCCGTTTTGATCGGTCTGTTTGGTGCAGATCAATTTATTTGCACTGTTGTAAAGCTTAACAGTTCCATTGGCTCCTGGGAAAGGATTTGAGGTATTATCGGTATTCTTAACCTGAACCACCAAGTCGCCTACTTTCCTGAAAGTAAATGAATGAATAACTACTTCTGTTTCTTTCAAATCAGATGGCGGAACTCCTTTAAACAGCCATAAATTAAGAACTACCCGTTCGTTTCCTGCCGGCGGAATTTGAGATCCTGTATAAGTCCATTCGTTGATCAGGTGGTCTTTAGCTGATAAATAAAGCGATTGTCCAAAGTAACTCTGGAAGTATATTTTAGAAGGACTCCACTGAAATTTATGGGCGGAATACTGATCGGGTAAATTAAGGGCAAAGCTATGACTGCTGCTAAGGCTTGAAGGTTGTACATTGTACCATCCCGCAACGCTAAGCGGATCACCCCATCTGGAGAATTCGATATCAATTTCCCTGGTGTCGGTTTCGTAGGTGAACAGGCCCAGGACGATATTCTTATCCATGTTTTCAACATTGGAAGAAACCTGGAAAGTGTAATCGCCATAACCAAGCGATGGCTTGGCATTGATGGAGGCACAATACCATTTGCTGCCAATTTTTCGTATTTTAAGATGAAGATTGTCCTCTCCATCCACCCATACACTCGATGAACTGGCCAGCCAATCGTTGGGTCCGGGTCCTAGTCCTGTACCGCTTTTGACATTCCAGGTGTACCCTGACCATTGGATTTGGGAAATGGTGGTGTTCTCAATTTTTACAGAAGTATCCCAATTGGTGGCATCCGTATTGAGGGGTCCATTTGCATACTGGGTTTGAACACAGGAGGCCATATACAAAGTGCCTGTAGGTGCATTTAAAGGAACGGTCCAGTCAAAACCAAATACACTTGTTTGACCTGCCGATATTGTTACAGGACCTTGAAACCCGGATTCATAATCATAGGCAGCCTGCTGATCCATATCAAGCCTGATCGTTGCCTTACAGGTTTTTGCAAGGGTATCCGGATTTTTAACCGTAACATCCACATGTACCGTAGAACCGGGACCGAAGACTGTTCCATTGGCTACAATGCTTTCAATAAATGGTTCTGATTGAATGATATTCAGGCTGCTCGTTGTTCCTGAAGTGACTGTACCCTGTCTGCTGCCCCAATAAAGATCACTTCCCCACAATGAATTGAGGCTTGTAGTATATCCTTCAAATCGGTAGGTTCCACCTGAAATAGCGGTCCAGGTCACTTGTCCATTGGCATCCGTAAGCTTTGTATCGAGAAGATTGTTGTTCTGGTCATACCTGATTACCTGATTGCCGGATGATACTAAGGTGGAATTGTGATCCAACAATTGGACATTGATCGTAGCCAATAAATCATTAACCGTAAAGACCTGGTACCAGGTATACTGATCGGTGATAAT
>DMFR01000005.1:18300-18785 GCA_003450125.1 Prolixibacteraceae bacterium | reverse complement strand
CAGGTATACTGATCGGTGATAATATAACTTCCGTTGACTTTTGTATAAACAAAGGCATAGCAGAAATAGGTCCCCGGATTGGTTGGAGTAACGGTAAAAGGGAAAGCTGCTGAACTGCCTGAATTGATTGTTTTTGCCGTAAGATCCTGCGTATAATCCCATGCGCTTACTTTATCCTGATCGACCCATACAGAAACGTAGGCATCCACAGCATTGGCTTGTGTATTCTTCACTGAAAAACTTCCCGGAGATGATTGCCCTGAGGTTAAAGTGAAGGGTGAGAAAGTCGCCTCTGCTGAAATATAAGGTTGTGTCCGGGTAAAAATAACTGATTGCGCACTTCCTGTGATGGTGACCCGACCGCTTCCCCAATATTCCGTATTATCTGCCAATGGTGAACTGTTGGCTCCCTGGTAAGAGACCTCGTAATTGTAAATTCCATCTGCAAGAGCTGAAAAAGTAGCCTGCCCGGAGGTATTTGTGGT
>DMFR01000005.1:17559-18109 GCA_003450125.1 Prolixibacteraceae bacterium | reverse complement strand
GGGTATTAATCAGCAGTGAAGAATCCGAATTATAAAGTTTTACCTGGGCTGAATTTCTTAAATTGCCATTGATATTTTTTACCGTTACTGTTAATTCGGAAGTTGCTGCCTGTACGCTTATTTGAGATGAAAAACTGTTGTTTGTACTGTTATCAGCTGTTGAATTGTTTGCTGTTACATGTGATGATGAGGCTCCTGACTTCGGGAATCCGGCAAGGGACAATGCGGATAGAAAATATATAATCAGGCTCAATCTCATTGCTTCATTCCCTTTGATTATAAATTACGAATACTCACACATATTCAACAGAATAAAATCAAAAGTAGAAAATCCACAGAAATTACAGCGTTCGAAGTAAATTTAAACTTTAAGCAAGAAATATGGAAGGAAAACTTACCTATCTGGACCAGGAATAATTCAATTCAAAAAGGTTATGAAATAAGTTTTTATCTCCACAGGACCTCGACTGGGCAAGCGCCAAAGTCTAAAACAACCGGCAACCTGTATTGTCCCACCAATTCCTTACCAACTTCCTACCTGCGGTATACC
>DMFR01000005.1:1162-17419 GCA_003450125.1 Prolixibacteraceae bacterium | reverse complement strand
CAACTTCCTACCTGCGGTATACCAACTCCAGTGTTTCTGTAAGTTTTCTGTAAGGTATCTGTAATGTATCTGTAATATTTAATACAGATACATTACAGATACTTTACAGAAAACTTACAGAAACACTGGAGTTGGTATACCGCAGGTAGGAAGTTGATAATAAGATATTGAAAATGGGGACCTGGGGCAAAGGAGACCCTAAGCTCAGGGAATGAAGATATAAAAGATTGGTCATTATGCATAAATCCCCAGGATTTCTTTAAGCCATAATTTACAATTGAACAGTTGAGCAGGAAAAATGGGCTGGCCATGCTATCTTGGCTCAATTTCCTTACATTTGGTAAACTTTTACAACCTTGACGGGGTGACTTCAAGTCACCCCGTCAATAACCTAAACCTTCACCAATGAAACGAATTCTGATTGTATCGTATTTACTGATCGCACTCTGCTTTTCAGCATCTTCAAAAGGCTTTCAGCCTGTCAATTCAAAAGCTTCGCCTGAGGCCAAAGCCTTGCTCAGTTACCTGTATTCTCTTCAGGGGAAGGCCACTTTATCGGCTCAGCACAATTATCCAAGTAAGAAAGAGTTGACCCGCTCAACGGACAGTATCATCGCCATGACGGGCAAAGCGCCTGCCATCTGGGGGACGGATATTTCCGAGCTTGATCCCTCACTCGTTGACGAGGCTATCCGGCAATACCACAAAGGCTGTATCATTACCCTGATGTATCACCAGGTGAAACCGTTCGATCATGACAGTATGGGCTTTGCCCGAAGTGTAAAAGGCAGGGTGACCGATGAACAGTGGAAACAGATTGTAACTCCGGGAACGGAGTATCACAAGATGTGGCTGGCCAAGATTGATGCAAGGGCTGAAGTGTTGAAGAAGCTGCGCGATGCCAACATCCCGGTACTTTGGCGTCCGTACCACGAGATGAACGGCATGTGGTTCTGGTATGGCAACCGCCCCGGCAAGGACGGTATTCAGAAGTTATGGAAAATGATGTACGACCGCTATGTCAACTACCACCACCTCAACAACCTGATCTGGGTGTGGAATACCAATGCACCGCGCGACTGGAAAGATGATCAGGCTTATCCTTACGAATGGTTTTATCCCGGAGCAAAATATGTGGATATACTGGCCGCCGATGTGTATAAGAATGATTTCAAGCAATCGCACCAGGATCAATTGTTGAAATTGGGAAAGGGTAAACTGATTGCCCTGGGTGAGGTAGGCAATTTACCGACGCCTGAAATCCTGGAACAGCAGCCCCAATGGTCGTGGTTCATGTGTTGGGCGCAATTTCCATGGGTTTACAATACACGTGAACAGGTTACAAGCATTTATAAATCGCCAAGAGTAATGACGCTGGACGAGGTGAAAAGGTGAGAAGTGCGTAGTCGCAGTGGTCAGTGGTCAGTATTGAAAGATGTCAGATGATGATCAATATAAAATATTAAATCCATCAAAATGAAGAGTTTACCAATCGTGATAGTTTTCATTTTCCTGATTCATGGGTTCCTTGTTGCACAAACAGGGCCTGTTCCTGTAAAGGCAGATGTTTTTCAGGCATTGGAATCCTCCAACATTCAAATGAAAGGTTATTTGGGGGATAAGATTGATTTATGCATAGCTCAGCGGATCAAAAAACAGGATGTTCAGATGCTGATAGATCCTTTCAAGACTCGTAAGGAAACTCATCTTTGGCAAACAGAGTTCTGGGGTAAATGGATCCTTTCAGCCATAGCTGCATACGAATACGACCATGATCCCGAAATGATTGCCATCATACGAAATGCCGTTAATGGATTACTGGCTACCCAAACGCCTGATGGTTACATTGGCAATTATTCAAAAGATGCACAATTGAAGGAATGGGACATTTGGGGACGTAAATATACGTTGCTTGGCTTATTGGCCTATTACGATATTTCAGCAGACAAGAAAGCGCTGGATGCTGCACAAAAGCTGGCTGATCATCTGCTCACAGAGGTTGGTCCGGATAAGGCAGATATTGTAAAAACAGGCAATTACCATGGGATGCCCAGCAGTTCAATCCTTGAACCGATGGTTTTATTGTATCGGCATACGGGTAAAAAGCGCTATCTCGACTTTGCCAACTACATCGTTGCCCAATGGGAAACAGCCGATGGCCCTAAACTGATCAGCAAAACCACACAGGGCAAAGATGTAGCCAACCGTTTCCCTTTTCCAAAAGTGTGGTGGTCATGGGACAACGGACAGAAGGCCTACGAAATGATGTCGTGTTATGAAGGCTTGCTTGAACTGTACCGAATGACAGGGGAGCCTGGGTATCTGAAATCAGCAGAAATGGCTGTAAAGAATATCATTGATACAGAGATCAATGTGGCGGGATCAGGCACGGCATTCGAATGTTTTTACCATGGAGGGCAACGGCAGACAGAACCCACCTACCATACGATGGAAACTTGTGTAACCTTTACCTGGATCAAGCTGTGCAACAACCTGCTGAGGCTGACAGGCAACTCTCTATATGCCGATCAGATCGAGAAAACTGTTTACAATGCACTGATGGCCTCCATGAAGTTTGATGGTACACAGATTGCCAAATACAGTCCACTGGAAGGAAGACGTCACGAAGGAGAACATCAATGTGAAATGCCCATCAATTGCTGCAATGCCAATGGGCCACGCGCCTTTACCCTGATTCCCAAAATGGCTTTAATGACTGCGGAAGATGAAATAGTTGTAAATTTGTACAGTGAATCGAGGGCTACGGTTACCTTGGGTGAAAAGAACAAAAGGAATAAAGTGACCCTGGAGCAAAATACCAGTTATCCTCAAACGGACAGGGTGGAAATCACAGTGCGTCCTGAAAAATCAGGAATCTTTACCCTTGCCCTGCGCATTCCGGAATGGAGCGCTCATACAAGCCTCTCGGTCAATGGCTCTCCGGTTGAAGGAGTTATTGGAGGACTGTATCGGAAGATTACAAGAGAATGGAGTTCAGGAGATAAAGTGGTGCTTCAGTTTGATATGAGTGGCCGTTTGATCACCTTAAACGGGTATCAGGCCATCATGAGAGGACCCATCTTATTGGCACGTGATTCCAGGTTTGATGATGGGTTTGTAGATGAAACGGCCATTGTTCAGCAAACGGGTAATAAAGTTGACCTTCAGGCCACCATTGATCAGCCTGCAAACCTATGGATGTCCTTTACGGCTCCCTTGGTATTGGGAACTGACCTTGAAGGAGAATTCAGGAATCCAAGACAGGTACATTTCTGTGATTTTGGGTCGGCAGGCAATACCTGGAGTGAAGATTCCCGTTATAGGGTTTGGATCAAACAAACATTGAACGTGATGAATGCACCGTATAAAGCATATTAAGCATGGATAAAGAAGCTATTTTCAGAAATTTAAAATTTGGAGTCTCAGGTGAAAGCCTGGTCCTCAATGCGCCTGACGAATACCTTTCTATCCTGGAAGGAGCAACATTCGATACCATACCTGTTGAAGCAAAGATGGGTAAATATGGTTTTGTGCAGGTCTTTGCTTCTTCGCAGGCGGAGATGGAAACCCTTGTAGAAAGTGTAGCCAAAGCAGGGAAGTACGATTGCCTGTTTTGGGCCTGTTATCCCAAGGGCATAGGTAAGCAAAAGTATGACCTGAATAGGGATACTGTTTGGAAAGCGCTTGCCTTGGCAGGATTGAGGCCTGTATCGCAGATTGCCATCAATGAGAAATGGAGCGCCCTGAGAGGAAGAGATCCTGAATTAGTTGGAAAATAAGTAATACGTGGTGGCAACTCATACGATGATTCAAAGTCATCGTATGAGTTATCTGCCTTTAAATATAAAAATATCCTTCATGACTTTTCAGAAAATAACACTCATTGATTTCTGCGGACTGACAAGCCCGATATTGGAACAAATCGCTCAATTGTCAATAGAACCTATTACAATTTACAATGATTTCCCCACTACAGATGATGAAATCCTTGGAAGAATAGCAGATTCGGATTGCATCCTGGTAAGTTGGAACACCAAGGTGAATGGAGAAGTCATCAAAGCTTCACCGAAGTTAAAATACATTGGAATGTGCTGCAGTCTGTACGATGAGAAAGCGGCCAACGTTGACATTGCTCAGGCCCGCCTGCAGAACATTGTGGTAAAGGGAGTGCGTGATTACGGGGATGATGGAACCCTTGAATTCATATTTGCCGAACTGATCTATTTGATGAAAGGCCTGGGCAAATTGCAATGGCAGGTAGAAACGAGAGAACTACGTGGCAAGAGGATGGGGATCATCGGCATGGGAACTTTGGGAACCATGGTTGCACGAACTGCCCGTCATTTTGGGATGGAGGTCTTCTATTTCAACCGAAGCCGTAAATATGAACTGGAGGAAGAAGGTTTTGGGTTTATGCCTTTGAATGAATTGATGGCCTCCTGTGATGTGATCAGCCTTCATTTGCCAAAGCATTCTAATGTACTGCATGAAACAGAATTCAGGTATAAAAAGCCCAATTCCATATTGGTAAATACAGTCATTGGACTTTCCTTTGAGAAAGAAGCTTTTGTAAACTGGATTTGTGCAGACAAAACTTCTTATGCCATCTTTGACAGGGTAGGAGTGGGTGAACATTTCGATGAGTTTTCGAAATACCCCAATGTGATTCTTTCTGAACGATCATCCGGCTTTACCCTGGAAGCCAAACAAAGGCTTTCAGAAAAGGTGCTGGATAATATACAAAGCTTTTTTTTCGATAAGCAATAGAGAAAGAAGGCCCTAAAGATATTTTAAAGCATCATTAAAAGAAAAAACAACTTTATATTGCAATGATAATTATTATGCTTAGATTAGTGGCAGCAACAATCATTTATCGCAAAACAAACTCTTTTAATCGCAAAACCTTTACCCTGAGTAAATCGTTTAATGGATTTTAAGGATGAAGAGCATGACTTTCTATTTAATTACCCTTCCGGTTAAAAGGCATTGCTCCATAAAGGTAATGTGAAAATTAAGGGTTTGGGTAACTTTTAATTGTGTGTTTTTTTTATTTTAATCCATAAAATAACTGATCATGAATTCCTATTTAAAATCATTCCTGCTGGTAATCGCTGTTTCATTTTCAATGGCAGTAAGTGGACAGATTAATTTTAAAAAAGGCTATGTAATTACTCTTCAAAATGATACTTTACATGGCCGGATCAATGACAGGGGGGGGTATGCAAATGCCAGGGTATGTGTATTTCATCAAAAGAAAGGCCCTACCTTCAGATATACCCCGCAAGACATAAAAGCCTACCGGATGCTGAATGACAAGTACTATGTTTCCCGAAGAGTGTATGTGCGGGGCAAATATAGAAATCTCTTTGTTGATGTATTGCTCAAGGGGGATGTGAGTCTATACCACAACTGGAAAAACAAGGATCTGGCTTATTATATTGAAAAGAAAGACCAGGAGATGGTAGGCTTAATCAATCAGGAAGTAATGCTTCGTTACAAGCCAGAAGGCAATGTGGCTGTTGTATATAGCCCTACCTATATTCTGAGCAATAAGATTTTCAAAGATACTTTGCGTTCATTTTTCAGTGAATCTAAAAAGATACAGGATCAAGTGAGCCAGGTGGAATACGATCCTAAATCCTTGACCCGAATTACAAAAGCATACATTCACGATGTCTGTAAAGGGAATGACTGTATCAATTATGAACGCGATTTGAGGGCTTATTCCCCAAGGTTTGGTGTCTTTGCAGGGATTCAGCGCAACGAGATGTCTTTTTTGCCTTCAGTTAAAGGGGTGAATTCGAAGGCAGAACCCACCACCATTGCAGCTAAGGACTATATCTCTAGTCCTATAGGCATCTTTGTGAACTTTCCTTTGACAAAACTTAATGACCGGCTCTCATTTCAACTCGAAGGGGTTTTTAATGAACGGCTTTATCATCAAATGCTTGGTTTCGATCAGAATTTTGGAGACACCATTCAAATTAATACCCAAACCGTTAGCTTCCCCTTGTTGTTGAAATACCAGATCGGAAGGGGTTTCATTACACCCTCCTTTGCAGTAGGAAAAGAATGGGGCTTTGTCATTAAAGAAAAGGTGATCCTTGATTCAAGTAAAGACCTGATGATCCATCCCATTCAGAAAGGTGGTTGGCTGGCTGAAGCAGGACTCAATTTTAAATTGGCAAAACATTTAACCCTGTTCTCCAATGTAAGGTATCAAACGGGTAAAAACATGATCATGAAGAATGGAACCGAACTTTCAGGCTATAATACCGTGAAAAAATCAGCACATTTTGTAAAAGAATACGATAACACTTATACCACTTTACTGGTTGGTTTGAAGTTCTAACCATCTATTTGATGGATTCAGGGGGTAAAGATCCCGCTTTCTATTTCTGGTATTTAAAGGGGCAAGTGTTCAGTTATTACTACTAATTTTGTCGATTGAATTGTCCGTAATTTTACTAAAGGATTCCATCCCCAACAATAGGATAGAATCCTTTTATTTTAGGAGGATTCCATTAAAGGCAGGCAATCTTAAATAATTAAGAAGAATGTAGCTTTAGGCGTTTGAGTTAAATGATTATGATTTAACTTCGTAGGAGCTAAAATAAGGGAATGGAAATAATTCATTTTCCCAACAATAAGGGGTTCAAAGGCCAAAGTACCGTTATAAACGCTAAAAACTTCAAACTATGGGACTTTTTGCATCAATAATGGGTAACGCCGGAGTAGTTAGTCAGGAAGAGCTAACCAAGGAGTACAGTAAATTACTCACTGAAGGCGAAGTCATCGAATTGGGATTTAAATTAATCCGTGATGTGTTTATTTTTACCTCCAAACGCTTGATTTTGGTGGATAAGCAAGGTTTCACGGGAAATAAGACCGAGTATTTATCGGTAGCCTATAAATGTATCTCAAGGTTTAGTATCGAAACAGCCGGAACATTTGATCTTGATGCAGAACTGAAGATCTGGATTTCAAGTGAAAACAGTCCAAGTATCATTAAGAAATTCGATAACTCGGTCAACGTTTACGATGTCCAAAGGGTACTCGCTCATCATGCCTTGAAATAATTTCACCTCAAATCGTTGACCTCAAATAACACCAAAAATCAAACACCATGTACGGCGTTAATTCAGAAAATGGTTATACAGAAATAGGGGATGGGATAAGAATAAAAACACTTTGTCATGACGATTCAATGTTAATGTCTGAGTTATGGCTTCAAGAAGATTCAGTCATCCCGGAACATACACATCCCGATGTTCAGACTGGTTATTTAATCAAAGGAAAGATTAGGCTGACCATCAATGAGGATGTAAGAACCTTTGTCCCGGGTGATAGCTGGTGTATTCAGGCAGATTTGAAGCACCGCACTGATGCCTTGGAAGACTCTGTTATCCTGGAAGTATTTAGTCCACAAAGAAAAGACTACATGAAATATGTAAATGATTTGAACCTTCAACCAGTTAGTTCTATAAACGATCACCAGTAGAATCCCACCACGATGAAAAAAATGCGTAGCTTATTTTTGCCCCTGATTATACTTATCCTTGTATTTTCCGCCAATGTGAAGGCAAATGATCCAAGGTTTAAAGTCATTGCCTTTTATACAGGCATCAACGACCAGGCACACGTTAGCTTTGTACATGAAGCCAACCACTGGTTTAAGAAGATTAGTGCGCAACATCATTTCAGTTATGAGTCAACCAATAATTGGAACAATCTGAACACAGACTATCTGTCCCGGTACCAGGTGGTCATCTTTTTGGATACACGTCCTGATTCTGCTTCTCAGAGAATGGCCTTTCAGCAATATATGGAAAAGGGTGGTGCCTTTATGGGCTTTCATTTCTCGGCCTTTGCACTGACTCCATCAGCCTATTCCCAAAACTGGGATTGGTATCACAATACGTTTCTGGGTTCGGGTGAATACAAAGGCAATACATGGAGGCCGACTTCAGCCATATTAAGAATAGAGGACAGGAAGCATCCGGCAATGAAGCACCTTCCGGCCAGATTCAAATCGCAACCCAATGAATGGTACAGTTGGAAGAATGATCTTCGAAAGAATCCCGACATACACATACTGGCCTGTATCGATTCAACAAGCTTTCCATTGGGAACAGGCCCTAAACCCTACGAGATATGGCATACGGGCTATTTTCCTGTAATATGGACCAATACCAAATACAGGATGATCTATATTAATATGGGGCATAATGATATTGACTATGAGCACAATACCAACCAGGAACTGTCGTTTACCTTTGGCAATCAGATTCAGAATAAAATGATCACAGATGCTCTGCTATGGTTAGGGAAAGGTAGCCCAAAGAAATAAATCAGAACCTCTTACAATGAATGTTATTTTAGTCAAGGTATTTTCCTATAACTTCCATAAACAAGTCACGCACAATAGGTTTTGAAAGATAGTGATCAAAGCCCGATGATTTTGCATTTTCCTTGTCTTCTCTTGAGGCAAATGCTGTTTGGGCAATTACGGGTAATTGGGGCCTCATTTCCTTTATCAGCTTTGTAGCCGCTAATCCATCCATTTCAGGCATTCTGATGTCCATTAACACCAATGAAACATCAGGGTTGGCTTTAGCCATTTCAACAGCCTCTAGCCCGTTCTTTGCGTGAAGGGTCTTGATGTTTAAAGGCTTTAATAACTCCTCGATATAATAAAAATTAAAGATCTCATCTTCTGCGACAAGGATTGTTTTTTGACTCATGTTGTTTTGTGTAATTGATATTGTTTTTGCCGGTTGTTCAGGATTGGTATCAATACTTCCCATATAAGGAATGGTAAAAATAAAGGTAGCACCTTCATTTTTACTGGAGGTCACTGATAGTGTGCCGCCTAGCTTTTCAACCAACGCTTTGGATATGGCTAAACCTAAACCAGTTCCACCAAATAACTGATTGGTTTTACTGGCCACCTTCCTGAAGGGTTCAAATATGACGGATTGATCCTCTGTTGAGATTCCAATGCCTGAATCTTTGACATAGAATTCAATGAAATTTCCCTTTTGGGACAATCCAAATTCAATCGTTCCTTCCGAGGTGAACTTGATGGCATTGCTCATCAAATTGCAAAATACCTGACGAAGCCTGTTTTCATCTGTACTTGCTACAATGGGTTCATCCAGATGGGCAGGATTCAGAATTAAGTCTAAGTTTTTTAATTCCGCTTCTTTGATAAATTGTTGAAGTAATTCTTTTAATAGTTCTTTGATATCCGTAGCTTCTAAAGTAATGTCCATCTGTCCGGCTTCAATTTTTGAAATATCCAGAATATCGTTTATAATGGTGAGAAGCTGCTGCCCGCTTGATTCAATGATATGGATATACCGTTCCGTTTTCTCTTTGGTTAAATCAGGATCCTTTAAAAAGCTGGAGAATCCCAATATCCCATTTAAAGGAGTCCGGATTTCATGGCTCATATTGGCCAGAAAGGCTGATTTGAACTTGTCGGATTCTTCAGCCTTATTCTTCGAAATAACCAGTTCCGTATTTATATCCCGGATATGATCCAGACTATCTTTTAATTCTATATTTTGAGATTGGTATTCTATGTTCAGCACTTGGTATTCAGCATTTTGTTGAATAAGGTCATTATAGCTTTCTATTAACGCCTTATCGGCTTGTCTTTTTTGATGTCGTACCTTTGCTTCCCGCAGTTCACGATCAAATGCAGGAACAAGACGGGTCAGGTTGTCCTTCATGATGTAATCATGTGCTCCTGCTTTCATGGCTGCAACGGCTGTTTCCTCGCCAATGGTGCCTGAAATTAATATAAACGGGATATCTTGCCCCGTTTCCTTTAGCTCTTCCAGGGCATCAAGTCCCGAAAACTGGGGTAAAGAATAATCGGAAATAATACAATCCCAGGACTTCTTGTTCAGCGCTTCCTTCATCGCTTTACGGGATTCAATCAATTCGAAGTCAATATCGAAACCACCGCTTTTGAGTTCTTCCATCTCCAGTTTTGCATCATCCTGGTTGTCCTCTATGATCAGTACTTTAATTGGATTGTTCATTTTGATGAATTTATTTTTGTAGCCAACTCATTGAGCAACAGCCAGTATAATCCCAACTGCTTAATGGCTTCTGAAAACTGTTCAAAGTCAACTGGTTTACGGATATAGCTGTTGGCTCCCAGCTGATAACTATTGATGATGTCTGTTTCTTCTTTGGATGAAGTGAGAATAACCACAGGTAAAAGCTGAGTGAGTGGATGTGAACGAATTTGCTGCAATACCTCCAATCCATCCACTTTAGGAAGTTTAAGATCCAATAAGACCACCTGAGGCATGGCGTTTATATCCCGGTCAATGTACTTCCCGGTTCCAAACAGGTAATCAAGCGCTTCTTCCCCATCGTGGGCGATAATCACTTCATTGACAATGTTATTGTCCTTGATGGCTAGAAGAGTCAGTAATTCGTCATCGGGGTTGTCTTCCACCAGTAGGATTTTCTTTTCTGAATTTCTCATGTCTTTGTTTTTATAAGGTAAAAAGGAAGGTGGTTCCTTTATTCACTTCACTTTCGGCCCAAATGGTTCCTTTGTGCCGACGAATAATACGCTGTACAGTTGCTAGTCCAATGCCAGTACCTTCAAACTCTGTTTGGCTGTGTAGGCGTTGAAAGGCTCCGAATAGTTTATCGGCATATTTCATGTCGAACCCAACGCCATTGTCCCGGATGAAATAGGTGATCTGATCGTTTTTAATCGTTCCAAATTCAATCATCGCATCGGGTTGATTCTTTGAATATTTCCAGGCATTGTCCAGCAGATTTTGCAAGGCAATTTGAATCAAGTTAGGGTCACCCATGGCAAACATATCTTGTTCAATATGAAAACGGACTTTTCTTTCAGGATTTGATTCTATCAAATCATCGCTAATGGATTGGGCAATAGCTGAAAGATTTATTTTTTGCATGTTCATTTCAATCCGGGAGATTCGGGCAAGCTTCAACAGGTCATCGATTAAGTGTCCCATTTGCTGACTGGCATTCTTTACCCGCAGGAAATAGTCCTTGCCCTGTTCATCAAATAATCTTCCGTAATCTTTTAGTATTTTGTTGCTGAACCCATCAATGCTGCGCAAAGGAGCCCTGAGATCGTGGGAAACGGAATAGGAGAATGATTCCAGTTCTTTATTGATTAGTTGAAGTTCCATCGTACGCTGTGTGACCCTTTTTTCTAGTTCCGCATTGTTGTTCTCCATCTCGTTATAAATCATCGCATTCTCAATGGCAAGGGTTGTACGCCTGGCCAATTCTTCTGCAAATTCAAGATCCTTTTCAACAAACTGCCTTCTTGAATCGGACAAAACAAGCGTCAATACCCCATAAATCTTATCCCGGCTGTTCAACGGAACGATGATGGCTGATCTTATGCCCAGCTCATTCAGTTTCGTTAGGTGCTCCTGTCCCTGGGTAACACTTGCCATGAATTCTTTGGAAATGATAGGATGTAATATGGACTGATGGGTACGGATTACCTCATAAATTCCCCCTCGGGTATTTTTATGCGGCGGATATTTTTGAGCAATTTCATCGATCAGTTTGATTTTCCCAGGATCAAAATGTGATGCTGCTATCCGCTTTATTGTTCCGTTTTCTTCCACTTCATCGATTGTACACCAGTCGGCGAAATAAGGGGTAATCATTTTAACCAGGTTCTCCAACGTTATCGAGTAATCGAGTGATGACGCAAGGGTTTTACTGGCCTCGGTAAGAAAAGCAAGCCGATGATGATTCTCATGCATTTCTGAAAGAGCCGTTTTTTCTTTTTTCAACGCTATTTCAAGTTCAACGGTTCGCTCAATGACCAACTGTTCAAGGTTCTCATTCAATTGTTTAATTTTTGCTTCTGCCTCTTTTTGTTGGGTAATATCCCGAATGGCCGATATGATTAAGATTTCATTTTCTCCAATTAATTTCACGGGGCTTAAGCTGATTTCCACCGGGAACTCACTTCCATCTTTCCGTTGGCCGAAAAGGTCCATTCCCATTCCCATTCCTCGTATTTTCGGCTTTTCAGCATACCCGTTGCGGTCAATGATGTGCTTGTGGTGGTACCGTTGCGGGATAAGGACTTCTACCTTTTTGCCTATGATTTCATCCCGCTGATAGCCGAAAAACCGTTCCGTCTGTACATTGATCATCAGTATTTTCCCATCGCTGCTTGTAATGACCTTTGCATCCGGTGCTGATTCCCATAAGACCATGAACTTCAATTCCGATTTTTTGTGCTCTAACAGCTCTTTCTCAAAATCTACGGGTGTTCTCAGGTTTAAGGCAGCGGGTAGATACCTGTAAATGGCAACAACGGTGATCCAGGATACAATGGCAGTGAGCAAACGTAAAAGGCCGCTTAACCGGTAGGCTGGCCACCAGAAAAGAATGGCATCCATCAAATGCGTGAGTCCGCTGAAGAGGATAAAAACTCCAAAAAGCCAGAATATATGGGGTAATGGAATGTTGGGTTTTCTTTTGATGAACCAGATGATAAAGACAGGAATGACAAAGTAAGCGGCCCAGAGGGCCAAATCTGAGCAAATGTATAGCCATCCATGAAACGCTGTCCATGTACCGCAATGCCATCTGGCAGGCCAATCTTCAGCCTGGAATAGATTCCCGAAGAATTCAGATAACTGCTTCATCGTGATTATATTGATTAATCACAAAAACCCTGTAAAATGTATCCAGAATAAGAGAAATTTAATTTATTGATGAATAAATTCTTAATGTCATCTCCTGAAAGTTTTCATCTTCACAATCATTGAGAAAATTACGTATTAATTGAGATATTATTGCTGTTGAGGCAGTTTTAATTTATACCAATTCTAAATAGCATATTCTAAAAAATATGTAATCTATTCATAAACAGGCATATAAGTTTCCAAAAAGGATTGTTTGTTTTTTGACTTTTCTTATTCAAAGGCCAAATTTTTAAAGAGGACCATCATTATCGGTCATAGATTCTTTCCTGTCTGCTTCGCCATTTCCTATTGTTCCCTTATTCCTTTCTGTAACGTATCTGTAATGTATCTGTAATGTATCTGTAATAAAGAATACAGATACATTACAGATACAATACAGATACGTTACAGAAAGGAATAAGGGAACAATAGGAAATGGTGAACAGGGGTTGGAGTAGACAGGAGAAAGATCCATTTGTTCTTCGTTTTATGAGATTTTGAACTCAACATTCTGGATGGCCTTTTCCTTGAGTGTTGACTGGACAGGAATTGATCCGAAAATTTTATACACTAATTCTTAAGGTTATCCGTTTATCTATTTTAAAGGTTCTATACCAAGGAAATACAGGGATTGTAGTTAATTCAACCTGTAGGAATTCTCTGGCACTGTATTTGGCCGATATAGAACCTAACTTAGATTAAATTGTTTTAAACAGAAATACAGTTAAAATAGACATGATGAAGACATCGAAAATCCAAACACGATTACTCATATTTTTCATACTATTTTTCAGCCTGGCCACGACATTAACTTATGCTCAAACAGCGGGTACGTTAACCTTTAGCACCGGGACCTATGCCCCGAACAGCGACTACGGCACCAAGCATGTACTGGCCGTATGGCTCGAAAACACGGACAATCCTTCGGTTTTTATTAAGACAAAAGCCAAATATGGAAATGAGGATGACCACCTGACTTCATGGGTTGCAAAATCAAATAAGAACCTTATCGATGCCGTTTCGGCGGCCACCCTTCCTTCTTACGGGACTATCTCGGGTACCTGGAACGGCACCAACTTTGGCGGAACGGTGGTACCTGACGGCACTTACAACCTTTTTATCGAAATGGGTTGGGGCAGGGACCATGTGGTCGATCACGCGGTAAAGTCATTTACCTTCACCAAAGGACCCACGGCACAACATCTTTCACCTGCTGGAACAACCAACTATATGAACGTTTCAATTGACTGGAACCCGCTGGCTACCTTGGTGGGAACTACCGAAAGCGCCGATAATGTCAATGTTTTCCCTAACCCGACCACCGGAAAGGTCAATCTTAACTTTAACCAGGCACTGAAAGGGGTTTCCATATTGGTGACCAATCTGTCGGGTAAAACCTTCTTTTCAGAAAGCGATGTTCAAATTCCTGTTGGCTCTAAGAGCATTGACCTTAGCGCCTGTAAGAATGGGTTGTACTTTATTCTCATTGAATCTGAAAGCATCAAATACAACTACAAGATTTTAATCAACCGATAAGCACGGAAGAAATACGAATCCATGGATGTTGCACATTGTTTCATTCATGCGATGGGTGATTTTCTGAAAAATAACCTGCATTACAATGCCTGTTTCCAATTGGAGGCGGGCATTGTAATTTATAATACCTAATTGTTTATTTTTGGAATTCAATCCAAACAAATGTTAAAGCCCTATCTCATCTGAAGTAGTTCCGTGCAGAAATTGTATTATTGCATTTCAATAATAGGTATAATAATATAGAATGAAGCTATGAACCTTAACGCACTAATTCTCTGTATGACCATGGGCCTTTATGGACTATTCACAGGAACCGCATCTGCACAGGTAAGGAATCCAATCCTTCCGGGGTTTTATCCCGATCCGAGTATTTGCCGTGTAGGGAAAGACTATTACCTGGTGAACTCCTCCTTCTCCTATTTTCCGGGAGTGCCTATCTTTCATAGCACTGACCTGATCCACTGGAAACAAATAGGACATGTCTTGAACCGTGCTTCACAACTGAACCTTACCAATCAGGGCATTTCGGAGGGCATCTATGCTCCGGCTATTCGTTTTAACAAGGGAACCTTCTACCTGATCACTACCCTGATAGGAGGGGGCGGTAATCTGATCGTTACTGCGACTAATCCTGCAGGGCCATGGTCTGATCCCATTTGGTTACCTGAAATTAATGGCATCGATCCGTCCTTTTTCTTCGATAAAAACGAGAAGGCCTATATCATTAACAATGGTCCGGCACCCGACAACAAGCCTTTGTATGATGGGCATCGTGCCATTTACCTTCAGGAATTTAACCTGAAGACCATGAAGCTGACCGGCCCAAGGAAGGTAGTGGTCAATGGTGGAACAGACCTGAGTAAAAAGCCCATCTGGATTGAAGGCCCACACCTGTATCAAAAGGGCGGTGCTTATTACCTGATGGCTGCCGAAGGAGGCACAGGGGAAGATCATTCGGAAGTGATATTTAAAAGTGATTCTATATTTGGCCCTTATGAAAGTTTTTCAGGCAATCCAATCCTTACCCAACGTGATTTACCAGCCAACAGACCTTCACCCATTACCTGTTCAGGCCATGCTGACCTGGTGCAAACTTCAAAAGGGGATTGGGTAGCTGTTTTCCTGGCTTGTCAGCCCTATGCGGGGAATTTCTACAATACCGGACGACAGACCTTTATGCTTCCCGTAGATTGGAGTGGTGACTGGCCGGTTATTCTGCCCAAAGGAAAAGCAATTCCTGAAGGAGTGATCATTCCAACAGTTTCAGGAGCTGGACAAACCACTTTTTACAACTATTCAACCAATTGGAAAGATGATTTCGATCAGCCGGAACTTCGGTTGGACTGGAACTTCATCCGCACACCCAAGGAAAAATGGTATGAGTTGAAAGATAATTCACTCATCATTCAGGCCCGATCGGTAAGTATTACAGATAAAGGAAATCCCAGCTTTATAGGCCGCAGACTACAACATGCCAATGCTGAAATGACGACTGCCCTCAAACTCGAAAAAGGGAAAGACATGGAAGCCGGATTGGTGGCTTTTCAAAATGAAAGCTTCCTGTATAAGTTGGTCGTTGAGGAAAAGGAGGGTAAATATTTCCTGGGATTATCGTTTCCGGGACCCAATTCAGTGATAATTTTAAAAGCGTACAGTGAGATCACGGACTATCAACCCGGAGACTATCTATTTTTAAGAATGACTGTAATAGGCAAAAAGCTGATGTGTTTCTATAGTTTGAACAATCAAAAGTGGATCAATTTTGGAACTGAAGATGCCACCAAGTTAAGTACCAGTGTGGCGGGAGGTTTTGTGGGGGCTTATTTTGGCCTCTATGCTTTTGCCCCATCACCTGCAACAGCCACCTTTGATTGGGCCAGTTACAAGAAAATAGAATAGGGGTTCTTTTTGGTGGCTTTGTGGGAAAGATTTTTCAACACAAAGGAACGAAGCCATAAAGACTTAAAGAATTTCATCACAGATTGCACAGATATTCACA
>DMFR01000005.1:642-1084 GCA_003450125.1 Prolixibacteraceae bacterium | reverse complement strand
ACAGATATTCACAGATTATTCTTGTTTTATTTATCTGTGTACTTTTTGAGTAACCTGTGGTGAAGAATATTCATTTTTTTTGTGTTGGGAAAAGCTTAACCACAAAGGTCACAGAGGTTTTAAACATAGGCCACAAAATATCTTTGATGAATTAAGGAATAGACAGGATTTGGTGTTGACAATTTACAAAAGTAGTTTAGCGGCTGCCAGGTCAATATACCAGGTTAGATTTCCACTCACTGGATGAATATGTGCAGAAGGAAGCAACCGCGCTTTTTCATTATTTGCAAAAATCTCTTCCATCCGGTCAGCTTTGCTGAGGCCTGTTACGATAAAGCAAACCTTCATGGCATGATTGATGATAGTTCCCGTTAGGGTAACACGCTGTTGACCACTCTGTGGATGGACGCTCACCTCACAGATCTGTTTGGAGTCAATCAGG
>DMFR01000005.1:0-540 GCA_003450125.1 Prolixibacteraceae bacterium | reverse complement strand
CTGTTTGGAGTCAATCAGGTGCATCTGATTGGGGAAGATGGATGCCGTATGCCCATCATCGCCCATTCCCAAAAGGATAAGATCAAATATAGGCCAGCCGTTTTGGGATATCAGGTTCTCCTGGATTTGTTGGGAATAGGAGAGGGCTTCAGTTTCAGGATTATTTTCTCCCTTGATGCGGTGAATGTTTTCTTTTGGAATTATAATTTGAGAGAAGAGCAGCCGGTTCGCGGTACCAAAGTTGCTTTCAGGATCACCGGGGGGAACCATACGTTCATCGACCCACCAGAAATGTACCTTTTGCCACAGCGTTGAATCAGCATACTGAGAGGCAAGGATTGTAAACAACATATCCGGTGTCTTGCCTCCAGATATGGCCAGGTGAAAGGCATTGCCGGATTGGGCAGCTATCCAGTTCATCAGTTGAAGGGCAAATTCATTGGCTAATTCATCCGGGGATTTATAGATATGCAGATTGGGGATCATGGGTATACAATTTATTATTGAAATGATTGATTGTAGGGGCAACCCTGTGTGGTT
>DMFR01000015.1:3444-6223 GCA_003450125.1 Prolixibacteraceae bacterium | reverse complement strand
TATTCACATTCAACCACTTCGTGGTTTCTATTGACAAGATCCCCAAGATATTGAATTATTGCACAACCAGTTTTCCGCAAAGCGTATCATTTCTATCGGTCAATTTCACCACGTAAAGCCCTTTGGTAAAATCGCCGGTAAATATCCTTAGGCTTTTTCCCTTGCCCAGTTCTGACTGATAAACGATCTTACCTGAAATGTCCACTAAAGATAGCATTTCTTTTCCACTGAACTTTTCATCCTGGAGAATGATGGTGACATACTTGGTGGCAGGGTTCGGATAAATGCTCATACCCGGCTGCTGCTGTGACCATTCCTTTTCAACAGCCGTAATGAGAAAATCCCCGGCGTTGACCACATAGGGGCTTTTAAACTGAATCTTGTTCCATGCACACAAGTCCCTGGTAACTCCGGCAGTGTTATCGGTATAGGTATCCGAAAACCATGGAAGGCAATACAACCAGGGTGCATATTTTGGATCAGTAAAATTTTTCTCCATATTGGGCAAGCCTTCCGATTCACATAGGGCAATCATCTTGGCAGGTGCAATGGCCTTCATCACATTCCAGGCATCGCGGTAGGTTTTCCCTGTATTGTTATAAGTTCCCCTTACAGCAGGATCGAAATCATATAAATCAATACCGGTAATGTCGCAAAGAGCATCACCCGGATAGAACAATTTGCGTCTTGCATACTCTGAAGTCTGGTAAGGAGGCCAGCTTCCTCCATCGCAGATGACTCCGGGATTGTATACCCAAATCAGGTTATGACAACCATGGTAATTGATAATCCGATCCTGTAAAATCTTGTATAACTTGGCCGTCTTGGTTGGATCTGAAGTGCACGTCCACCAAAACCATCCCCCATCGATCTCATGCATAGGGCGGAAGATTATTGGCATGGGCTTACCATTGGCATCTACCAACTTCTTAAGGAAATTAACCACATGATAGTCGATATCTTCAATCATTGCAGTGTACAAGGCGGTTCCCGGAGTTACAATATCGCTCCATTGCTGGGCGGTCATCATCTGTTGAACGCCAGCTGAATTTTTCCCCCAGGCATCGCGTGTATAGGAGCCGTTCACCTTACTGGAAGGCATTTGCCAATGCCAGTTCAGCTGCAGGATCTGACCTCTTTTGTAGGCAGTTTTAAATCCTGCAATATTTTGATTCCAGGTATTGATCCAATTCTGGTCTGTCCTGCTGCTGTACCAGCTATTCATGTCCTGTCCCCAGATGGCGGGCATTTCACCTGTGCAGCTTACCACCTTGGCACTGCCGCCAAACTGGGTTTCTGTCCAGCAGCCTGTGAGCATTTTTTGCCCGTATACCGATTTCAGGTAGTTCCATAGGTTGACTGTTTCTGAAGTGGCTGCAGGATCAAGAAGCAATGCAGGATCAACATCTTTATAGGTGGCTGTAATTTCAGTTGCTGCTTCTGGAATTACCAAAGTAGTAATGGCTACATTGGTATTTGCAATAGCTGTTGAACCGGTCCATTTATCGAAGATCTTGCCTACCGGAGCAGCATTGGCTGTGATGGTTACAATTTGACCTGAATTGTAGGAACCACTTCCGCTTCCGTTATTGACAGTTAACGCATAAAACTGGCAGACTCCAGTAGTTACCGATACCACATTGCTGGCCTCAGATACATGACCGGCATAATCTTTTGCTTTTAAAGTGATATTGGCATATTCCGTATTGCAGGTTAAATTATTAATCACTGCTGTTGTAGCAGTGGTTGAAACCTTTAAGCTAGTACCAAAGTAGATATCATATCCAGTCACAGCGACATTGTCTGTGGAAGCATCCCATGACAGGGAGAAAGAAGTCTGATTCACATTTGAGGACTTCAGATTGGCAGGAGCAGTGGGGGCAGTCACGTCATTTTCTCCAATACTGATATAGTCAATATGGGTATATCCCCAGCTTTTTGAAATGGCAATGGTATTGTTTCCTGCTTTTAAGTCCACATTACCAAAATTCATATCTTCCCATACATTACCGGTTCCGGCAAATGTGGTATATTTACTAGCTCCACCGTTGATGGAAACGTCTTGTGCTTTTTCACAGGCCCCACAGGTATTTTGGAACCTGATGATCAGTGGATAAGAAGCAGTAGTTGCTACATTTACAGTAAAAGTTATTTTATCCCCTACGGTATCGAAAGTTCCTCCATCCATAAAGCCGGTACCTGAAAAACCGGTACCCGATTTGGAAATACTGACCCCTGTTAGTGCTGCATCTTCAGCTTCATACTTGGTGATGGTGCCCTGTTTTGCTGAAACGGCCTTTGAATTCTGGCCTGCAATCGCATTTTCAGGAAGGAAAGCAGAAAAAAGTACACCAATCAATAAAAGAAAAATGGATTTTATCAGCGGCCATTGTCGCCTTATCTGAATGTCTTTCAGTACATTACATTGGGTTGAAGTTCTTACGATCATTTAAGTTAGGTCTTAATTGGTTTAGAGTACTATATTAGCTTAATTCATTAAATTCTTCATTACTTCAGAACATGTTGTACAGACGTGTTTTCATCCACTATTTGAATTTGACCATCAGCTGGTTCACACTTCCTGAACCTTTCATTACGGCATAGCGCGATTGGTTAACCTGTTCGACAGTTACCGAAGTTTCCTTCCCGTTAATGGAAGCATTGGCTTCTTTGGCATTTTCAGGAAAAGGAACCCTTAGGGTAAACTGATCAAATTTGCCCTTAGTGTTGATTTCAACCTGGTTGTTTTTGGGATCAAATTCGTAGGTATAACCAACCT
>DMFR01000015.1:2837-3366 GCA_003450125.1 Prolixibacteraceae bacterium | reverse complement strand
GGTATAACCAACCTGGTTTCCGTCACCGCCATAACCTACATTTACCGATGTACTTTTGATTCCGGCAAAATACCAACGGGGTGAAATCTCTACTTCCTTAAAAAGAATACTCCTATCTACTACCCCTGCCAATCCTTCCACCAAAGCGGATACAAAAGCAGCCTGTCCCCATTGGTCAGGGATGGCTTCCTTCTGTGCAGTCCCATCCGTATTGACACATCCGGGCAGGTTGCGCTTGTTCTTGCTTAATATCTGGTCAAGTACCTTGAGTTGTTCCACTGCATAGGTTTCAAATCCATTTTGGAAAGCAGCCTTGGCAAGTTCTCCACCCACCAATGGTAAAACAGCTCCATTCATGTATTCCCCTAAGGCGTAATTGCCAAAATTGGGTTTGATGGGCGGATAAATGCCAAACCAGGGGGCCACCGATTCGCTTTTGGTCTTTTCCCCGATTTCCTCATAGGTCTTAATGATGGAAGCAGCCATCTCCCTTGTGGGCGCCCCTCGGTTGATCGAATAGGTATTGGAT
>DMFR01000015.1:1909-2765 GCA_003450125.1 Prolixibacteraceae bacterium | reverse complement strand
GGTATTGGATAAGCCGATTGAATTGATCGGATCACTTTTTATTTGTGAGGGAACAGGTTCTTCGGGTACAAAATGCGAATAGAACTTGCCATTCCAGCAAAGGGCATTGAGCCTTTGACGAAACAGGTCTCCCTGCAAATCCCATTCTTTGGCAAGACCTGTCTGACCGGTTGCTTCAAACATTTTGGACAGTTGCTTACAGGCCTGGAACATACCGCTGTTGTCGCCATGCATAATCCCTTTGGGCGTTTGCAGCGTATTGCCGATATGATACAACAAGCGGTCCACCCCCTTCAATGAATCAGGCTGAGAGGTAAAGTCCCAGGTGTCTATGGAATAAGGACGCTTCACCAGCAGGTTCTTGGATGACCAGCGAAGGGGATCGGTCATCTCGTATTTCATGCCCTTTACCAGGGTGGGAAGCCAAAGGTTCAGATAAGCCTTATCACCCGAAGCCTGCCAGTTGGTATAAACCCCTTCCACCACCAGGTATTCAACGTCAGCCTCAATGGGCATTCGGAAGAAAAAGTTCTGGTTCTCTACATCTACAAAATAGAATTCATGATCGAAACAATTGGTGAAATACAACTGCCCCACGTTGTGGTCTTTGTAAGACTCCCAATAATCGTAATACATTCCCTTGGCAGATTGCCTTCCCATGAAAAATTCAAGATAGCTGCCCATGTCTTTTTCCCAGTACTTGTAAGCTTTCATGGTGTGGGTATGATCACGTATCCATGTAACAAACATAGTACGTTCTTTCCCGTCAAGAGTGACTTTTTTGACCCTTGAATTTTCATACATGCTCTTTTTCAAATCATTAAGCATCGTATTAAAAATTCCTGATCCATTACCA
>DMFR01000015.1:0-1821 GCA_003450125.1 Prolixibacteraceae bacterium | reverse complement strand
ACCAAAGCTAGTTTGGGCTTTTAAACTGGAACCAAAAGGGAAGGTAATCAAAAAGAAATAAAGAAGAATCATGCATGTTTTTCTCATAGCAGGCGGTGGTTAGTTTGGTTTCAAATTTAGAAAAAAGCGGTGACAGTAATCAACTGTCACCGCTTTTATTTCAGATACAGATTATTGTATTACTATTAGTAACCTGGATTTTGTCCACTTGCTGACATCAGTGGATTTCTGTTAAGTTCATCTGTTGGAATTGGGTACAACAAGTTTTTAGAAATGTCAAACTTAAATAAGTTGGCATCATATTGGGCAGGGAAACCAAAATCTGCGGCAGTCCAGGTAGCCAAATTAATATATCCTGCTGCATGCCATCTCTTTAAGTCAGACCAGCGATGTCCATCTTCACCCGCTAATTCAAGAAAGCGTTCATTCATGATTTCAGCCATCGAAATTGAAGTGAGAGCAGCAGGTTCCATAGAAGCCGGAGTCACTGAATTCCGTGCACGATCGCGTACATCGTTTACTTGGGTTAATGCTTCTCCGGTATTGCCAGTTGCCAAATAAGCTTCAGCCACACAAAGCTTTACATCAGCAAGCCGAAGCAAGCGAGGGTTGTTGTTTGAGCCGATTCCCCAAATTGGGTCAAATACATTGCCTCTCTCGCCATTTATATATTTAACCAATTGAAGATTGCCGAACTTGCCCCAGTCTGATACTTTGAATGTCTCAGCCATTCGTGGGTCAGAGGGATTAAAGGCTGCTGCCAGCTTTTGGGAAGGGCCAAATATTCCACTGCTGTAATTTGCCCAATATGAATCTTCGTAGTGATAGAAAGTTCCCATCTGACCCACATCGCCTCCAAAGTCATTGTCAAGCCAGGCGTTGTCCTGTCCTCCAGGTTGGATACTGGCCTGAAATTCGAACAAAGATTCAGGATTATTTTCAGTGCGATAATCAAAACTCTCACCATATTTCACTCCGGCAAATGCTGACTTGCGGTCTGAAGATATTTTATCATAGGCCGTAATAGCTTTCCCATAATCAGCTGCATTTTTTGAGTTGTAACAGGCACGTGTCACATATAATTTGACAAGCAAACCATAACAGGCGTCCCTGGTAATACGGCCTGCATTTAAACTATTCCACGATTCTTTGGCCAAAGGAGCAGCTTCTTCAAGTGATGCAATCGCATTATCTAGTAATTCAAAATCTTTCGAAGGAGGCAGTATCGCTTCCTCAACAGAGGTAATGCGCTTAATTTGCAAGGGAGCCTTTCTCCAGTTGTCCCACAATTTGAAGTTACACCAAGAGCGGATAAACAACATTTCAGCTTTGTTGGCATCTTTTAATCCCGGCGTTTTGTAGACCGCCAAAACAGCAGGTTCTTCAATTTTTTCAAGCATAAAATTGCACCTTCCAATTACCTTGTAATAGGTTTTCCACATATTTACAACAGGACCATTTCCTCCGCTAAGGCCGGCAAATGTTTCAAGTGAATTTCCTGTGCCGTCAGAAGTAATATCGTCACCTGGTAAAAGCCAAAAACCATGCTTGGTTCCATTGGATAGGTCAGCGCCATAGATATTGGTAAGCTCGGCATAAGGTCCACCAATACCTTGAGTAATGCGATACTCACTTCCAAAATAATTGACCTCCAACTCCTTGCTGATGTCAATATCCAAATTCTTATCACAGGAGTTTAAACTCACCAGGCCCATTAACAATAGTGAGCAAGCCAGAATATATTTTATCTTATTCATAGTTTTTTATATTTAATATTTCTATTTACCAAATTAGAATCGGACGGTAAGTCCCATGAAAATA
>DMFR01000042.1:11156-16562 GCA_003450125.1 Prolixibacteraceae bacterium | reverse complement strand
ATATTATACTGTATTTATGTATCTGGCGGGTGAGTGATAATTTTAGTAGAAACAATTTTAATTAAACCACCGGATGAAAAATAAATTAATAAAGATTGATCTGAATTGTAAAGAATGTGGCAAGGCTAAGAGCCTTGAAGTGGATAGTGATAAGTTCAATCATTATCTGCAGGGATCATTGCTTGACAATGTATTTCCTGATATGGAGAGAACGGACATGAATTATATCATGGAGGGTTTATGCCCTGAGTGCGTACTGATTCCTACCTGAAAATTTAGTTTGGTGGTTCGAGCTGACGGGGAAGACAATGGTGTATAAATCACAGCACACCCCATTTAGTTTTATACTTTTTAAACTCAAAAAAATGGAAAACACATTTCTTGAAAGTCGAAAACACTTACTTAGAGCAGCAAGGGAGTTTTGCGATGACACCGACAAGTCCACAGAGTTCATGCTTCAGTACATGCAGGATGTAGCTGGTGTAGATCTGGACACGGTAATGGATTTTTTGGAACAAAACGAAACTCATAATATTCAGAGGCTCAAAAAGTAATTAATACCTCCCGGTTGCCCTTAACTGGCAGGGCTAAGAATCTTCTATACCCATCTTTGATTCTGTGAAGGTTCGACCCCTTCATCCGGGGCAGTTGCATTATCAACTATATACTACCGTAAAATCGGTGATCTGGGAGTTCCCTAAGTTTTAACCAGAAACAATTCTTTCTGCCTGCGGGCATGTCGCCTAAGTGTTGCAGCCCTGGCTTGATACATAAGTCCTGCAGGCAGATTTTTTTCTAACCACCACAAATAATTTTAATTTATGCAAGGAAAACCCTTAACGGACATTGGACAAGTCGTTGACATGGCTGTACACAAGAAAGCCATTTTCGTAGGTCCATATAAAAGACACATTCCTGCCAGCCATGTACTCCATTGGCAGATGGCAACAGTTGTGAAGATGCTCAATGAGCAGAAGTTATTCTTAGTTGCAAAAAAGCCAAAACCAAAACAGCTTACCATTCCACTTAGCAGGGTGACACCTGAAAACATTGTATCCCTGGAAGAGACCCAAGTATTTGTATTCGGCTCTAACATGGCAGGAAGACACGGCGGGGGAGCTGCCCGGTTAGCGTATGAACGCTTTGGAGCACGGATGGGAATGGGTTGGGGTTATGTTGGCAGCAGTTATGCCATACCTACAAAGGATATCAATATCCAGACCCTGCCTATAAATGAAATTTTCCCTTGGGTACATACTTTCATTGAAAGCGTGAAGGATAGTCATTTAACTTTCCTTGTAACGGAAATTGGTTGCGGATTGGCAGGCTATGAGCCTAAAGATATAGCGCCTCTATTTAAAGAAGCTATGGATGTTCCCAATATTCATCTGCCTCTAAGATTCTGGGAAATACTAATAAATCTATAGCTATGGAAATTAATGGATTTAAAGCGCTCTATGCCTATTCCAGAAAAGAAGCCCTACTGGACGGCGAGCAGTATCGGGCAGATCCCGAAGTGACAAAGGAGCTGGGAATTCAATTCCCTGTATTCCTTACAAGGGCAGTATATAAGAGGTATGTGCAAGCACCTATTGGGTCAGAAGATCAGTTCCCGGAAGGTGACAGACTTCGGTTACTCTGCAATCAGTTTGTCCTGAAATGGATGAGAGTTGATTCAGGAGTAGTGTTCATCAAACTTACCGTAATAGTGGGGATGGAACATTCCTTGGAGCCAAACGAACGTTGGCACGAAAGCACCAGGGAAATACGTATTGCAAGACTTGACTGTGCTATGGGGGTAATGGATCTGGATAATCCCGCACCGGCTATTACAATCTACATACCAGGGGAAGAATGAGAACAAATAGATGTAAACGCAATGAGCGAAGAAAAATCACTGTAAGCCCTATTGAATTAGAGGTATATAATGAGATTAAATCGGGGAGCAATCTTTTTCGTGCTCCCGGCTGTGGAAGATTATTCTTTACCAACCCCAATCTAAAAGCCTTTGACGGCTCGATGGATTGGCGGTGGTTATCTGATGAGCAGGAGACGGCTGTTCATCTACTACAAAATAAGAACCTGTTGGTATTGGAGACCAAAAGCTTTTACTAATGAAACCCCTAAGCGATCAGGAAAGACAGGAATATGCAGATTGGCATGATGCCCAATTCTTAAAGCATTTTCGCTTTCTCCTGGTCGCTGAGATGCTACTTCTCGAAGCGATTCCGCTTGATGACTTTACTCCTGAGAATAGGAAGAGATACGAAGAACTAACTAAACTTTTAAAATGAAAACACCAGCCAGAGTAAGAAGCCTCAGTTTGGAGTGTACCTGTGTAGGTACTGGAATCCGAACATTGGAGAAGTACATGAAAGATATGACAAGAGCAGATAAGATGAAGATCAACCGCCTTGTCCGGGAACACCTACCGGATTTAGCCTATGATCTGATGCTTACAGAAAGACCCCTGAAGGATTTGTATTGGTTCAATCCATACAATTATTACAAAACCAAAAGACATTTGATTTTGGTACAGTCATCCATTGAATACTTTATACGCTATAACTAATGAATAAATACACGTTTACAGTGATTTTAACCGGGTATGGGGAGAATGAAGATGATGCCTGGAGGGATGCCACACATGCTGCGGATTTAGACAGCGATCCTGCCCCTGATGAGTTTGAGGTAGAAGAATGTGAACCAGATTTTGACCCTTTGCCATGAGCAAGTTTGTAGATAATGGCAATATACTTATTGCCCGGTTTATGAGCGAGGAACCCGAAGTCTTGGAGCATGATTTAAAGAGAGATAGTAAACTATTTCTGGGTTATGATGCTGATTGGCTTTGGTTGATGCCAGTTGTAGAAAAGATTGAAGCCACAAAGTTCAATGATTGCTGGACAGTTGTAGCAATGGGACTAAGCCAATGCGAAATCTACAACAAAAAATTCGATGGCTTTAGGATATTCAAAATTACGGACACCAAGATTGAAGCTACATGGTTGGCGTGTGTAGAGTTTATTAAATGGTATAACAAACAAAACAAAGTATGAAGACAATTCTAATAGACCCGCACGCATTGACAATTTCAGTGCTTGACCTTAAAGCGGATGCCGATGATAGAACTCTGCCGGAGATTTACAGAATTCTGGACTGCACTACGGTAGAAGTACCCATTAATTACCCTAACAGGGATGGGTTGTACTGCGATGAAGAAGCCTGGATGAACGTGGGCTATGATGAGAAACTTGCCGGGTTCATGTTCCCTGGTTGGAGTTATCCTATTCTGGGTAAAGCCCTTATCGTAGGTACGGACTTAGAGGGTGGAGATGTAGACTGCCTGACTGATGTTGCTACCCTATTTACAATCAAATGGGTTGATGACACCCAAATGAGAGCTTGGGGACGACATGTAGGTGTGATCTAAAAAACAATTCTAAATCAATTTATTATGCACGTAGATGTAAAAGTAACAACCTGGCAGCGGATATCCCTGCCGGATGATGCAGATCGAAAAGTGGTAATTAAAGTACTTGAGCAAGAGCATATCAGCAGTTTATGGGATCACTTTGAAGATGTTTCTTTTGAAGCTTTGGCTGAGACAGAGCATTACCTTACCCCTGAAGAAAATGAGGGAAAGGCTACTGTTGAACTATTCCTTGAAACAGGAGATGATCCATTTTGGGTTAATACCTGATGTTACAAACCCTTAAAACTAACGATCATGTTCGTAGATGTAAAAATGAGCAAATGGCAGAGGCTTCATTTACCAAGAGAAGCCACTAAGGATGAAGTTATAGGGATTTTAAAAGGTGGTGATGTACAAAAGTTATGGAATCACTACCGGGGAATCCTAAGGGAGGCACTGCCGGAACCGGAAGAATACCTTTCTCCTAATGAAAACTGGAACCAAGAGACAATTGAGCTCCACGGGACCGGGAATCAAGGAATAATCTGGACTAATAAACCCGCCGATGATCCTCTTTTAGATGATTCGGGGGAGTATCCCAAACAAATGAGTATCGTATGGAGTGTGGATGACTTTGAACAGCGAGCAATAGTGCATGAAGGGTATATGTCCCCTGCATTCTATGACCGCAATAAATTTTCTATTGCCCTGCATGAAATGTGCAAAGACCACGATGCCACAATAGGCATTACCTGGGATACGATTGATTATTATTTGGATAAACACTGTAACCCAAGAAAATGAGTTTCCCGCTGGGAGACTTCATTTTACCTTTATATTAGCTATGTGTCGTTATAGTAAGTATTCATGATTGCTATTAAAAGTTAATTGTTATTTTTAGCAGCAGAAAAAACTTACTATCGACACCAAGCTAATATGACCACACAAGAGTATATTGAAATTCTAAAAAATCGTTTTAAATCTGGCATTTCTCGTGAGCATAGTTACCGGGGGGACCTTGAAACTTTAATTCGAACCATAGTAAGAGGTGTTGATATTACCAACGAACCTGCCAATGTTACTGATTGCGGAAACCCGGACTACGTGATTACTAAAGGAAAAATCCCAGTTGGTTATATTGAAGCAAAAGATATTGGCAAAGATTTAAACAGCAAAAACTATAAGGAACAGTTCACAAGGTACAGAAAAGCACTTGACAATCTAATTATCACTGATTATCTCTGGTTTCAATTTTTCCAAAATGGAGAATTAGTACACGAAATACGAATTGGCGAAATTGATGGTAATTCAGTAAAGCCTTTCCCTGATAACTTTGGAGAATTTGAGAACCTGGTTCAAAACTTCTGCACCTTTGTTGGACAAACTATCAAATCAGCAAAACGATTAGCTGAAATGATGGCTGCAAAAGCACGATTGCTTGAAAATACTCTTGAAAGAGCAGTAACCTCTGACGAAGAAAATCAGGAAAACACATCGCTGAAAGGTCAGTATGAAGCTTTCAGGCAAATATTGATTCATGATTTAACCCCAAAGGATTTTGCCGATATTTATTCCCAAACGCTTGCTTATGGCATGTTTGCTGCCCGGTTGCATGATCCGTCACTCAATAACTTTAGCAGGCAGGAAGCGGCTGAACTGATTCCAAAAACCAATCCATTTTTAAGAAAACTGTTTCAGTATGTTGCCGGATATGATATTGACCCACGTATCAAGACAACGGTTGATAACCTTGCAGATGTTTTCAGGGCAACAAATGTTGAAGCCTTGCTGCAAAACTTTGGAAAGAGTACACAAACCAGCGATCCAATTATTCATTTTTATGAAACTTTCCTTGCCGAGTACGATCCAAAATTGCGTAAAAGCCGAGGGGTCTGGTATACGCCTGAACCAGTGGTTAATTTCATTGTCAGGGCTGTTGATGATATTCTGAAAACGGAGTTTGATCTGCCACAAGGTTTAGCAGATACTTC
>DMFR01000042.1:0-11082 GCA_003450125.1 Prolixibacteraceae bacterium | reverse complement strand
GACAAAAATTAAGGTTAAGGATTATACCAAGGCTACTGCTGACATGAGGTCGAAGACCAAGTTGATTGAACGGGAGAAAGAGGTTCACAAAGTTCAGATACTTGATCCGGCAACCGGAACAGGTACTTTCTTGGCTGAGGTTGTAAAGCACATTTACAAGAACAATTTTAAGTCAATGCAGGGTGCTTGGAGTGGATATGTGGAAGAACATCTTATTCCACGCCTGAATGGGTTTGAATTGCTGATGGCTTCTTATTCAATGGCGCACCTGAAGCTGGATATGCTTTTAACTGAAACTGGTTATAAGCCACAGAAAGACCAGAGGTTTAATATTTTCCTGACCAATTCGCTCGAAGAACATCACCCCGATACTGGAACCCTGTTTGCCAATTGGTTGAGTTCGGAAGCCAATGAAGCTAACCACATTAAAAGGGATACTCCTGTGATGGTCGTGATGGGAAATCCTCCATATGCTGTAAGTAGTACTAATAAAAGCAAGTGGATTGAGGGTTTAACTGCGGATTACAAGAAAGATATGAATGAAAGGAACATACAGCCACTTTCAGATGATTACATTAAATTTATCCGTTTCGGACAACACTTTATAGATAAAAATGGAGAAGGGGTTTTGGCTTATATTTCCAACAATAGCTTTATAGATGGGGTAATTCACCGTCAGATGCGAAAACATTTACTAGAGAGCTTTGATAGTATTTACATTTTAAATTTACATGGCAATTCAAGAACAAAAGAAATTTGTCCTGATGGAAGTCCAGACGATAATGTATTCGATATTATGGCTGGTGTTTCAATAAACATCTTTATAAAATCAGGAAAAGCAGAAAAAGGGGTATTAGGTAAAGTATTGTATTCTGAAATACAAGGTAAGCGTGATACCAAGTATGATTTCTTGAATAAAAACTCGTTGAACTCTTTAAATTGGAAAACCTTAATTTGTACCAAACCAAATTATTTCTTCACCGATAAAAATTTCGATGGTATAAAGGAATACGAAGCTGGCTTCAAAATCAATGAATTATTCAAATTATTTTCAAACGGATTTACTACGGAAAGAGATGCGATTTGCATACACTTCAATAAACTAGAATTGAATAGAATAATTAATGACATTAAAGATTTATCAATAGATGACTTTAGAAATAAGCATTCTTTAGATAAAGATGGAAGAGATTGGACAGTAGACACGGCAAAAAAAGATGTATGTTCAAACAAATTGAATTTTGTAGATGTACTTTACAGACCTTTTGATTTTAGAAAGTCATGTTATACAGGAAAAACTAAAGGTTTTTATGCTTTTCCAAGACCTGAAGTCCTAATGAATTTTATCGTTGGGAATAATTTAGGTTTAATTATACCGAAACAGACAAAGGAAACATTAGGATGTCTTGTAACCAATATTATTGCTGGTCACAAGTCTTTTTCTTCCTACGATAAAAGCACTATTTTCCCACTCTACCTTTACACAACAACGAATGGGCAATTATCTTTTGGTGCTACATCTGAGAAAACCCCAAATCTTAACATAGAGATTGTGAATGAGATAGCCAATAAAGTAGGATTGGTTTTTGTCCCGGAAAAGGAAGTAGCAGGAAATGTGTGTTTTATCAATAGTAATGAAGTCAGGGATGATTATAAAACCACTTTTGCACCCATCGACTTGATGGATTACATCTATGCCATTTTGCATTCACCCACTTACAGGGAAACCTACAAGGAGTTTTTAAAGATTGATTTTCCAAGGGTGCCTTATCCAAAAGATGCGGAAACATTCTGGCAATTGGTAAAATTGGGAGAGGAAATCAGGCAGATTCATTTATTGGAAAGCCTTGTAGTCAACCAATACATTACACAATACCCGGTTGATGGAACCAACATTGTTGACAAGATACGGTTTGAAACGTATGATTACAGCAATGAAATACCCGATGAAAATGGAGTTATCCATTATCCCGATTATTTGGGTTCGGTTTATATCAATGAGACTCAATTTTTTGCGGACGTCCCCACTTCAGTTTGGAATTTTTACATTGGAGGCTATCAACCAGCTCAAAAATGGCTCAAAGACCGCAAAGGAAGAAAACTGGAATTTGAAGACCTATTGCATTATCAAAAGATCATTGTGGCATTGTCGGAAACAGACAGGTTAATGAAAGAAATTGATAAAATTAGTATTGATTAATTTATGTTTTGTTTATTTTTTTTAAACTGGAATTATTTCGGTGTACTCATTATTCAATTTATAATCATCGTCCCACAGTATTTTCATTTCTAATGTATTTACCCCGCCTTCGACTAAATGCATTATGATTTCTGTTGAGCCTTGTGGGTTTAAATAGGGATATGGGAAATCATCCATTCTTATAAAACCATTATAATCTTCTGGACTAAATTCAATCCTTATATTTCTGGCTTTGGCACGACCGGCATTATATATTTTAATTGTTTGACTTCCTGGCTGTGTTTTTATCCTATTAAGGCGTACTTTGGCTTGTTTTTCCTCAATTTTCTCATTGTCAATTTTGGATAACTCATACTCATTAATTCGTGCTTCTTGTGATTTTATTTTCCTATCGTGAATAATATAAGTATACCCAGCGGCGATTAACGCAAGAATTGATATTGCTAAACTATATTCTTCCATTTTAGTTGAATTTGATATTCTTATTTCCTTTTAAAGATTGTTTTAAACTTTCTACAATCTCTTTTTTTAAATCTACAGCAATTTCGTTCTTCATTTCTTCGATTGTCTCTGCATTTAATTCAAGTAGTTCATCGTATCCACCCAAGTATTCTCTATTACATACCGTACATTTTACATACGTTTTTTCATCATTGAACTCGAAAGATGAATCATTTCCACAAGTCGCACATCTTAATTTTCCTTTTTTTACGGTTTTCATGGTTATATAAATTTAAAGAGTTGTGAGTTTTCAATTATTGCATATTTTTTAAATCAAGTTTAATTAATTCGTTAATGTATTTTTTTGTAGCAAACCTATTGACAATAAATTGATGGTGAACTGATAATATGATTAGAGCTATTGGTTCATTGAACGTTTCTATTACTTTACAAGATGGTGGAATGTTGAATTCAGTTGGGTCCTTGCTTAATCCACCTTTCTCTAAAACATTAAATTTTTCAAATTCTTTTCCAATATCAATTGATTTTAAAGGTGCTGATAAATATTCCCAACCTTCCATTTCGCCACTGTATTTCATTACCTCAGTTTCCAAATTCGGCGATATTAGATGGATTCCTCCTTGAGTATGCAGATTGCCTAAAACCAATCCACCTTTTTGCCCATTAAAAACAATATCTAAATCTATAATATGATGAAACTCATCAAAACTAAATTCATAAGAACTTTCAAAAGTTTTAAAATCAAAATTCCATTTCCCAAGCTTTTTCTCTTTGAAAAATTCAAGGAAAGATTCTCCGTATGCCATCTAAAACGATAAAATTATTCCTGTGGGGGTTCAAGGGTCGTACTAAGAATGACACAATCAGCCTCGTCCTCATACAAATCCTCCATTTCATATTTTAATTTTTTGAATTGCATCACGACATTTTCTGAAAACAGGTCATTAAAATTTGTATCAATTGTAGAATACTCAATCCTAAAGTCAAGGAGCATCATGCTCATTGCACTTTTGTCTTTTTTCATTTTTAAAATGTTAATGTACCTCCCAAGTGGAAAAAGAGTTGTTAGTCCATCTTTTGAATTTGCTAAAAGTTCTCCAATATTTACCTGATTTAGGAAACCGTCAAGCATTTTCATGTTGTATGTCACTTTACTAAGAGAATCAGTAAAACCAAATGAATGACTCTCATTTACATCGTCTACAAGGACAATCAATTTATCTCCAATAGTTGTTGCATTTTTAAAATCCTGGAAATTCAGCATTGTTTGCAGTTTAAAGGTTTTTGTAAGATCTATTTCATTTATAACCGTCTTGTATACAGCACGAATCGAAAAGATATTTAACTAGAGGTTATAAAGCAATAAAACTAACAATAATAATCACAACTTACTATAGTATAGAATTAATAATCAATCCAATCATTCCCATTGAAAAATCACTCACATATTCAGGTAATTTATCCAAGCCAAGCCCTGAAAAAGAGAAAATTTTCAGTTTTTGCCCGTGTTCTGAATCCAGAGCACGGGCATTTTAATTTTAAACCAAAATCACTATGAAAATGTAAGAAAAATGAAAGCGCCAAGAGACCATTTCATCCTTCTGATGGTAACTTATTGTCTAATAAAATGACACAAGGAAAACCGGGAAGAAACCTACCAAATCCTGTTTAAGAATTCATAGACAGGATTAAACTAACTCATTGAAGAAGACGGAATAAGCAATTATTTCGTCTTTTTTTATTGCTGAATTTCAGCACGTTGTAAACTGATACGAAAAATAAAAGATAAAACAGTATTTTATTTCGTATAGAACAACTATTTTTGCCATACACAAACTTTATACGAAAGGAAATAGCGATGAAGGGATATATGTGGAAAAACAAAGAGGGGTCAAAAAGACTGATGTCAGAGATGAACCCCACCGAAATGCAGGAAGCACTGGAGTTAGCTGAGAAGACTCACGTAGAAGCTGAGAATGCCATACAAAGGGCATTGGTAAGAAGCACGATCTTTCTGGAAAAGATTCACCAGCTTCGGGAAATTGCCCTGGAAAGAGGACTCGCTCTACAGTCTCTAAGCGAAAAGCACCCAGGAAAGTACAAAATTTTAGAGCACACCTACAATTTGAGTGAGGCATGATTTACTATGTTTCAAATACCCCATTTCTACTGGATACGGATTTACCTTACAAAGAAGGCTCTGTAGCAGATGTACTTGCCTATTTCAAGGATAAGCCATACGTTGAAGTAGATACAGAAACAAGCTCACTGGACTTTATTTCCGGCAGACTTCTTCTGTTACAGCTTGGGGATTTGGAAAATCAGTTTGTCATCCATCCTGAGATCGGACTTCACCACTTCAAGGATTTACTGGAAAGTCGGAAGATCGTTAAGATCCTGCACAATGTAAAATTCGATTACAAATTTCTAAGGCGCATAGGGATTACCCTTGAAAATGTTTACGATGTGATGTTAGTCGAAATGATTCTCAATATGGGAAAAGACTCTGCCTCATACTCCTTAGCCTCTATTGTCTGGAAATATCTCCAGATAACAATGGATAAGAGTATTAGCACCTCTTTTCTTACTGCTAAAGTAATTAACCCATCTCAAATAGTTTACGCCGCCACTGATGTAAAACACCTGAATCAAATAAGGGAACTGCAAATGGAACGGGTGCGTAAGCTAAAACTGGAATTGGTAACTGAGTTGGAAAACAGATCTTGCCTGGCGTTTGCTGATATCGAATACAATGGTATCGGTATTAATACTCAGGCATGGTTAAAGAATTCAGAGAGTTCGAAGATAGCGATTGTAAAACAAGTCATGGTTCTTGACATGCTGGCAATTGCGGAGCCGAAATTTAACCTTCGTGGGCAGTTTATCCAACAAAGTTTGTTTACTCCCTCTGAAGAATTAAGAAAAACAATGGTTAATTGGGACTCTCCCTTACAGGTACTGCGTATTTTCAAAAAGATTGTTCCTACCCTGGAAGGAGTAGGAGAAGATGTAATTTACCCTATTCGTAAGAGACATCCGCTTTTTGAGCAGTACATCCAGTATAAGAAGCTCTGTAAAATGTATTCATCCTATGGTCCAAAGTTTTTGGACAGCATCCATCAGGACGGCAAAATACATACACAGTTCAGACAGATACTTGAAACAGGCAGAGTCAGTTCATCAAGTCCGAATATGCAACAGATTCCACAATTGAAAGCATACAGGAATTGTTTCATCCCCTTTAACCCAAACAATGTTTTCGTTTCTTCAGATTATTCCTCGCAAGAGCTATGCGTGATAGCCTACGGTTCAGGTGATCCTGTTTGGCTCAAAGCCCTAAGACTTGGTCAAGATTTGCACTCAATTTGTGCAGATCTGGTCTTTGGAGCCAAATGGAAAACGGCTGCTGAAAAGGATTGTCTATACTATTCCCATAAACAGAAGTGCAAATGCCCACAGCATGTAAAATTGCGCAACGCTGTTAAATCAATAAACTTTGGACTTGCCTACGGTATGTCCGCTATGAAGCTCTCGGACAAGGAAGATATTCCAATCCCTGAAGCGGAAGCTTTGATAAGGAAGTATTTCAAGACCTTTCCCAAAATCAAAAAGTTCCTCACTATGTTGGGCAATTTTGGTACCTCTAATGGATTTATTTCTACTTACCCGCCTTTTAACCGTATCAGATGGTTTGAAGATTGGGCTCCAAGCGCCTCATATAAAGTGCTTGGAAGCATTGAACGTAGATCCAAGAATACCCCCATTCAGGGCACATCGGCAGATATGACCAAATTAGCTTTGGTCTTGATCCGTGATCATTTACAGAAAACAAAGAGCCCTGTTTTACTTGTAATGACCGTGCATGATCAGATAGACACCGAATGCCCCAGGGATATTGCAGCAACGTGGAAGAGAGAACTTACGGTTTTGATGGAGACAGCCGCACTCAGGATTATTAGAAACGGCTTGCTAAAGGCGGAGACTAAAGCCACAGAAGCCTGGGAAAAATAAGATCGCTCATTATGAAAATCCTTAATTATGTCAAAAATATCATTATTAAAAAAAGAAGAATTGTTCCAAATACCAGTACCCAAAGGAACAGCGACTTACGTACCGATCTCGAACAAAGGATTGATCAGTACTGTAGACGCAAGACTTAGTGACTACGGGTTCAAGGTTTGTTCCGAGCAATTCCAAACCGCTGAATCTGGACAGATAATGATTGCCAAATACGGCATACAGTCTGAAAACGATGAAATTGCAATGATGCTTGCCTTCGGTAACTCTTACAACAAGACCCGCAAAGTTTCTATTGCTGCAGGCGGTCAGGTTATAATTTGCTGCAATGGGATGGTAAAGGGAGACTTCGTTTCAATGCGTAAGCACAATGGAAGTATCTCGTATGATCTGAATTCTTTGATTGAGGATGCGATTCAAAGTATGGGAATTAAACACTCTTCACTTTTGGAAGACACCAAACAGTTGAAAGAGTATCAGTTTAATAACCGAAAGGAATTTATCTCCCTTATAGGGGATATGTATTTCAATCATCAGTTCTTAAATACGGTCCAACTCAATATCATTAAAAGGGAAATCCAGTACAGTGAGCATTTTGCGATGTTGACTCCCAATCAGCTTACAGCCTGGAACCTTTACAACAATGTCACAGAGGCATTGAAAGTGGCTCATCCTACCGAGTACATCTCCTCACATAAAGCGCTCCATGCTCTAATGATGGACTACGTGAGACCTCAAAAGGTAGAAAATATTGACTGGGATTTTGCTCTATTCCAGGAAGCCTCTATTGAAGGCTGATTCCGACAAAACCAGAAGGCAGAATAAGTTTATAGAGACATGGATTAACAACAAGGGAAAAGGTACACTTGAAGCGTCTACCGGGTTCGGTAAGACGTACGTGGCAATACTTCTGATTCAGAAGATGCAGGAAAGGAAAGCGGATCGTACCACCCTTGTTGTTGTTCCCACCTTAAAACTTAAAAGCCAATGGGAAGATGAACTATTAGAATATTCAATTACCGGAGTTAAAGTAGTTGTAATCAATACAGTGTGCAAGAAAAATTGGGTATGTTCCCTTCTTGTGCTGGATGAGATTCACAACTATGCTTCTGAAGTGTTCGGAACCGTATTTCAAAGGGTTAAGTACAGTTTCATACTGGGCTTGACAGCCACAATGGAAAGGTCTGATAAGAAGCATTATTACATCGAAATCCACTGCCCTGTAATTGACAGGGTAGGGCTTTCAGAGTCTTTAGAAAAGAAGTTCATTTCGGACTTCATGGTATACAATGTTCCAGTTCCTATGACTGATGCCGAAGAAGCGGCGTACAACAAGTTAAACAAACAATTCTACAAATTCTTCGCTCTGTTCGAACATTCCCTGGACAACGCGATGAAGGCAGTAAAGGACCCTACGTACAGGAAGATCGTTGCAAAACGGCTGAACTGGACAGAAAGGGATGTGATGGTCTTTGCAATGAACTTCGTCAGATCACTTCAAAAGCGAAAACAATTCCTTTACAACCTTCAAGGTAAGGCGCATATAACCTTAAAGTTATTAGAGGCTTTAAGACTTCGCACCATTACCTTTTCGGAAGGAGTAGATTACGTTAACCATTTGTACGAGCGTTCCAAGTCATACAGTGTACCGTACCATTCCAAGCTTACAAAGAAAGTACGTACCAATTACCTTAAAATGTTTGAAGACCCTTCTTCGGGAGTGCGTGTGATCCACACCGCTAAAGCCCTGGATGAAGGATTCAACGTAGAAGGTATAGAGTGTGCCCTCATTATCTCAGGAACATCCACCGTGCGCCAGAATCTGCAGCGCATGGGAAGGAGCCTAAGATTTGTGGAAGGTAAGACTGGAATCATCATTAATCTATACGTTCCAGACACACAAGATGAGAGGTGGCTTGACAAACGGCAAAAAGATGTCCCCAATATCGAATGGTGCGACTCCGCCGAATCCCTATTACAACTGCTCAGAGCTGAAGACCAAAATATTCCTGCTTCTTCAGGGTTCGCTGAGCTTCCAATCCCCCTTAAAGGAATTCCGTTCTCATCTGAACGTCCTTTATGGGATCACGCTGCCGGGTTTCATAATCCAGAGGCTGTTGGAGGAGATAATGATGGAATATGAGTATGAAAATTTTCAACAGCTTATAGCGTATGAAAGTAAATATGAAAAGTCTGGTAGTTTTATTAAACAGACTTAATGTAACGGCAGATCAATTCTTATTCTTAGTCCTGGTGCATGATCACCTGTATGCCAATTTATACGCCTACACGGAGAATAACAAGGGTTTTGCCAAGGAGCTTATCCAGGATCTTGTAGATAAAGGATATCTGGAGGCTACCAGCCGGGTAAAGGCTGAGTTGTATGTAGATTCTTACGAGACTACCAATAAATATCAGATGGCTATTTATTCGGCTGATAAAAACGTTGCATCGGAAGAATTCTGGGAAGCCTTCCCTTCATTTATCACCATAGACACCAAGAAAATCCCTGCCAAGAGCCTTGACAAGGAGAAGTTTCTGAAAGCTTATTACGATAAGATTGGGAAGTATCCTGATTTTCACGACAAGGTAATGGAAGCGTTAGCCTTTGCCGTTGAACATTCTATGATCTGCATGGGCTTGGAAAAATGGTTTTTATCCGAGCAGTGGGATGAAGTACTGAAGGAGAAGAAGGGTAAAACTAAAAGGCAGTTTCCAAACGAGCAAATCTTCTAAAAAGATGAATAAATATTCTGAATTTAAGGTACGTCCTATTGGGTCTGTATTAACTGAGGCAAAAAAAGAAGTGCAGGAATCAAGGGCAGGGAGAACCAGGGTATTAAAGACCAGGTGGAAATCTGTTAACAAGATGCTGCTCGGAGGCTTTTACTTCGGACAGACCTACCTTATAGCAGGAGCTTCAGGACACGGTAAATCGTACCTGGTGAACATGCTTTTAAGGGATTTTGCCAATGCTTCTATTAATGGTACGCTGCCCTTTCAATTCAAAATACTTCATTTCGGCTTTGAGATGTCAGCTTCGGCTGAGATCCTCAGACGAATTACCTCGATGACCGGCATTTCTTACACCAAGCTATTGAGCGTTGAGAATAAACTCTCTGATGAGCAGTTCGAATCGGTAGAGAAGTCCCTGGTTAATTTAAGAAACGAGGAAATCTACTTTGTTGAAACCCCAGGCAGCAGATTCCAGATTTACGAAACGATAAAAGCCTTTAAAGCCAAGTTCCCTGATCACGAGCTGGTCGTTTCAGTAGATCACATGCTTTTGGTTACTCCTGAGCCCGGTGAAGACGAGATTCAGCTACAGGCTGAAGTAAGCAAATTATTTATTCAGATCCGCAAGGAATTTCACACCATGAACCTATTGGTCAGTCAGTTGAATGATAAGATTGAAGGAGAAAACAGAAGAGATCCTTCGAAGCCATCGCTTCATTATCCAACTAAGACCGATTTGCACGGTTCAAAGCAAGGCTACCAAGCCGCTGATTGTGTGCTTGTGATCCACTGCCCAGAACTTTTGAACCTTGAATATTACGGGAAAGAGAATTTCCCTACACGGGGTTTGGTCGCACTCCACCAAATAAAGCAGCGACACGGGATAGCGGGATTCACACTGATGAGAAATAATTTGGAGAGTGGAACATTCGAAGATTGGGAACGCCCGGTTATTAGTTATTCTATTCCTTAAAACGTTAGTACATGATTACATTGCCCACAAAAAAGGTTACCGCCACAAGCGTTAATCCCACCCTTCTCACCCTTTATGGACCGCCAAAGGTAGGAAAGTCAACCATGTTGGCTGAACTTCCAAACTGCCTAATCATAGATACCGAGAAAGGTACTTCAAAGATAGATGCCATGAAAATCGAGGTTAACAACCTCACAGAGCTGGTAGAAGTGATCAAGGAACTCAAAGGCTCCAAGCACAAGTACGAGTACATTGCCCTTGATCCGATTGATGCCATTTCACTATGGTACGAAGCCGCAGTATGCAGGGAAGCCAAGGTTAAAACCCTTGTTGAAATGCCATACGGAGCCGGGTTCAGCATTGCCAGGGAAAAGGTAATGAACGTTATCAATGTCCTGAGAACTATTACCCCTCATGTAATTGTCATTGGACATCTGAAAAAGACTCTTTTGGGGTCAGAGACCGATATCCAGGTAAATATCTCGTCACTTGATTTAACAGGAAAACTAAAGAATTTGATCATGGCAGACAGTGATGCCATTGGTCTTGTTCATCGCAGCCCTGAAGGGGAGCTGATGGTATCCTTTCAAGGTAATGACCAGATAGAAGTTGGGTCAAGGTGCAAGCATTTGCAAAATGCTTTATTTCCATTCGATTGGAAAAATATTTACATTTAAACGAAATAATATATCGT
>DMFR01000182.1 GCA_003450125.1 Prolixibacteraceae bacterium | reverse complement strand
GTCTTTTGCACTTGATCCCATATTTTCCTTATCTTGTTTCCTTTTCTCACAGATTTTAGGGCATAAAAAAAGCCAGTGTAAAACACTGGCTTTCAGCAAGTAGCGGGGGCCAGACTCGAACTGACGGCCTTTGGGTTATGAGCCCAACGAGCTACCAACTGCTCCACCCCGCAATGTATCTTTGATAAATTGTATCGTCGTTTGTATGAGAACTTCGTTTAGCCTGTGATAGTATTGCTAAGCGGATGCAAATATAGACTATTTGTTTGCATTTTCCTAATGGGGGACGTAAGTTTTTTAACTTATTCTTTCCGCGGGCCGTTAAAAAGTATTAATAAACAGGTTAGCAGATTAATTTTCTCTAAATCTTTCTAATTTTGTTGTTCGAAAATAGCAACAATGAATAGAAAAGAGCTGAGAAAGAAGATATTTCAGATGCTGAAAGACCATTATCGCCTGATCATTTACAATGATTCGACGATTCAGACCGTCTGGAGTATCAAACTGACTCCCATAAAAGTGGCGACGCTCGGCGGATTGGGAGCCATTCTTTTGATTTTGCTGACCACAATTATTATCGCCTATACCCCCTTGCGTGAAAATATTCCAGGATACCCCAGTGCAAAGGTCAGGCAACAGATCATCCTGAATTATATGTTGGTCGATTCTCTGGAGAGTGAGATCAAGACAAGGGATGCCTATTTTGAGAAGATCAGCGTATTGTTTAAGGGTGACGTTCCCCCGGATGAAACGCAGGTAGTAGATACGGGAATGAAAAAACATGCCGTGAAATTCAAAAACTTAAATGCGGATTCTATATTTGAGACCAATTTAATGGAGGAGAAACAAAACCTTTCCATTTCAAATAATACAAAACGATTGCCAAGCATTGCCAGTATTCACTTCTTTACCCCCCTTCGCGGATTAATCACCAATAAATTCAATCCAAAAACCGAACACCTGGCAGTAGACATTGTGGGCCATCAAAATGCTCGTATATCGAGTGTATTGGATGGAACGGTTATCTTTGCCGGATGGACCATGGATACCGGCTATTCCATATACGTCCAGCATGAAAATAACATTGTTTCCGCCTACAAACACAATGGGGAACTTTTAAAAGCTGAAGGCGACAAGGTGAAAGCGGGTGATGTGATTGCCATCATGGGAAACAGCGGTGAACTGACAACAGGGCCGCACCTGCATTTTGAACTGTGGCACAACGGAATTGCACTTGATCCTGAAACGTATATAGATTTTTAACCTGAGTTATGAAGAAAAGAATAGCGATTCTGGGATCAACCGGATCAATCGGCACGCAAACCCTTGAGGTCATTGCTCAAAATCCAACTCATTTTGAAGTCGAAGTGCTGACGGCCAACAACAACATCGAGTTGCTGATCGAGCAGGCCAAACGGTTTCAGCCCAATGTGGTGGTGATTACCAATAACTGTCATTACGAGATTCTGAAAGAGGCCCTTCAAGGGGAGCCGATAAAAATCTATGCCGGCAAGGAAGCCCTGGAGCAGGTGGTCCAGATGGACACCATTGATGTGGTTGTTACCGCCATGGTAGGCTACTCGGGGTTAATTCCAACGTGCAACGCCATCAGAGCCGGGAAACACATTGCACTGGCCAATAAGGAAACAATGGTGGTAGCCGGTGAAATTATCAACCAACTGGCCATTGAGCACAAGGTCAATATTTATCCCGTAGACTCGGAACATTCAGCCATCTTTCAGTGTTTGGTGGGTGAGTTTAACAATGAAGTAGAAAAGATTTACCTGACCGCTTCAGGAGGGCCGTTCAGAGGCTACACGCCCGAACAACTGGCCATCGTTACCAAGGCAGATGCCTTGAAACATCCAAATTGGAATATGGGCGCCAAGATCACCATTGACTCGGCATCCATGATGAATAAAGGGTTTGAAGTGATCGAGGCCAAATGGCTTTTCGGCCTGAAAGCCGAGCAGATTGATGTGGTAGTTCATCCACAAAGTATCGTCGGTTCGATTGTTCAGTTTCGCGACGGGTCGATGAAAGCACAGATGGGTTTACCCGATATGAAGCTGCCAATCCAATATGCCCTGAGTTTCCCTCAACGGTTAACCTCTGAATTCAAAAGATTCAACTTTTTAGATTATCCAAAACTGACTTTTGAACAGGCAAATACGAAAAATTTTCGTAATCTTGCACTGGCTTTCGAAGCTCTAAATCAGGGTGGAAACATGCCCTGTATATTGAATGCAGCAAACGAAATGGTGGTGCAGGCTTTTCTAAGTGATCGGATCAGTTTTCTGCAGATGCCTGAAATCATTGAAATAGTCATGGGCAAGGCAACATATATTAAAAATCCGAACCTGGATGATTATATCCAGACGGACAGGGAAATTCGTATATTGACATCTGCCATGGTTAAAAATCGGGCAATACAAAAGATTTAAAAACAGAAAAATTATTCGATGGAAGTAGTACTAATAAAAGCGGCACAGCTCATTTTAAGTTTATCTATCTTGGTGATTATACATGAGTTCGGGCATTTTGTGCTTGCACGTGTATTTAAAACCCGTGTCGAAAAATTCTATTTGTTTTTTGATCCCTGGTTCTCTCTTTTCAAGGTAAAAAAGGGGGATACCGAATACGGCATTGGATGGTTGCCCCTTGGCGGATACGTCAAGATTTCAGGAATGATTGACGAGTCGATGGATAAAGAGGCCATGAAACTGCCTCCGCAGCCTTATGAATTCAGGGCCAAGAAATCATGGCAGCGGTTGCTGATCATGATCGGTGGGGTGGTGATGAATTTTCTGCTGGCTTTTATCATTTACATCGGCATCCTGTATGCCTGGGGAGAGCAATATCTTCCAACGGCTAACGTGAAATATGGAATAGAAGTCGATTCCATTGGTCAGAGCTTAGGTCTTCAGAACGGGGATAAAATCCTCTCGGTTGGCCACAAGAAAGTGGAGAACTTCTTCCAAATCATTCCTACGGTGATCCTTGATAATGCTTCGAACGTGCAGGTTGAGCGGAACGGACAGCAGGTGGATGTTCAGATTCCGGAAGCAGAGTTTGCTCAATTAATTAAAAGCAGTAAGGAAGTCATCTCTTGCCGGATACCGTTTGATTACAAGATTCTAGGGATTGCAAAGAATTCGGCAGCCCAGCAGGCCGGGTTGATGGAAGGTGACCAGATCCTGGGGATGAACAACCAGAAATACGAATTCAACGATCAGTTTAAATCTGCCCTGAAAGACAGTGTCGGCAAAACTGTAGCATTGAACGTACTTCGGAACAACCAGGAATTGACTGTACCATTGACTGTTCCAAAAACAGGTCTGCTTGGTATTCAACTGGGAACGGATATCACTAAAATATTTGAGTGGAATACGACCCAATATGGATTACTTGAATCTATACCCGCTGGGATCAACAGGGGAATTACTACGCTGCAAAACTACCTGAAGCAGTTCCGGCTGATCTTCTCACCCAAAACCAAGGCCTATGAAAGTTTAGGTGGTTTTATTGCCATTGGGAATATTTTTCCCGGCATGTGGAATTGGTATTCATTCTGGAACATGACCGCCTTGCTTTCCATCATTCTTGGAGTGATGAATCTCTTACCCATTCCTGCCCTGGACGGCGGACATGTGATGTTTCTGCTTTTTGAAATGATCACAGGACGTAAGCCAAATGATAAATTTCTGGAATATGCCCAGATTGCCGGGATGGTATTGTTATTATCTCTTGTTCTTTATGCAAACGGGAATGATGTCTTTAAACATTGGGGTGATTTTCTAAATCTCTTCAAATAAATATTTGGAGTGATTATTTTTGTTATTTTTGTATAACCATTTAAACTATAAT
>DMFR01000179.1 GCA_003450125.1 Prolixibacteraceae bacterium | reverse complement strand
ATAAATCTTTCCCAAAGTTAAAAAAACAAATGATCTATTGAGAAAAAACCAAACCAACCTTCGTTTTTTAATACGTGTAATCTTTTAAAGCCTCCTCCAGCTTTTTACGGGTAAAGAAAATGCGACTTTTGATAGTTCCCAGCGGCAAATTAAGGTCATCGGCAATTTCCCTGTATTTAAAGCCATCAAGGAATAGATTGAACGGAACTTTATACTCCTCTTCCAAAGCATTGATGCATTTAACAATCTCCTGTGAACTGTAAATGGATTCCGGTGATGGGTAACTTTTATCTTTCTGGAAATTCAAATGCGATTCATTATTGGTTCCATCAAATGTATTTCTTGTTTTTATATTCCTTCTGTAATTGTTAATGAAGGTATTTTTCATGATGGTGTATATCCATGCTTTGAAATTGGTATTGGGGACAAATTTTTCCCGATAGGTAAGAGCTTTCAGGCAAGTTTCCTGAAGGAGATCCTTTGCTTTGTCCTTATTTGTGGTTAGAGATAAAGCATAGTGTAATAACTTATCATGCAATCCTAAAAGGGCAGTATTAAATTGAAGTTGTGTCATGGCGTTCGTTTTAAGCTGTTTGGATATCCTTTAAAAAGTACATTCCTCCACACTATTCTTACTTCAGATGAATTAAAATTAGTGAAATGTGTAGGCTGGAAAAAGTCTAAAAAGAGCATCCCGATCAGCTAATAGATGCATTTTTAAGTACGGAAAAAGGAGTAGAAGGAAGGAGAAGTGCCTAAAGTGAGCTAGAGTGCCTAAAGTGAGCTAGAGTGCCTAAAGTGAGCTAAAGTACTTTAGGCACTCTAAATACTTTAGTTCACTTTAGGCACTTCTCCATGCTACAAATACGCTTTCAATAATTTGCTTCGTTTTTGTTTTCGCATCTTCTCTATTGTTTTCTCTTTGATCTGCCTGATCCTTACTGCTGTCAATCCAAATTTATCTCCAATTTCTTCCAACGTATGCTGATGCTTGCCGCTTAACCCAAAATAATGACGAATGACCTCTGCTTCACGCTCAAGCAAAGTTGACAGTGTTCGTTCAATTTCATGGCATAAAGAATTATACATTAACCCCTTATCGGGACTGGGAGAATCTGCATTAGATAATACATCATAAAGATTATTGCACTCATCAGTATGTATCGGGGAATCCATCGAAAGATGATATGACGAAACTTTTAATGAATCTTCTACCTGATCAGCAGTTGTTTCCAGTAACAAGGCCAGTTCTGCTGTTGAGGGTTCTCTTTGGTATTCCTGTTCAAGCCGGGTAAAGGCTTTGTGGATGCGGCTGATCGATCCGATCTTACTCAATGGCAAGCGAATCATTCTGGATTGTTCAGACAAGGCCTGCAGAATGGATTGACGAATCCACCATACCGCATAGGTAATGAATTTAAATCCACGCGTTTCATCATATTTTTGGGCAGCTTTAATTAAACCCAGATTACCTTCATTAATCAAGTCCGGTAAACTTAAACCCTGATTCTGATATTGCTTTGCCACTGACACGACAAACCTCAAATTGGAATTAATCAACCTTTCCAGGGCATCTTTATCCCCCTTTCTGATGCGCTTTGCCAGCTCAATTTCTTCTGTATCAGTACTTAATTGAATTTTCGCAATTTCATGCAGATATTTGTCCAACGATAATGATTCCCGGTTTGTAATCTGCTTGGCAATTTTAAGTTGTCGCATTTTATAGTTTCATAAGTTGTTAGAATGATCAGATTTTTTGATTTTGATGAACATAGTTGTTTCAGCAAATAAAATCATTTCAAAATTAACGCCCCAAGCAATTGATAAATGGACTAAAAGATGGAATATCCTATGATAATTGATGTATTTAAACTACACCTAAAGGAGTAGAGGTGGGGCAAGGAGAAAGGAGAAAGGGAGAAAGGAGAAAGGAGGAAAAGGAAAAGGCAAAAGGGAAAATTGAAAGGTAACGGTAGAACGTTCCTGATCAAAGAGCCAAAGTTAATAGGTTCTACTGGCTGCTGGCTGCTAGTTGCTGGCCAGAATCCAGCAGTCAATAGCCAACAGTCAGTAGCCAGCAGCTATTTCTTATTGATCTTAAAAGCCATATCCAGATGGGCTTCTGATAATTTTGGAACCGTTAGTACCATCTGCCCGTTCTTTGAAACAGCATTTTCCCCATCCAGGTATTCCCCCTTCCAGGGGTCAAACCACAAAACCGCATATACACTGTCGTCCAGACCTTTGACCGTTAACTGACTACCGCTGATATCTTCTTTGGTATAAGAACGGGTCCAGCCAAAGGCATTCGTTGGGGTATTCAATCCAAAAGCATCTGCCCCTTCAGCGCTCACCTCCGACAGACGAAAGGGCTGATTGGCAAAGTTAATGTCAGAGGTAAACTTCGAAAGATTTTTCAATTGTCCCCAGTCCCCGGCATTTAAATCATTGTAAGCCCACCATACTGGTGTTGACGACAGCCCGTTGGTCAGGGCAGCCCATATTTGGTTGTGATAAGAAGTATGGTATTCCGCAGTCGTTGGCTTAAAATACGTCAGGTCAGCGCCTGCCTCTCCAAAGATGGCCGGCTTTTCAAAGCCATTCCAGAAGCGCCGGGCAGCCCATGCAAAATTGTACAGGTCACTGCGCATTTTATCTTCCGGGTACTTCAGGGGCCAACCCTGTGCCGGATACAGGTGGATATTGGGAACGTCATTGCGTTGATACAACGCTTCCCGGTATTCAGTGAACCCTCCGCTAAAGGAGGCAGTCACCGGGTGGTTGTAGGGGTCGTTCTCCTGAAAGTACCGATGGCATTTCCTGACCCAATCCAAGGCCTCCTGGTGCCGCCCCTTGGCCCATCCGTCGGTGCCGTTCATTTCATTGATCAATTCCCAGATGCCCATGCTCCGGCTATATGAGTAGCGGGCGATCATATACCGGTATTTCCTTTTCTGGTATTTCCAGACCAGTGAATCGCTGTAAACATCTTCCGCTTTGATCAACTTGCTGTATGGATTTTTTTTCCATTCTGACGCCCATACGGTGGCTGAAAAAAGATCATGGGGCCACAGGGCATACATCACTTTGATGTCACTTTTTTCCATGATCACCATCAGCGAATCGAGCATGCCCAATTTCTTCTGGTTATAGCGTCCAATTTCTTCTTCTATCAGCCCCTGATCGTTGACAAATCCTCCGTAACCGATATCCCAGATGGCAAATAAGTTGGCATTGTTTTTTGCATAGGTATCGAACCGCGACTGATTATTGCCCCAGGGGGAATATACCCCCACACCATAAAAGGAAGTGCCGTCGTCCTGTACAAAATAATGGGGATTTATGACCGATGGTTTGATCCATCCATGATGGGTCGATTCGATGGCTGTGAACTGATTGACAGTAGTTTCGCCTTTGCGACCTTCATCATTTACATAAATCTGGTAGTTATATTCGCCCGTCTCATTGGGAGAAAAACGAATTTTCCATTGATTGGCCCTCCTGTAGTTGTCATAGAATCCATTGATTTTTATCTTTTTCCCCGATGGAGCAGTAAAAAAGGCATACACATCAATATCATCCGGATCATACGGATTTTTAATGTTCACTTTGCTCAAGTTAAGAAGGACTTCAAATTTCTCATACTTTTTAACCGTCAAAGTATTGGTTCCTGTAATTTTTACCACAGGATCTGCCCCCTTTTTAAGTGACTTCCCATTTACCCGGGCAAGGCCTTCATGATGTAACAGGAATGAAAATACGAACACCAGCAACAGGGCTATCACCGGCACAAAACTTTTAACGGGAAATTTAGAATGTTCTGTTGTATTCATCAAATTTGAACTCATTGGTTTCGGTTTATTGGTTAGATTTTCAATATAAATATAGACATTAAATTTGATGAATAGTTTAATCAATGGTTTATGGTTTCCTCCAACGAGCCGCAATAAGATGACTTTATATGGGGAGCTCTACTCAGAGGGTGACTTGAAGTCACCCTCTGAGTATCAAAACCCGATGCTTCCTATTCGTATTTGATCACCTCGACCGGACACGACTCGGCGGCCTCTATGACCGACTTCTCGTAATCCGAATAATTGACCCCCGGAATAACCGTTGCCAGGTCATCCATTACAAATACTTCCGGACAAATGTCTGAACACAGTCCGCAGGCGATACATCCCTCAATGATTTCTACTTTCTTTAATGCCATGGTAGTGAAATTTTATATAGTTAATTGTTAATTGTTAATGGTTGGATGGTTAGATGGTTAATTGTTAATGGTTGGATGGTTAGATGG
>DMFR01000103.1:3016-3224 GCA_003450125.1 Prolixibacteraceae bacterium | reverse complement strand
GTTTATTTTTCATTTTGTTTATATCATTCTCCTGGGTGTCAAAATTCTATTGACATGGGCGTTTCATTTGATTAAATAGTTGTAACTTTATTAGATAAGTTGACAGGATGAAACTGTTGGTTTTTGCCCTTTTGCCCTTATGCTTTTGCAGTTCAAAATGTTGGTGTCAGAAAACCCAATTGAACGATGAATATACATTCATGTTCTA
>DMFR01000103.1:1898-2828 GCA_003450125.1 Prolixibacteraceae bacterium | reverse complement strand
CGATGGAACTATGGAAGGCTTAAAGATAAATCCAACCGTCTGGCAAAGGTTATTCTGGCAGCAGGCAAATGGAACACTCCTGTGCTGGTAGGCCTTTGTGAAGTGGAGAATCAACAGGTTCTTGACAGGCTTGTACACAATACTCCTCTCAATAAATATGGGCTGAAGTTCATCCATAAAGATTCTCCCGATGAACGGGGAATAGATGTGGCTTTGCTTTACAGACCTGAATTGTTTAAGCCTTTTCATTATAAGGCCATTGCTGTAATTGATCCTTTGAATTCCAGGTTTAGGACCAGGGAAATCATGCAGGTAAGTGGAATAGTAAATGATTGTGACACCATTCATGTTTTTGTTAACCATTGGCCATCCCGGTATGGGGGATTGATGGAAACCATGCGCCTTAGAAGCTTGGCCGCAGAAGTATTGAGAAAGTCCATCAATGAATTATATATGACATATCCCAAGGCCATGATTATTTGCATGGGCGATTTTAACGACACCCCTGAAGATGAAAGTGTATACAAAGTCTTGGAGGCCTGTAAAACAGACAATCCTGCCATTAAGGGTGAATTAATCAACCTCTCCTTCCCCTGGATGAACAGATCCATCCAGACCCTTAAAAATGGGTATTCATGGCAGGTGTTTGATCAATTCATCGTTTCAGATTACTTCATGCAAGAGGGCAATTGTTTAAAGCTTGAAGGAGCTGAAATATTTGATGTCCCCTTTTTGCTTGACCCTGATCTAAAATACGGGGGCGTTAAACCAAAACGAACTTATGTGGGATTTAAGTACCAGGATGGTTTTTCAGATCATCTTCCTGTTTTGTTGAAGGTCCGGTTGGGAAGTCATTGATTGGAAAAGAAGGTTACCTTATATGTTTAAAGTTAAAAGTTTAATGTTAAAAGTTGCGTGCCGATCAATAGC
>DMFR01000103.1:0-1770 GCA_003450125.1 Prolixibacteraceae bacterium | reverse complement strand
GCGTGCCGATCAATAGCTACCCATCGATTAACTTTAAACTTTGAACATTGAACTTTAAACTCTATCGGCACGCAACTTTAAACTTTAAACCTGAAACTTTAAACCCTTCAACATTGAGTTTGCATCCATTTCGGCACGCAACTTTAAACCATAAACTTTAAACCCTTTAGAACAATATCTACTTTTCGGACTATTCTCTTGCCTTTAATCCCAACTCTTTTCCTTTTTCAAGCATGAAGACATAGGCGGCAACCTGTTCATTGGGAATGATCCCATCGAGTATGGCATCCTTGATGGCCGTTTTGATCAACCCCACTTCGCGTGATGGACCCAGGCCAAAGACTTCCATGATCGTTTCCCCGGATACGGGTGGCTGGAAATTACGGATATGATCCCTTTCTTCCAGGTCCTTGAGTTTTTGCCTGACCAGCTGAAAATTACCATAGTACTTTTTGACCTTCTCCGGGTTCTTGGAAGTAATATCGGCCTCGCACAAGGTCATCAGGTCGTCAATGTCATCGCCTGCTTCAAACAACAGCCTGCGGATGGCCGAGTCAGTCACTTCCTCCTCGGAGAGGACAATGGGCCTCATGTGAAGTTCTACAATCTTCTGCACATACTTCATCTTCTCATTCATCGGCAGCTTCATCCTCTTGAACAGTGCAGGCACCATCTTTGATCCGATAAAATTGTGGGAATAGAAAGTCCATCCAAACTGAGGGGAGTATTTCTTGGTAGCCGGTTTTGCAATGTCATGCAACAGGGCCGACCACCTCAGCCATAGATTCTGGGTATGGGGTGCAATCCTGTCCAGAACCTCCAGGGTATGGTAAAAATTATCTTTGTGCCCGATGCCATTTACTTCCTCCCGGCCTTTCATGCGGTGCAGTTCAGGGAAAATGATTTCAAGTAAACCGGTGGAGTCAAGCAGGCGGAAGCCAACAGAGGGTTTTTTGGAAAGAATAATTTTATTCAGTTCCTCCCCAATTCTTTCTTTCGAAATAATGTGAATCCGCTTTTTGTTGAGGGAAACGGCCTCAAGGGTTTTTCCCTCGATTGTAAAGCCAAGCTGGGTTGCAAACCTGATGGCGCGCATCATCCTGAGGGGATCGTCTGAAAAGGTAATGCCCGGTTCAAGAGGGGTGCGGATTATCTGATCCTTGATGTCCTGAATGCCTCCAAAGGGGTCGATCAATTCACCAAATCGCTTCTTATTTAAACAAATGGCCAGGGCATTGATGGTGAAATCCCGGCGGTTTTGATCTTCCTCCAGGGTGCCGTTTTCCACCATCGGCTTGCGCGAATCTTCATTGTAGGATTCTTTTCTTGCCCCCACAAATTCAATTTCAAGGGATTGGTATTTAAGCTGGGCTGTTCCGAATGTTTTGAATACACTTACCTGTATACTTGGGCCTAATTTCCTAGCTACCAACTCAGCCAGGTGAATACCGCTGCCAAGGGTAACCACGTCAATATCAGGTGAGGGACGTTCTAAAATCAGATCCCTGACAAAACCGCCGATTACATAGGTCTCCTGGTTGAGTTGGTCGGCAATTTCTGAAATGACTGAAAATACTGGATGTTGCAGGTGTTTCTTCATGTATGGGATTTCGGAAAAATAGTGTGCTTAAAAACTTAATCAGTGACAACTTGTTTTAAAAGTGTGACAAAATTACAATTATTTACTTTTTAGCCCTCAATATGGGCTTTTAATTTTGTGGCACATCAATTGATATGCATATATGGAAAAATATATATACATATCTATAC
>DMFR01000113.1:1589-5507 GCA_003450125.1 Prolixibacteraceae bacterium | reverse complement strand
ACCTTACAGAAAGGTATCAGAAAAGTATCAGATAGGTATCAGAAAATAGGTATGCATGGTTACCCGGCATCGGGAGAATCATAAAACGAAGGGGAGCAGGGAGAGGGAACTTTATACTCCTGTAATTGAAAGGGATTAATAGCTGCAACAGCTCTGCCTGGTTCTGATCCGGGACCTGTTCGTCGTCTTTTTAGATTGATACCATATTCTGTATCAGTTAGTTATTCTGCACCTATACATAAAAAAAATCACCGGACCGTTCCATTGTGGAGCGCCGGTGATTGATGGTATGTCCATTTAAATTCTTAATAGGGCGGGTTACTCTGCTTTATTGACCAGTTTACCCAGTTTCCCATATCCCTTGTCCACTCCTTCGACCAATGTTTTGGCGATGTTATCGTAATAAGTCTTGGAGGATTCTGAATTGTCTTTTTGCTCGGGATGATTGGCCATATTGCGCAATTTATTCCTCAATTCCATGGTTTCCTGTACAATCTGGGTCGTGTCTGTATCATCAGGTTTCTGGTACAGGTTGGCATAGGTCATACAGTCAAGAATCAGGTCAGAAACTGCATAATCGATCTCTTTTTTTAATCTTCGTCTTGTTGTCATAGCTTATTTTATTAGTGATGATAATGGATACTTCAATGATTTTGCTTCCAGTAACAATGCTTTTACCGAGCCCACCTGTATCTTGGTTTCAACCTGAACAGGCAGGTGATTCTGATCATCGGTAAACCAAATTTTCATGTATTCCCCTTCGGGAAAGAAATCACCTTGCAGTAAAAATACTGAAACTTTTTGACAACGGTATTCTTTTCCATTGCGTGTTTTTACATTCTCTTTTCCCAGGTAACGAAAATAAAGGTCTTCCACCTTCCGGTCAATCAACATTCGGTAAGGAACTTTCTGCCCGATAAAGAGTTTATTGAAATCAAACTTACGGAAATTATAGGCAGTAGCAAGCAGATCGAACGTATTTTCCTGTGCCGGGATACTGGAGGTATAAACAGGTTGGTGATCCTGCCGGATGCTGGTAACAATTTTTTTCGCTTTATCGTCAAATGTATATTGGTGAACAGAAGTGTTTTTGGCATGATTCAACACCCTTCTGGAATAGATCGGACTGAAAGTGTTGTAATTGCAGTAAACTTCAAAGGTATCCCTTACCTGATAGAGCATATCATAAGCTTTGAAGGTCTTTCCGACTGCCTTTAGATGCCAGGATTGCTGTTCTTTGTACTGAAAGGTGTCGGCCTGGAATTCAACATCGCCACTCTGAATCCAGATAAAGTGCCAGTTGTAATAAGCGCCGTAAATGGCATATTCTCCACTCTTGAACGGATAGGCTGTATTTTGTCCTGACACCCGGTCTGGAGAAATCAACAAGAGTGGAAATAGAAAGACCAGCAAGAGCTTAATCAGTGGATTCTTCCTCCGATTTTGATTTCTTTGCCTGCTCCTTCTTTCGTGCTTTTTCTTTTTCAAGGTCTTCGTCAAACAGTTCTTTTTTAATGGTTGGGGTATAATCCATCTGCATACTTTCTTTGTATTCAAAGTTGGAACGTACTTTGAGGATTGTGGGAAAATAGATAACCTGCTCCGGTTGCCGGTGTTCAGCCAAAAAACCGGTATCCCATTTGCCGTTTTGATTCGGATCCATGATCACCCTGATCTTGTATTTTTCCGGTTTCAGGAAAGGAAATACAATCTGCCCATCTTCAAGCACCTGTATTTTCTGCAATACCCTCTCATCCTTGTCATTTGACAGTAACTGAACGATTGCCGGTCCTTTCAGGTTGGTGACTGTAAGGAAAATCTTTCCATAGTAATCCTCCTTCTGGGTCTTGAACTTCTGGTCAACTTTAACGCTTGGATACCCATAGATGTTCCTGGCGGCAGCCGAATCAATTTGAAACAAATAATTGGCATCCGGTTCCCAGTGATGTTCAATGTAATATTTCCTGATGGAATTGGTATCTTTCTCCACCACGATGGGGATTTGCTTTTTAACGGTATCTTCCACTGAATAGAGCCTGATCTTTGACGTATCGAAGGAAAGTAAGGGCTCGGGCGCCTCAATGTTGATCCTTTGGTACAAATCATGCCCAGAAGCTTGGATATTGGTCGACAGAGCTATTGTAGGAATCACGACCTTCTCATTCTTCTTTTTCTTTTGCTTGGAGGCCTTGGGTTTCTCATAAAGCAGGTCAAGGGTATCCGTCTTTAGGACCATTTGATTGAGTGAATCGAGCATTTCATACTTCAGTTCAAATTTCAGGGTATCGCTATTGCTGACAATGGTGTCGGTAATCCAGACTGTAATGGAATCGCGTTTAAGGTTGGACTCGATAAACGACCAATCTTTTGGAGGCACAGGCCTGATCAGGTTGATCCTGAAAGAATCACTAAGGGTTTGGTGGAAAAAGAAATCACATTTGTTGGCCTGATTGCGTTTGTAGGAATCCAGGTACTGATTGAATTTATTTTCTTCAAAAAGCATCAGGAATTGAGGCTTTGGCGAGTAGTCCGTATGACCAGAAACGGCGATGGTATCATTTCCTTTCACGATGGTATCATTTTCAACAATATACCTGGACATTGGAACGATAATGGAATCGTCAAATGCGATCTTTTCTGTTGCCTGGTTGTAATTCAGGCTGTTATCGGCATCCGTAAGGGCATAGAGGCGATAGCTGCCTTTGGCCACATTGTCAATCATGAAAAGGCCGTCCTTATCGGTGGTTCCAATATAATCCGGAATGCTGTCCACAAAAGCCAGGTAATCCAGATTGCGGTGCAGCATGACCAGTACCTTCTCAACAGGCTCCTGGGTGAGGGCATCTTTTACATATCCGGCAACACGCAAGCTATCATAGGCAGGGCCAGTGCTGAAAGAAAACCTTAAATCTTTGATGGGATTTTTCTCATTGTTATCGGCCACTGCATCTTTAAAATCTAAGGAGTAGGTGGTTTCCTTGCGCAGATCTTCCGGGAATTCAATAATGAGAGTTTTTCCCTTCATTTTGATGACCGGCTTCTTTTTCATGGGAGGTGAAACAACCAGTTTCTCGCTGATGGCATCTGAAATAATGAATTCATCAAAAGTAAAGCGCAGATCCGAGCCTTTGTAATTGGTTCCCCGTAATGAAGGTACTGTTTTCACCACTACCGGGGGAATGGTATCCTTGACTCCACCGGTAGGCACACCTTGGTTGGCACAGGAAGTATTAAAGATCAGGTAAAAAAGAGAAATGCCCAATAAAAGCAGTATTGCACCTTTGATCCTCCTAAAACCCTTGGCCCCTTTGCCAGGGATAATTTGTTGAGGAATATTGTCTTTATTTAAACCAATTTGTTCCATAGTCATATAATCCCTGCAAACTTACTTAATTCTGAAAACATAGGATAACAAGCTCTGTGTTAATTTATGTTTTAATGCACTGTAATAACTTAAATTGTCTTTCATCGGGGATTAAGGTGCCAACGCTGATGCGGCTTTATTGCTTTTGGGATATTCTTTTTTCTACCATACTGACACCGCTACGCGGTTATGAAGAAGTCTGATGCTATCATTTTTTCTACCATACTGACACCGTTACACGGTTATGAAGAAGTCTGATGCTATCATTTTTTCTACCATACTGACACCGTTACACGGTTATGAAGTAGCCTGATGCTATCATTTTTTCTACCATACTGACACCGCTACGCGGTTATGAAGTAGCCTGATACTATCATTTTTCTACCATACTGACACCGCTACGCGGTTATGAAGAAGTCTTACATTATCCTTATTTTCTACCATACTGACAGTGCTACGCACTTGCATAACCGCGTAGCGGTAACAGTATGGTAGAAAATAAGGATAATGTAAGGCTTTTACATAACCGCGTAGCGGTGTCAGTATGGTAGAAA
>DMFR01000113.1:1159-1339 GCA_003450125.1 Prolixibacteraceae bacterium | reverse complement strand
AGCGGTGTCAGTATGGTAGAAAATGTATGAACACAAAAAAAGGAGCGCCAAACAGTTTGACCCTCCTTCTATGTGATTAGATAGATATATTGTCACATCAACTTGCTTACAATTGGCAAATTATGTGCCCCAAGGACTCGGGGCCAAATTGTAAATTGTAAATTGTTTAATAGTAAATAC
>DMFR01000113.1:478-794 GCA_003450125.1 Prolixibacteraceae bacterium | reverse complement strand
GGTTCATCAAAGCCCTTGCCTTGGGTTGTTAAGCGGCTTCTCTGAATAGAGTTGGATACCAAAAAGTCTGATACTGATTCAGCCCTGTCGTTGGACAGCTTTTCATTGACTTCGCGTGATCCTTTATTGTCCGTATGTCCATAGATGGTCACATCTGTTTCAGGTGTTTCCTTTAAAGTGGCAGCAAATTTTGTTAATGCTGATTTGGAGGAAGAATTTAATTCACTTTTACCGGTAGCAAATAAAATACCGCTATCGAAAGTGACCTTAATGGCCTGTAAGTTATTGGCATCGGTTACCGTTTCAACCTTTGCAC
>DMFR01000113.1:0-265 GCA_003450125.1 Prolixibacteraceae bacterium | reverse complement strand
CCCCTGCGCCAGCGCCAACGGCTGTACCTACAGCAGCGCCAATGGCAGCACCTTTACCATGACCAATTACAGCACCGATTCCAGCCCCTAAAAGAGCGCCGCCTGCACCTCCGATTATCCCGCCTTTTGTTGAATTCTTGGTTGTAGAACAACTGCTTAGTAGAATTGAACTACATAAAACCAGCGCCATCAATGATTTAAAATTTTTCATTTTTTTTAATTTAAAGAATTGTGTTAAATATTTGTCTATACTTATGATCTGTCT
>DMFR01000449.1:4186-7603 GCA_003450125.1 Prolixibacteraceae bacterium | reverse complement strand
GTATCAGAAAGGTATCAGAAGATAGGGATGCAATGGATGCCCGGCTGCGGGAGAATCATATGCCGAAGTAGATCGGGCAAGGGGTAATTTATGCGCCTGCTATTGGAAGGGGTGAATGGCTACAACAGGTCGACCTGATTCTGGTCGGGGAACTTTCTGCCGACTTTTTAGATTGATCCGCAATAATTAATTGACACAACACTGGGCTTTAACCTCAACCAAAATATTTATTTACTGTTCAATATAAAGGCGACTAAAATCATAGATTGTTCTTATAAATATGCTTAAATCTGTGGCACCGTAAACTAAAAAAATTGATACTTATGAATGGATTAAATGCTCAGGAATATATGGACCGTGAAGCCCGTTATGGGGCTCACAATTATCATCCCCTACCCGTAGTTCTGGAACGTGGCGAAGGTGTTTTTGTCTGGGATGTGGAAGGGAAAAAATATTTCGATTTTCTATCAGCCTATTCTGCCGTTAACCAGGGGCATTGTCACCCTAAAATAGTAAAAGCGCTTACCGACCAGGCTCAGAAGCTGGCATTGACCTCGAGGGCCTTTTATAACAATGTATTGGGCGAATGGGAACAATACATGACCAATTTATTTGGCTACGATAAGATGCTGCCCATGAACTCGGGCGCTGAAGCCGATGAAACGGCCTTGAAACTGATCCGCAAATGGGCCTATAAAGTGAAGGGGGTGCCAAAAGCAGCCGCTAAAATTATTGTATGCAACGGCAACTTCCATGGACGGACCATCACCATTATTTCCATGTCCTCGGATCCGGATGCCTATAACGATTACGGGCCTTATACTCCAGGATTCATCAACATTCCTTACAATGATATCAAAGCATTGGAAAAGGCCCTGGAAGACCCCAATGTGGGTGGATTCCTTGTAGAACCGATCCAGGCAGAAGCTGGGGTATATGTTCCAGAAGACGGCTTTTTGCGTAAAGCTTTCGATTTGTGTAAAAAACACAATGTTCTTTTTGCAGCTGATGAGGTGCAGACCGGATTGGGTCGTACGGGAAAAATGCTGGCCTGCGATCATGAAGAGGTAAGACCCGATATTTTGATCCTGGGAAAAGCCATCTCAGGGGGAATGCTGCCCGTATCGTGCGTTCTGGCCGACAATGAAATCATGCTTACTATCAAGCCGGGAGAACATGGATCGACTTACGGAGGCAATCCAATTGCGGCCAAAGTAGCCATTGCGGCCATGGAAGTGCTTAAAGAAGAAAACCTGGCAGAGAATGCCGAAAGAATGGGTAAAATATTCCGCAAAAGGTTAAAATCAATAGATTCAAAACTCATTGAATTGGTGAGGGGAAAAGGTTTGCTCAATGCAGTGGTTATCAGACCTGTAAATGGGAAGTCTGCCTGGGACGTGTGTCTTGCACTAAAAGACAATGGCTTATTGGCTAAACCGACCCACGATCATATTATCCGCTTTACTCCTCCCCTTGTTATTACAGAGCAACAATTGGAGGATGCAATTGGAATCATTGAAAAGACATTTGCTCAATTGAGTGTATAATGGTCGTTGGATAAGGGCAAATAATATTTGGGAAGGCAACAGGATGATCGGACAACGCATTTTGTTGCCTTCTTGTATTTAATAGATTGATAATTTCTTTGGGAAAAGCAACTTTTTTCATAACATTAAGGATTATAAAAAAGGAGAATATTTACCCATGCACCTTCCTCGGCCAAAGACATATAAAATTGTGGCAATCATTCTATTAAGTTTGATTCTATTGGCTTTTGGATGGCTTTATTTCAAAGCAGAAACTTACCTGAATGAAAACCTTTCGGGGTACATTTCAAAAAAGTCAAAAGGCGCTTATGTCTTAACCTATGATAATCTTTCCATTAGTTTTGTCAATTGGGGTTTCGAGATTGACCATGTAGCCTTTCATCCAACAGATTCAATTGTAAAGTCAATCAGCGATTCCATCACCCAAAAACAATTATATTCATTCACATCACCCAAAATCCGCTTTAACCATTTGCGGTTATTGAAATTACTATTCCGCCAGCAGCTTGAAATAGGTGAAATTCTGATCTCCCAACCGGGGCTGAAAATTCATGGTAAACAAACCAATGCAGCCGATAAAAAGGACAATATCCTTTCGGTGATGCCAGAACTCAGGCAGTTGGTGACAACATCTTTCAAATACATAAAAATACATAAAATCGAACTGGTGAATGCCAGTTTTGACTTTTACAATTTGATTGATGATACCCATAAACTATCCAATGGCGAGAACATTACCATCGGTATATTGAATTTCTATACCGATTCGCTGCTTCTTCCCAATCCAGAAAGGCTATTTAATGCGGATGACATTTACCTTAAGATGTTTAATTATCAGAATAAACTGGGAGACAGCCTTCACATCTTAAGTGCAAAAACGGTTACCTATTCCTTAAAAAAATCGCAGATTGAAGCTGAAAACATTGAACTAAAGCCCATCAGTCAAGTGATTTCAGAACAGAGTAAATTCCAGATTTTAATACCAAAGACAATTATCAAGAGTAGTCATATCCATGAATTCTATAAAAACAAGCTCTTTCCAATTGATTCAGTGGTGTTAACCGGTGCCAAAATCAAATACTGGCATGGTGAAAAAAACACAAAAACGACACTGAATGAAATAGCAGATTTCGATCTATACCCCTTGATCAAGAATGAATTTACAGGTGTCAGTATTACAAATTTCAAGCTTGTCAATGCCCAATTGCTGCTTTACAGAAATCAGACCGATACTGCAAGCCAACAAGGGTTAAAAAATATACACCTCAATCTGGAAGATTTTCTGCTCGATTCAATTTCATCACAAGATACCAGCCGGATTTTCTACTCAAAGAACATCGGGTTTTCTGCCTCCGATTATGAACTTACCCTGGGTGATAATATCCATCGGTTCAAAGCCGGACAGCTCAATCTTTCCACCAAAAGAAAGGTTGTTTTCATCCAGAAAATACAGCTATTTCCTCTCTTGACCAAGGCTTCAAAAGTAAACCTGACCAACACAATCAATGTCAAATGTGACAGTGTTAGGCTTGATTGTTTTGATTTTAAAAAAGCATGGCATTTCCAAAGGTTCTATTTTCAATCCATCAATGCTTTTAATCCTGAAGTTCAAGTCACTCAAAATGAAATATCAAAGGAACAAAAGGAAACTGAAAATTCAAGTTTTATCTATACCTTAATTTCCAATTATCTAAATGGAATCTATTCCAGGCAGGTTTCAATACGAAAGGGAAAGTTTAAGTTATTGAATAAAACAGGGGTGCTACAAAAAGGATTGATCGAGACCTCTTTCAAATTGTTTCTAAGTGGTTTTGCGTTGGATGAAAACAGCGCCAAAAGCTCAGACAAATTGTTCTTTGCCAATCAGATC
>DMFR01000449.1:0-4126 GCA_003450125.1 Prolixibacteraceae bacterium | reverse complement strand
ACCAAATGCAGTTGGTCGACCAGCTTCACAAGCTTACCATTGAAAATTGTTCCATTTCAACCCAACAGAAACAGGCTTCCATTCAAAACCTTCATCTGTTTCCGGTTTCTAAGGAAAACATTGAATCCAGGCTTAAGGCATATAACCGGTCTGAACTATATGAATTCACGATTCCTGAATTATCCTTTAACAATGCAAATTTCCATGAGGCATTTTTTAACAAGAAGTTCCATGCTGACCTTTTGACCATTAAAAATCCAGTGATCTATTATGAAAATTTTGCCCTTCTCAAACCATCAAAACCAAAAGCCGATTTTGAAGACCTGTATTATCTACTTTCCAATTACCTGTATGATATCAACATAGACAAAGTTGACATTCCAGATGGGACGATTCAATTGATCAACCACAGCAGAAAAGGCAAAACCATTTCACTAGACAATCATTTCTCCCTTGGACTTGAAAACATGCTGATCAACAAAGACCAATTTGGACGCAAGAAGCTGCTTTTTTCAGACCAGGTTGAATTTTCGGTCCGAGACCACCTTATCCGCCTTTCGGATAATGTACATGTCATTAAAGCGGGAACGGTGGGCTTTTCAACCCGGCAGAAAGAGGTTTATCTAACCAATGCAAGGATGTATCCCGAAACCAACAGTCAGAACTTCCCGACGATCAACTGGAATATTCAACTGACCATTCCTGAAATCAGGATCAAAGGCATCAATATCGGTGATTTATACTTTGACCAGAAAATTGCAGCAGACAATGTGATGATCAGCTCCCCGGAGATTAAACTCTACCAGAAAAATAAGAGCACAAAAAAAACTGAATTGAAAGAAATATCCTTTCCTCTTCCCGATGAAATTGAATCCATTTCCATTGGTCAGTTCAATCTGAACAATGGCTCGTTGAAAATATTTTCAGAATTGGGGAATCAACCCTATTTACTCATTCAGTCTGATCTGAAAATGGAGTCTCAGGACATTTTGGTCAACAACAACCAAATCAACAATAAAACAGAATTCAAAAAAGGAAAATATACGGCAGGACTGTATAACTTCCTATTTACTCCAAAAGAAACCAATCAACAGGTTAGCATCGAAGATATTAATTTCTCAACAAGCGAACATCACATTGTGATGAAGCAACTCAATGTAAAGCCAAAAACCCAGAATACTCACCAGGATCAATTCGAAATGCAAGTTCCAATCCTGTCAATGAATGGATTCGATATCGACAAGGCCTATCGGAATTACCAGTATTTCTTCGAATCAATCGTTGCCGAAAAGCCTAAACTTCTGTTGTATAACAATGCCAAAGATTCCATCCAAATTAATCCCTTTAAGGTCAATATCTATTCTCATTTTAAGAGCTTTGCTGAGGTCTTTGCCACTAAAAACCTAAGAGTAAACGATGCCACATTGACTGTCATTAAAAATGGTCAGAAAACACTTCAGGACAATATCACATTTGATTTGACAAATTTCAGGGTCGATGACAAACCTTCTTCAGGATTTCTTCATTCAGCCGATTTTTCTTTTAGTGTTCAAAATATCAAGCGTCAGGACACCCAAAAACTTTACCTCTTTACTATTGGTGATTCTAAATATTCATCCAAGAATAATCGCTTTACAGCCAAAGATATTAGAATAATCCCCACATTAAACAGGGAAAAATTCAATGCACAGAAGGGCTTTCAAACCGACTATTTTAATGGAAAAATTGATTCTGTTGTCATTGGCCAACCCGATATCGAACGCTGGTTTGATAAAGTGGAATTAACCGGTAAGGAGATGTCGGTAATTGGCTTAAATATGGACATCTACCGCGACAAGCGTTTACCCTTTGACGAAAGAAGACGGCCTAAAATGCTCCAGGATTTGATTAAAACACTGCCCTATCCCATTCAGATAGATTCCCTAAAACTGGTTGATGCAAAAATAATATATACAGAACAACCTCCTTTGGGCGATGAGGTAGGACTCCTCAAATTCAGCAAATTGAATGTTTCTTTGAAGCCATTCACCAACATGAAAAGCTCAGGAACAAAAATTCCAGACTTCCAACTTGACGGCAGGGCAACAATCATGGATTCCTGCCAGATGAATGTAAGAATGAATTACCTGATGAATCATCCGGATAATTTATTTACTGCCAACGGCACCCTTACTCCCTTCAATATGCGGATTTTAAACCCTGTACTCGAACCTTTGGCCAAGGTTTCCATCCGTTCCGGAAGAGTAGATCAATTCAGATTCAATTTATCGGCTGATAGAACGCAAGCTTCCGGCCAATTGATGTTTGGATACAATGATCTGAAAATTTCAGTTCTTGAACTGAAAAACGGGAACACCAAAGAATCTAAATTTGCCAGTTTTATTGCCAATAGCCTGTTGCTCAGATCTAAAAACCCAAGAGGAAAAGAATTATTACCCGATGAAATCAATTTCCATCGAGATGAAAAACGTTCGATCGTCAACTATTGGTGGAAAGCGATCTTTAGTGGAATACGCAATACAATGGGAATAAAAGATACAAAGGAAGAATCGGAGCCAAAGGCAGATCAATAATTTTCGTGGCAACATTTATCGCACCTGGCTAATTGCTACTTACTGCTAGCCAGCAGCCAGCAGCATCATTTCTTCAGGTTCCAGATCATTGACAATTTAACACCCTGATAAGTCCAGTCCCTAAGTCCATATAGGTATTGAAGCCGGAGTGTATATTTATTTATAGTATGTTTCAAATCGAAGGTATATACCTTAGGCCGATCACGTTCATTTTTGTAACCAGAATAGCCCGATAAAGAATTAGAAACCGACCAGCTCGAATATTTTAAATCAGCCCCTACCCCATACAATAAGGCATCGTTCTGCAGGTCAAAGTCATCATTGGTTTGCCAACAATAAAAACCCCCGGATGCATATGGCCTAAATGACAGCTTTTTATTCGCATCTGCAAATTCTTTTGAAAAGCTGAAATCTATAAAATAACCGGGGCTATCTGAATAACGTGCCGCTTCCAGATTGCCTCCTGAAGCGGTCCTGCATCCCAGCCTCAGCATCGTATCCGGAAACTTTTTCCCCTTGATCAGTTGAAGAAGTGTTGCAAAATAAAAATCACCAATGGCATATCCTTTGCCATTAAAATCGCGTGCAATCCGCTCGTCACGAATGGTATCAGACATATTATAATGCTCGTATACAACCCCGTAAAGCTCAATTCCGATTCTCTCGTTGGCAAAAGAGCGGTAATATTTTGCAGAGATATCCTGTGTCGGGTCGCCTGTGCGAAAATAGAAATCAGCTCCCAATTCCATGCTTGTTCCTTCAGGTACCACTCCTTTTTCCATGTTGGGAACGGGGAGTGCATTTGGACCCAGGTAGCCCGGAGTAATGTGCATTAAACCACGCCATGAGCGCATTCCAGGTTGCCAATTGTGTTTTATATTCCACCACATCCAATCCTCCGTAAAACCAAGCAATGGGAATATACAAAATACTATAACGATTATTTTTTTCATTCAATAGATATACTGATGGCGACCTTCTGGGGATATATTGAAACAAAGAACCCCGCCCATAGACGAGGTTCTTTGGTATTATAAATTCAGCTTTTTACGGATATTCTTTGGAATGGCCTCTTTGTTGACCATGATAGAGGTCGTTTTATATTCTACATAGGGTTTGGAAGCATAAAAATAGCCGCCATAACTATTGTAATCGCCCCAGGAGTTTTTCACTTTATAATAAGCATTACCCGCCTGATCTTTTGCAATGCCTACAATCAGCATCCCATGATCGTCGGTCGTATTGTAATCATCAAAATCAATCTGGCGCAATTCCTGTGTGATTACCTTTTCTTTCCCTGGCTTTGATAATTTATAGAGTTCTTCATTTTTCTCCTTTTCAGACTGTTTTTCCCATTTGGTAATTTCTGCATCCGTCATGTTGGTCTTATCCACCACTGGAACTACGGCTACTCCTTTTTGCGAAGTTAAAAATCCTTTTTCACTCACATCGGCAGCCCATGCCACGGTATAACCTGTATTGATTGAATTGTCAATGATTTCATCCAATTCATTCAATGGAACATTGTAAACCTGGTCCCATGACCAGTTATC
>DMFR01000431.1:3680-4347 GCA_003450125.1 Prolixibacteraceae bacterium | reverse complement strand
CATTTAACCATCCAGCCATTTAAAGAGTAATTTTTTGCGCTTTCAACCATTGGGCAAACAGATTCGGCCATTGATCCACCGGTAGATTCTTTTTATTCATGCCAAAACCATGTCCACCCTTGCTGAAGATGTGCATCTCGGCTGGTATGTTATATTTTTTCAGTGCCATATAGAATTCAATGGAATTGCGCGATGGAACTGCGTTGTCGTCATCTGTAAGTACCAGAAATGTCGGAGGTGTTTGAGCTGTAACCTGCAGTTCATTCGAATATCTCTTTACCAAATCCCAATTGTTCCCTTGCCCGATCAGGTTAGTGCGCGAACCCATGTGGCCGAACTCTTCTGTGAATGTAATTACCGGGTAGAGCAAAAGCATAAAGTCGGGGCGGCAACTAAACTTTTCAATCTCATCATTCGATTCCGGTTTACCCAGATCAAATCGGGTGCCTGCTGTTGAGGCAAGGTGACCGCCAGCTGATGAACCTGCTATTCCTATCTTTGATGGATTGATCCCCCATTCAGCAGCCTTTTGACGCACCATGCGAATGGCTCTTTGGGTATCTTCCAGTGGAATCTGGTGATGTCCGTAGGGTAAACGGTATTTGAGTACTATCCCGGCCACCCCTTGTTGTGCAAGCCATTCAGCCATATTGTAACCTTCATGATC
>DMFR01000431.1:0-3500 GCA_003450125.1 Prolixibacteraceae bacterium | reverse complement strand
CAGCACCTGTATTGACTCCCTGCTTGGGCAAATACACATATATTTCAGCTTCCGAAACATTGCGTACACTTCTTCCCTCAATGATTTCTTCGGGCTGTATCATCCCGTTGGAGTCGGGTGCTCCGTTTGGCCATACTTTTAGATTGAAATCCTGTGCCATACTTGATAAACTCATAATGAGGGCTGTAAATAGTACTAAAGTGGTTTTCATGTTAATTTAAGATTTTGCGCCTACGAAATACTGTTCCTTATCGGCAAATAAAATATTGAATGAGGTCAATGACCCGTATATGCGGGTGATGTATTGCTGCATGTTTATCTTCTCTTCGTCTGATAAACCGGTATGACTATTAATGTTTTGTTCCAGGACACGAAGCCGGTCCCTTACCATCACAATCTTGTGAAAAAAGCTCTCAATTGGAATTTCTTTTGGTTTCAATGAAAGGTTGGCTGGTTGAAGGATCATGTTTCCACCTGTCCATTTATCGCTCAGCGGAACAAGCTCCTGCAAGGCACTCTGTTCTTCAAGCACAAAGCGCAGCACTCTTTCTATTTCAGGTAAGGTCAATGAATTCTTAGGCTTTTCCGTTGCCGGTGCATCAATAACTTCCAGGTCTTCACTTCGCTTGGTGATGTCTATTTTTCCACCCCTTGCAAAGAATATTTCATAGGAAGTTATCTTATCTTTACTGATAATCCCCTCTCCATAGCGGGGATGATCAACGCGGGTTCCTATTGCAAGTTCTTCCATTTTTTATCGGTTTTTAAGAGTCCTAAAAATACAAAATTATGCCATTGTTTTTCATGAGATGATTTTTTAAATCTGCCACCAAGGCTCTAAGACTCTAGACGTAAAATGAAGACAATATTTTGTTTATTTTAGTGCCATGGTCATAGTAGCAACTCTTTTTGTTTTATCGTTTCATTTTCATATTTTTAAGTTCTGCCACAAAAGACTCTAAGTTTAAACATTAAACATTCTTTGGTTCTTGCTTTGCGTCTTGGTGGCTTAGTGGCTATCTAATATATTTATAACGTGGACCTTTCGGTCGAGCACCTTACTCCCTGGAATATTAAATTTCAACATGCTTAAAAACTAAAGGTGGTTTACGGATAAAATAATTTATTTTTGAGGCCATGTTTCTAACTTTGATTCTAAAAGGAATACTAATAGGATTGCTGGTTTCGATTCCACTGGGACCTATCGGTGTATTGGTCATTCAGCGAACCGTCAATAAAAGCCGAATGGCTGGCCTTGTATCGGGCATGGGTGCAGCTCTGTCTGATACGCTCTATGCCATCATTGCAGGGTTTAGCCTCACGTATATCGTTGAATTTATCCGTACCCATGAAACCCTTTTACAATCAATTGGGGCACTGGTTTTGTTGGGGCTTGGAATTCATATCTTTTTCAAGAACCCGGTTACCGACTTTCGCAAGCATCGCCTTGGAGGAAACACCCATTTCAAGGATATACTTTCCACTTTCCTGGTAACTTTTTCCAATCCATTGTCCGTATTTGTTTTCCTTGCCATCTTTGCCAGTTCCGGGGTGGCTAGTAATTTGGAACAACCCTACAATACTTTTTTTGTCATCACGGGAGTCTTTACCGGCACTTTTATCTGGTGGTTTTCTTTGTCCGGTATTGTTAGCCTGTTCAGGCACAAAATCAACCTCCGTATTCTTTGGTGGATCAACAAAACGGCCGGTGTGTTGATGGTGGTTTTTGTTCTAGCAACCGTCATTGTGGTGCTGCAAAAAGGCCTGCATATCATCTAATAAGAAGGAACCATTCACCACAGATTACACAGATGAGCACAGATTAAAAAAATAATAATAATATGTGTCTATCTTTGTAATCTGTGGTGAATTCTTTTTGACTATGTGTTTAACTTGTTTTTTTACTTTTTCAGACAGCTTCGAAATATTTTAGCATTTCATCAATAAAGAACTTAGGTGCTGCTACTGGCTTATTGGTATTGGCGCTATAGAAAACCAGCACGACCTCTCCCGAATTGATCAACTCTCCTTTTTCATTGTAAATCTCAGTTTTGATTGGAAATTTTACTTTGGGAATCGTATCAACGATGGTGCGCACAGTCAATAAATCATCGTAATAGGCTGATTTCAGATAATTGATCTTTAAACTTCTCGCCGGAAGCATGATGCCCAGTTCTTCCATTTGTTTGTAGGTAAATCCCAGGTCGCGGATCATTTCTGTACGGCCAATTTCATAATAGCGGGCATAGTTACCGTAATATACAACGCCCATCTGGTCGGTATCCTGGTAATAAATCCGTATCTTTGTTTCAGTTACAATCATCTGGAGTCAATATTATTTGAAGGGTGAATTGGGTTCTTTGGCCATGTGACTGTATGTAAACCGATCGAGCAATGCCGGAAAGAATTTACCCAGGAAAACAGTCAGTTTCCCTTCCGTGAAGGTAAGTATCAACGAACGCTTTCTCTTTTGGATGGCCCTGACAATATGGTGTGCGCATTCCTCTGACGACATCATCTTGCTTTCATCCCTTGGGGTTTCTCCCTGTTGCGACCCATCGTTGGTCAATGCTGCCTGTCGAACCTCTGAAGCCGTAAATCCCGGAGCAGCTACCAGGACATGCAATCCCTTTTTTAAGTTTTCTATCCTCAGGGTATCCAGGAATCCGCGGATGGCAAACTTAGAAGCCGAATACCCTGTACGTCCGGGCAATCCAACATATCCCGCGATGGATATCACTCCAACAAGGCTCCCTTTTGTTTTCAACAGATGGGGCAAAGCATATTTGCTGCAATAAACCGTTCCAAAGAAATTCACATCCATCAGTTGATGGATCACTTTCAGGTCTACGTCTTCAAAAATAGCACGCATCGAAATACCAGCATTGTTGATCAATACATCTATCCGGCCAAAGCGTTTAATGGTCTCTTCCATCAAGGTGCGGCAGTCGTTTTCATTGCTCACATCGGTGGTTTGAAGCAATATTTCAGTTTCAGGTAGCTCTGCCCTTAATTCTTCCAGAAGTTCTGTCCTGCGGGCTGCCAATGAGAGTCTGGCACCCATTGAGGCCAACTCTTTGGCCAGAGCCCTGCCAATACCCGAAGAAGCGCCGGTGATCACGATTACTTTGTTTTTCACGGTGAAAGGTTTGAATAATTATTCCATGCAAAATTAATTTAAATTATTTAAGGCTACTTAACTATTAAGCTAACAATTGGTTGTTTGTAAAATAATAAACTTCCTTTGGATAAAATGGCCCTGGCACTTGCAAAAAAGAAAATTGCGCTTACCTTTGCAGCGCCTTAACAAAAAGGCAACACAATAAGGATGACTCAGTAGCTCAGCAGGTAGAGCACATCCCTTTTAAGGATGGGGTCCTGGGTTCGAATCCCAGCTGGGTCACTTTAAAATTTCAAAGCTCTGTAATCGAAACGATTGCAGAGCTTTTTTTTATTTGTGCATATTTTTGTGAGAAAAAGGGATCAAGTGCAAAAGACGG
>DMFR01000284.1:316-3157 GCA_003450125.1 Prolixibacteraceae bacterium | reverse complement strand
TTTCTTAGTTCTGAATATACATTAGAAAAACAACTATTATTAAAACAAGTCAACACAATTGTTTATGAAGGATTCAATAAACTTTATGGGCTAAATGAAAATCCAGAAGATTCATTCTGGGGTAAATATATAACTCCGATTGTATTAGAAAATGGGGATGAGTCGACATATGATGAGTTTACTTTGTTAAGTAAAGAGTTGCAGGCAATTAAGTTAGCAGTCAAAGAGCTTGTGGGACAGAGACAATTATCTGTCCATTATGACAAAGGTATTGTGGATGTCTACAATATGTTGCATAATTTAAATCCAATTAAAGAGTTTCAAAAAGTTTTACAACTTTTGAATATCTTACCTAAGATGCTTAATTTCTTCACAAAATGCTTACATATAATTGATTTGAGAAGTCAAGTTAACCATGAAAAAAGAATGGCTCCTACATATAAAATGATTGATAATATCATAAACCTATTAGAGAAGGTTCCTAATACTCAGCAAAAAGATGATTTAATAAAAAATCTAGAAAGATTTCAAACTGGAGAATTCTTTGACGAACTTTTTAATAGATTGAAAAAATAATATAAATATGCATTGACTTAACTGAGGAAATGAAGCAGGCTTAGTCCAAAATTATACATCCGACGGATAAAATCTTCGGCATTTTGTGGATCGTTCTTCGCGATATATTGGTAGATTTTAGCAATGGAATTATTGGTACGAGTTTGCCAAATCAGGCTTATCTCTTTTTCCATTCTTCAAGGTGAGTTAACATTTGTTCAGTAGTGAAGCCTGTGTTGTCATCGTTATCCATATCATCCAGAAGTTGGTCAACCTCTTGCTCCGTTGCCCGCCGTCCAGGCAGAATCCAGTCATCTCCTGACAAGGGTTTTACTGACTTATCTATTGAAACGGATTTTACATACCCCAAAGAGCGGAGAAAGGTTGCAAGGGCCTTCGCATCCGACGGATTGTCAATATTCACTCTTAGTGTTGTCATGGTTGGAAATATTTAGACAAAAATACAAATTTTTGAGCAAAAGCATAAGAGTTGATAATCTAACAAGTAACTATTTTACCCCCTTAACCAACAGTACCGGTATATTCACTTTATGCCGCACCTGGTCAACCGTAGTGCCAAAGATGATATCCTTTAGCCCCTTGTGCCCGTGTGCTCCCATTAAAAGTATATCAGCCTTGAATTCATTGACCTTTTCAGGAATGATCCTTTTTGGATTCCCAAAGCCCAGGTAAACCGAGGTTTCAAACCCATGCGATTGAACCTGAAGCTGATAGTTATCCAGCAATTTTTTATCCTGAATGGATTCATAATCAGCAGTTTCTTTTCCAAGGACTATTGCGCCTACGGATTCTGCCACATGAATGATCAATATTTTACTTTCCTTATGGGCCATGGATAAAGCATGCCTGATCACTTCACTGTCGATGGCGCTAAAGTCAATGGCAATGACTATATTTGAAAACCTTGCAGGGCTAGTAATATCACCCAATGGAAGTGCCTGATGGGTTGAACGGATAGCCCTGATCAGAATCCGTGTAACTGTTGGCCGAAAGGTGATAAATAGCAACAAGGCCCCTGCCAATAGGGTAAGAGGAAGAACCGTTAATTGAATGATCAAGGGATGAGCGCTGTTTTGTAGCCATTCTGAAATTACATCTACTACCAGGTTGGCGTTTAGAATCACAATGACCCCTGCAATCAGCCATGCAAAAACTTTCGTAATTTTACTGATGGCAAATTGACCCATTGTTTCCTTATCGCTTACAAAATGGATCAGTGGAATAACTGCAAAGCCCAGTTGAAGGCTCAGGATGACCTGGCTTAAAATCAGCAATTGCCCTGTGGCACCTTCTCCCAGGTATACGATGGTCAGTACAGCAGGAATGATGGCCAGCAGACGGGTAATGATTCTTCTGATCCATGGTTGAATCCGAAGGTTAAGGTACCCTTCCATGACAATCTGCCCTGCAAGTGTTCCTGTAAGTGTGGAGCTTTGGCCTGCAGCAATCAGGGCAACGGCAAACAGTACTGGCGCCCATTGTGTGCCAAGCAAAGGAGCCAAAAACCGATGGGCATCTTTTATCTCTGTCACATTAAACATTTCGGCTTTATAGAAGGTAGTGGCAGCCAATACCAATATGGCCGCATTTACAAAGAAGGCAAGGTTCAGGGCCACTACCGAATCAATCAGATTGAATTTAATAGCCTCCTTGATGTTCAAATCACTCTTGCCGAATTTCCTGGTCTGAACCAGTGAAGAATGCAGGTAAAGATTATGGGGCATCACCGTGGCGCCTATTATTCCAATGGCTATATAAAGGGCAGCGCTATTGGGTAGGGTGGGAATAAAACCTGTTACCAGTTCTCCCATATCAGGCCTGGCAAACACCATCTCCAAAAGGAAAGCAATGCCGATTGTAGCGACCAGCACCAGAATAAAAGCTTCCATTTTCCTAATTCCCCGGTTAATCAGAAACAACAGCAGGAAAGTATCCAGAAGCGTCAATCCCACTCCCCATAATAGCGGCAACCCAAACAAGAGTTGTAGCCCGATTGCCATTCCAAGCACTTCGGCAAGGTCACAAGCCGCAATGGCTATTTCAGCCAGGATATACAATACAATATTTACAAAGGGCGGATAAGATTCCCTGGAGGCCTGAGCCAAATCCCTGCCCCTGACAATTCCCAATCGGGCGCTAAGGCTTTGCAGCAGTACGGCCATAATATTAGACATCAGCAATACCCAGATTAACCGGTAGCCAAACTGACTTCCTCCGGCGATATCGGTTGCCCAATTTCCCGGGTCCATATACCCGACACTTACC
>DMFR01000284.1:0-161 GCA_003450125.1 Prolixibacteraceae bacterium | reverse complement strand
GTCCATATACCCGACACTTACCAGGTAAGCCGGTCCTGCAAAGGAAAGCAACTTTTTAAAAAAGCCTGCCTGCTTTCTGGTGTCTATACTTTGATGTACCTCTTCCAATGATTTGGAAACAGAAATCGTTTTCATCTATTTATATTTTTTAAACACATAGA
>DMFR01000451.1:18757-19090 GCA_003450125.1 Prolixibacteraceae bacterium | reverse complement strand
TCCAAGTTTAATACCCATAATAAATTGTCTGGCTTGCGGTGTTTGCCCATAATCAATTCCTTGTTCTGAATGAGAATAAGAAGTAGCAAACTCAGGATCATAACCTAAATATTTGGACAAAGTCCATATATTGTTGGCCGAAACATAGAACTCTGCATTTCTGAAGTTGAGGAATTTATTGAGAAGCCGGTAGCTTAAGGAGATGTTCTGAACACGGATATAAGATCCATCTTCGATCCAACGGGTTGAGAAGGCCGAATTACCAACCAGGTCATTCCACAGTGCACGAGGCATATTGGTCACCTGACCATCATACTGCCATCTGTTTAAAAC
>DMFR01000451.1:16575-18631 GCA_003450125.1 Prolixibacteraceae bacterium | reverse complement strand
GTGGGCTCGGAGATGTGTATAAGAGACAGTCATACTGCCATCTGTTTAAAACGCTTGCGCTTTGGTTTTCAAGTCCGGTCATTTGTTCATTCTGGAAACGGACGTAATTAAATACTTCGTTTCCTGACACAAAGTTAATCAGGGTATTCAGTGTCCAATTTTTATAGGTAAAAGTATTTTGGAAACCTCCAAAAAAGTCAGGCATGGAAGAACCAATTACTGTTTTGTCATATTGGTTGATCACCCCGTCAGGAGTGCCGTCAGGACCGGATAAATCAGCAAATTTGGCATCACCAGCCACATATTTGACAAATTTATCATTCACCAGATTGGCTGCATCGGCTTCTGCACCAGAAGAGTATACTCCGTTAAAAACCAAGCCATAAAAACTATTGGCAGCTGATCCAACCTGGTTGACAATTTCACCCCCTTGAACGTTGGAAATTAAACGATCGCCATTGATGTGTGTAATTTCATTCTTGATCTTGGCAAAGTTTCCCTGGATATCCCATTTAAATGATTTTCCATTGACGATCCGGAAGAAGGCGTTGACCTCGATACCGGTATTTTGCAAGGTCCCTCCATTTTCAGGCTGGAAAGCATATCCCATGTAGGATTTAATAGGCGATAAAATGAGCATATCGTTGGTCGTCGATTGGAAGGCATCCACCGTTGCACGGACTCTGCTGCCCCATAAACCAAGATCTACTCCCCCGTTAAGTTGAGTAACGTTTTCATAGCTCAATGTAGGATTTGGACTGATAGCGGGGTAAAGTCCTACAGTACCACGATATTTAATGCTTGAATAATAATTCGATGCATTGGATTCACCAATATCGTCGTTCCCCGAGGTACCATAAGAAGCTCTTAATTTAAGTTCATCCAGCCAGTTCAAATGTTTAAGAAGTGGTTCATTGGATAAACGCCATCCCAAACCGGCGGAATAAAATAAGCCAAATGGATTATTTGCAACTTTAAGGGTATTGATCGCGTTGTCACCTACCCTTGATGAACCATCCAAAGAAACACTGGCAGAAACCAGATACTTATCCTTGAAGGCGTAATTCAGGTTTTCGTAAATTGAAATCCAGTTCCAGTTTCTGTTTTGCCCTCCGAGTTGTCTCAGGAAATCATTTCCATCCTGAAGGTCCTTGTATTGATCATTTTCATGAGAATTCATGGCTATTGCCCAGTCCAACTGATACGTGTTGGTCTGCACATTCATCCCCGTACTGGAAGTAATATTGTGTATCTTATTGAAGATCCTTTTATAGCTCAGGTAGGTATTGTTATATATGGACAACAGATAATTGGCTGTACCTTTCGAAACGTTAATGGCCTCATCGTTGTAATAATGATCCATCCCATGGTTGGGCATGAATATCTGCTCCTTCATCCCATTGTAAGTCAGTCCGAAGTTCGTATTCAATAACAAGTTCTTGGTCAGGGTACCTTCAAATCCCATAGTGGAGACAAAGTGATAATTGGTATTTTTGGCTTCGAATTTATCAATAATGGCTACCGGATTACTCACCCCCAATTCATCAACTTCGCTCAAAGCGCTAATCATATTACCATCAACGTCATACCGGTAAGGATTCAACATGGGTGATTTACCCAAAGCAGCCAAAATAGGATTCGTTTCTTTTGACTTGGCCGATTCTTTCAAATTGGAAGTACTGTAATTCAATGCTACGCCGGCATTCATTCTTAGCCATGTGAAAATATTCAGCCGGCTTACAAACCTCAGGTTGTAACTGTCGTATCCGGTCGTTTTAATGATTCCTTCACTGGTAGTATAACCAAAAGAAAGACCATAACGGGCGATGGCATCTCCCCCTTTTACTTTGACGTTCAGGTTGGTAAATGCAGAATTTGCAAATATTTTATCTTGCCAGTTGGTATTGTGCTGATAATCAATAAACCGTACGTCATCTTTCCCAAGAAACAAGTTGGGATATTCTTCCCGGATGGTTTCTTCATACTTTCCGCCGGAAAACAATTCTTCATTGGCAAAGGTCTTGTGTTGCCCGGCATCCATCTGAGGGATAAGATT
>DMFR01000451.1:4110-16561 GCA_003450125.1 Prolixibacteraceae bacterium | reverse complement strand
TTCGATGGAGACATCGAATACCCTCTGCGCAAGTCCAAGTCAATTGAAGTCTGCGTGGCGCTTGGATCCAGGGTTTCGATAAAAATCACCCCGTTGGAGGCTTTGGAACCGTAGGAAGAAGTAACCGTTGGATCTTTTACGATGGTTACTTTCGATATATCCATCGGGTTGACCGATAAAAGAGGATCAAAAGCATAACCTTGCAGGTTTGATCCTGTAATACCGGGATTCTCCATCGGGATTCCATCAATTATATATAAAGGCTGGGTATTGGTCATGATCGAATTCACGCCACGCAAAGATACTACGGCACCTGACCCCGGACTTCCATCCCTGCGCACGACACTCATACCGGGAGTTCTTCCCTGCAAAAATTCGTCGATTGAATTGGCCCCGGTTTGATAAATTTCCGTGGGTTTGATATCGAAATAAGCAGACACAACATCCTTTTTGATCCTTTTCTGTGAAAGGATCGTCAAAGGGTCATCTCCCCCTACCAAATCATTGCCAGTCAGATAGACCTTTAAGTCATGCCGGTTGTTCAGGTACACCCGTTTGGTTTTATATTCACTGACCGGTGCGATAATCAACCAGTTATTACCAGTACTCGATTTAATACTAAATTCTCCTGCTTCATTGGTTACAGCCGGCATCTGGTAAGAACCCTCGATGCTGATGGTAACATTTGACACCGGTGTATTTGTTCCTGAAACAATTACCCCTTTTACAAGAATAGAGTCCTTCGCCATAGGGCTTTGTGCCCAGGATGAAAATAAACTCAAAAGCAACACAGGAACTATAAGCGCGGCTCTCTTCCAGTTTGCAGTGGTGAATAGGTTCTTAATCATTGTATCAATTTTCATTTTATAGATTGAGACCAGATTATAATCAGAATTAGTTAGCTGGTTTATTCTTGTTAATTAATTAGCAACTGGAATAAAATAGAGAGCATCGATCACAAGCCCGTTGTTGGCAACAGTTCCAGGGCCCTTGTACTCAAAACGAACCTTGGGTTTACCATAGTCGATAATATTATCTACATAAAAGTCGAACTTATTGAACTGTCCTCTTGGGACTAAAGTAGCGCCTGTTACGCTTTTGATCAAACCGCCCCTGACTTTCGTAAATTCAGCATAATCAAATGAATTTACACTCGTGGGAGTTCTTTTGAGTAACACTCCATTGACGTAAATATCATAGATCCCTCCAATATCCATTTTTGTCAGCACCTCCAAACGATATTTGCGGGGAAATAAATTGGTGGACTGGAAGTCAACATCAAAAATACCCTTGTATCCTTTGGTGAAATTAACAACCATTATGGAATCATTTGATGCCCCCTTGATATACTCTCTATTGGGACTGAAGCCACCGGGATTCTTAACGATTATACTGTCTTTAATATCTTTAAATACAAATTTAACCCCTTGCGGCCTGACCAATGCTTCTCCCTGCATTTTGATCGTATCGGAATAAAGTTTTTCAGGAACAACAAAATTGGCATACTCGTAAAAAAGACCATTGCTGCACAGATAAGGATCACTGGGTTTATAATCGACAATGATACTATCTCCGCTTATATTCATCATGGTGTATTTCTTCTTATAGGTCAATACACTTTTATCCCTGAACTCATTCACATCAAGCATATTGAGAAACGTTCCCTGCTTGATTAAATAAGGGATAAGGATTTGGTTCTGCCACTTTATGGGAATGTCCTTATAATCGATAAAACGGCCTCCAAGCTTCTGTGCCATGGCAGTCAATCCATTCTCATAATTGGCTTTCCTTGGAAATACGAAAGTTGATGTATAATTACGCCACTCCGTTGAAACAGGAAAAACCTTGGTTTCAAAGCTATTGTATTTGATGGCAACCGTATCATAGACCGTTTGTCCTTTATCATTAAACCCGATAGGCGTACTTTTTGCCTGATCTACCGTAATGGAATCCTTACTGTCGATATACGCCTTCAAATAAGGAGTATTTACCGCAAAATATTCATACAGGTTCAGTTTTGGTAAGGCAACCTCTCCCATGATAAAATATTTCCCATTGACATACAAAGGACTTTCGAATGCAAGGGGGATACCATCATAGGTGGGTTGTCCGTTTCCTGACTCAAAGGTCGAAAACTTCTTGGCCAAAGTCTGTAATTTGCGCTTTCCCTTAATATCCATAGGCTGGATATAATGCCTCGAAATAAGATAATTCAATATCGTGGTATCACTCACCTGCGATGGCGCCATTTTGGCAATGGCGCTATTGTCGGGAATAAATAGCGTATAGGTATTATCTGTCATAAAGAGGGAATCATAATTGTATTTTTCCATCAGCGTAACAAAACCCGACAACTCACTGTTGCTTTTGATGGCATCCCACACATTGGTATTAATGGTTGGGGGTGGCGTCAGATAATGATCGTCCCAATTTTTGTTAGTGCATCCGACGAATTGGATAGCCACGAACACTGTCAGTATAATTTTGAATATTGATCTCATTTTATGATTGAATTAAATTGGTTCGAATCGGATATAATCCCAGATAAAACGACCGGGAATCAGGGATTTAATCTCTATGGTATGGTTTTCATATTTTTTAAAATCAACACTTCCCACTTTGTACCCAGGATAACCCCAATATCCACCTCCGGCGTTTCCACCTTTGGACAGATCAACCAGTCCGCCTAATTTGGTTCCATCCATCATAACTTCAACGGTTGCGTTCGCTATATTCAGGAAGTGAGCCTGGAGAAATACATTGTATTTCCCCTGTATAATCTTGGGAATGGTATAACTGATGGTGAAGTTTCCTTCTATTAAAAAATAATCTTTATCCCAGGCCGTTTCTGTTGATTCACTCGACCTCACATAGATGAGTTTGGTCTCATTCCATTTGACATTTTTCAACAGCGAATGGTCTTCAATCAGTAAAGTACCCACCCATTGCGTGTTTCTATAATTCGCTATCAAGCCTTCATCCCAGAATTGACAATCCACGATGGCCCTTGAAGGAGTTTGAGGTTTTAAGATCTGATTGACAAAATGAATAGCCCCGCTTTGGGTATTCACATTGCTTTGGTCATAATAGATGCCTACATAATCTGTTGAATCCTGATTTTCATCCACAAAGATCTCTTTGGTCTTATTAATGGCAATATCAAGGCCCAAGCCATTAATGGCCATGGGTACATCGGCAAAAGTGGTATAGTTGGTGTTGTTTTTGGCCAAATTGTCCAGAAAATGGCTTCCTGTGAGCAAATGATAACCGATAAACAGGTTCAGCGGATTGCTACTGTTGGTATAGTCTGTTCGGCCAGGACTGATAGAGGCTTCCAAATCTTCCAACGAATTGATGTTTCTTTTGTGATAGACCGAGTCAGGTTCTACCAGCATGGTAAAAGGCTGGAGCGTCTGATCCTCCAATTTCATATCTACATTGATGACCTTATCCCATTCGGTAGCTTCCAGGGCGGCAGTAAAAATACTAAAAGCCGCATTCTTTTTTAACCAGCCATAACTGTTCACTATAATGGGCTTTAACATGGTACCCACCACCTGTATATAACCGTTGGAGGTTTTAATGTTGGCTTTAATGACCCTTGCCTGGTTGTTAATCTTATAATAGGTGGTATCGGGTTGAACATCGAAATTAACATTCAAAAAATCACTCGATAAATTGGGCTGATCAAAGGTCCCGAAGGGGAAATCATAGGTAAAAACCTCTTTATTTAAAATGTGGTATCTTGCCAATGCCTCACAATAGGGCTGATCATTCAATAAATCATTCAATGAGTTGTATTGACCATCGCTCCCCTTGATAAAGTCGTCAACGGCCGTATTGTCCGGGAGAAACAGGGTATAACCATAACCATGGGTCTTTCCACCCGGATTATAGGCGCTCAGGGTCTTATCCAATCCCCCCACCTGAAGGATTTGCAGGAAACTGGAATATTGATCCTGATTGGCAAGCAGGTAACCATAGATTGTATATTTCTCCTGGTCTTTAAAATTCGAGTTCGGAACTTCTGTTTGTTTGCAGGAATAAAGCAATAAACAGACAACCAATAGATTTAATAGGATAGAAATTCTTTTCATTGGTTAAAAATTATAATAAGGGTTTTGAACCAGGTTTTTATTGCGCTCAATCTCATCTTTGTGAACCGGCAGGTACCATCCTTCTGGATTGGTTAATTTAGCGGCTAAAATACGTTTGGAGGTAGAGGGAACATTTTTAATAATCAATTCAACCAATTTACTCTTGCGGGCATAATTGTTACGACGGCCCATACGGAGCAAATCAAACCAGCGCTTTCCTTCAAAGGCCAATTCAAGTGCCCGTTCATCCATAATGGCATCTTCGTAAGCATTTACCGAATTGCTGATGGCCAGAGGAGCAACCAAGGCCCGGTCGCGGATCACATTCAAGATGGTTAATGCTTCATTAAAACGGCTTAACTGCGACAAGGCTTCAGCCTTCATCAGGTAAATATCCGCCAGTCGATATACAATCCAGTTGCAACTGCTTTGATCTATTCCTCCGCGTTGCCTCTTCCCATCAGGCACCATTCCGGCATATTTCCAGATCACATAATTGTCAACACTCACCATGGCTATCGAATTATCCTCACCCCTGTATCTTTCCTCAGAGGCATATTCGCGGGAAAACAATTCTACGGCCTTTTGACTTGGAATATATTGATAGGCATTACGATTGGTCATTCCATATGTACTGTTATTCTGGCCCAGCTTGGTGTCAAATTGGAATTCAAAAATGCCTTCCAGCGAATTACCCGGATAAAACAATTCAAACCACCTGGAAGTAGGCATTAAGGTAAACTTCGTATCGGCGATAATACGGTCAGCATACCCGATGCAGGCTTCATAATCAAAATTCCAGAGTGAAATATCTGCAAGCAATGCATCAATGGCTGCTTTGGTGGCCCTTCCCTTGATTTCCTCAGGGGTTTTGTATCCATCAGTGGCAAAGGGACGATATTCATCCAGGTACTTCACCATGGCTTTCAATACATCTTCGCCTTTGGTTTGGACAGGATAAAATTCAACTCCATCATTTTCCGTTGGCGTCAGCACCAAGGGTACATCCTTAAAAATCCTGACCAGATAAAAGTAACTCAGACTGCGCAAATAATGCGCCTCGGCCAGATAGCCTTTCAATTTAAAGTCAGTAAAGGTATTGTCAATCTTCCGAACTTCCGGAGCATTTTGAATGACTTCGTTGCAGTAATTGATTACTTTATAGAACTTATCCCATTTACATAAACCATTTTCGGGGTAGATCGTGCTACTGTACAATTTAAACTGATCCGACCAATTATAGTAATCATGACATTTGACCATGTCACCCCGGACTTCACCATAGGTAAACAAATCACCGTCCATGGCTGCGAATGATTGGTAAGCGCCCATGAGAACCGCTTCTACATCCTCCTTTGTTTTCCAGAACTCATCACGTACCAACCCATTGGAAGGCAAGATCTCCAGATATTTTGAACAGGAGAATTGTCCGAATAGTACCAGGAATAAAAGAATAAACCGTATTTTAAATATTTTTTTCATAGTCGTTCAAATTAAAATCCAACAGAAAAACTTAAGGTTACCATCTTTGGAGGTGGTGTATTGGCCTTGTCCTCCCCGATCCAGAAAGGATCGCTTGCATCCGCATTTACTTCAGGATCTTGTCCCGAATAATTGGTAAAGGTATACAGCTTTCTAGCGCTCACAGCAAAACTGCCGCTTTCCAAACCGAACTTGCGGCATAGGGCAGGGCTCAACTGGTATTTAAAACTGATGTTGTTCAAACGCATAAAATCACCTTTTTCCACATAACGATCAGAACCCAGGTTATTGGCAGGATTCCCATCATAAGCCCTTGGCAGCAGCCCCGGCTCTTGTTGACCTTGTACCCTCCAACGGTTAAGAACCGCTTTACTCTGGTTATTCCGATTGTTCATCCCTTCAATATCCAGAGCCGTGCCGTTGATAATGTCAAAACCAACACGGTAATAGAACTGTATAGAAAGATCAAATTGTTTGTATTTAAGTGAGGTTCCAAATCCACCGGTATAATCAGGATTGGAATCGCCAATGTAAACCACATCATTTAAGTCGATCTGTCCATCATGGTTGATATCTTCATATTTGGCATCTCCACCTTTGAATTGGTAGGTTCCCTTATAGGTCATCGGGATGGGATTGTGATTCCCATCAACCAATGTATTCCCTTCAGCATCCCTGGCCACTACATCCGCATCGGAGGCATACACCCCCTGGTAACGGAACCCAAAGAACGATCCGATCGGTTCTCCTTCAACAATCCGCTTTGGATAGTCTCCATTGCCAATTGAAGTGGATTTCTCATTGTTAAAGTTCGCAGGCAATTTGGTGAATGAATTGACATTCTGCGAGACATTAAAATCAACTTTTAACCTCCAATCTTTCGTATTGACGATTTTATAATCGCCCATCAATTCCCATCCATGGTTGGTCAATTCACCACCATTCAGGTAGAGCAGTTGATCGAAACCGGAAGAAGTAGGTATATTATATTTTTTAAACAGTAAATTAGAGGTAGTCTTGTTATAAATTTCACCCGAAAGCCAAACCCGATCATGGAACAAGTTTAAGTCAAGCCCAAAATTGGTCGAAACAATGCTTTCCCATTTCAGGTTATCCAATTGAATACTGGTGGGTACAACTGCCGGATTGGTGATGTAACTACTCGGGTTGGTGGTTTTATAGATTGCAAAACGAGGATATTTGGGGTCGTCTCCGGGAGCTCTTCCCGAGGTTCCCCAACTATAACGAAATTTTGATTCACCCAGCCAATTTTCACAGTTTTTCAACCATGGTTCTGAAGAGAAACGCCAAAAACCACTCACCCCATAGAAGTCCCCCCAACGGTTGCTGGCCCCAAAAGAGGAGTTTCCGTCAGCCCTTGCGATCAATTGCACCCCATAGGTATCCTTTAATTTATAGTTTAGATTGAACACCGCACCTACATCGGCTTTCTCATACAAGTCAGAACTGATCCAGTTAATCTGTGCCCCCACTGCAGGGTCCTGAGTATTGACGCTTGGGATCATGTCACTTTGAATATTGATCCCATCTTCCTTCGTTTGATTGGTTGCCCAGGCTGTTGAACCGGTCAATTCATGGATCTTGTTTTTAAAAGGAACATTGAACACCAACTGGCTTTCTGTTTTGAAGGAGGAGAAAAGAATGTTGCCTTCTTCTGCCCGGTTGATTTGCCAATCTAACCAATCGGCCCCAATGGCATTGTAGGGAAGAAAACTGTTCGACTTCTTCCCGGTATATTGAAATGAGGCAGTTTCTTTGAAGGTTAGCCAATCATTGAGTGCATAATTTAATTTAAAAGAATTTTCCAATGTATTTTCCCCTGTATCCTTTTTCCCCAGTCTGGCTACTGCCACCGGATTGTAGAATTCAGATCCACTGCCCTGGAAGTTACCGGTCTTATCGAAATTCCGGGTAAAATATTCTCCCGTAAGGTTTCCATAGGCATCGTGTTCCATGATACTCATATTGGGAGCCTTGACATAAGCCATCTGTCTAACGTTACGGTCCATCCAACCTTGGTATTTAATGGTCATATTACCGTCTGTTTTGCTGTTAAAGTAATCGAACGAAACAGTAAAGGTCAGCTTTTTGGAAAGAAAGTAATCGAGGTTCACACGGGTAGAAAATGATTTTTTGCCCGTATTGATGGTAGTTCCCCCTTCGTCCACATAACTGAAAGAGGTATAATACCTTGTTTTTTCTCCCCCACCTGAGATTTTAAAAAAATGGTCATTGGTCATGCTATTTTGGGTGATGGCCCCTAACCAATCCGTATTGGCCGAGTAATTGTAAAAATCAGGAAAATCTCTATCGTAGGCAATTTCCCTTGGAAGATCAAAAACCCCCTTTGCGTTGTGCAATTGTTCCAGTTGTAGGGTCACATACTCATCCCCATTCAGCATAGGAATGGATTTGGGCTGAAAGTTTATACTATTTTTAAAGGTATAGTCAAATTGTACTTTCCCCATTTTCCCACGGTTGGTTTCAATGATCAATACCCCGTCAGCTCCCTTGGATCCATAGATGGCTGTTGAACCGGCATCTTTCAATACTTCTATGGACTTGATATCCTGAAGGGCAATGTTGATCATGTTACTGATATCCTGGGCATCGGATGAACTCAGGTCAAAACCTGAAGATACCTTTTCCTGTTGGATACCGTCAATGACAATCAACGGTTTATTGTTGCCGATGGAACTCAGTCCACGGATAACGATGGTTGATCCTGAACCCGGATCCCCGGAATTGCTGATGATGTCCAGTCCCGATACTTTTCCCTGAAGTGCTGAAGCGGCATCGGTAATACCGGCATCTCTCATTTCTATCAAATCCACTTTTACCCGTGATGAAGCATTGTCTCTTTCTTCAATGTTGGTCAGTGAGTTATTTGATCTGGTCTTGCCTGTGATCATGACCTCTTCTAATTCAACATCTGAAGATACAAGTTCAATGACCACCGATTTTGCCGGATTGGGCTTAAATGTTTTGGTTTGGTATCCAATAACTGTCGCCTTCATGGTATTGGCCGGATTTTTCATCTGGTACACAAAGTTCCCATCCACATCAGTTACCGTACCGTTAACAACACGGTTCTCCTTGTCTGATTCAACAATGGTGGCTCCAATTATACCCGATTTATCCTTCTGATCGATCACCTTTCCACGAATGATCGTTTTTGTCTGAGAATAGGCCCCTATAAAGCTGCACAGCGCAAGGATCAGGATTATGGTTTTTTTCATTTTATTCATCTTGTTCAAAAACCTTAGGTTTAAAATATTCAAATATTTAGTTGGGCTTACTGTCTGGTATCAACTTCTCCAAACAACAATACCTTTTTGCACTCATGGACAACACCGCTGTTCACACAATTGGGCCATCTTTCCTGACCGGTTGAACTCAAACTGCGTCCTGTAAGCAGATTCGTCTTGGAAGATTCATTCACTACAAGGGCCGGAGAACCATCCTTTGCGGGAATGGTAATTTGGTCAATGCCCGGTACTATCTTAATTTTGGTATAAACCGGTGTATTAGGGCTTGAATTTTCATCGATACGGCATGTTTCATAATAGCCGGTTGATTTATTTCCGTCTGTAAAAATCAGATCCCCCTGAATGAAATGCAACAAAACAAAATTCTGCAGTTCTTTAGGGCTCATGTCGCTGGTATTGGTCAAATTCAGAATCGAATCACTGGGTGCGAAAACCGTATAGTTCAGATTTTCGGTCATGAAAGTATACTTTGATAAATTATCCTGAGTCAGCCCGGCTTTTCTGATCAAGGCATGAAACTTTGGATAGCGGGTTAAAATGATCGTGAAAATATCAGGTGTGGAGAAATTAAGCCAGTTGCTGATATCATAAGTGGTACCGTTGTCACTGTTGGTGCTGATTTTAGTAGGAATAACCGTGACTTGTTTGAAACCTTGATATCCAAAGGTGGATGAGGCCGTCCCTGACACTTCTTTGGTAATGTTATTAACGGTGATGTAATTCCCGGCAAGGTTTTTTATGAATTCCTTTCTTGCAATCCCCTTTGGCTGGCCTACCCCGATGTGGTTGAGCAACAAGATACGCAAGTCATCCACTGAAACAGGATATGCTTTGACGGCCGGCCACATGGTGGCAACTGTAAATCGTTTAAAAAATGAATCATAGATCAATGAGGAGTCTTGTGCTGTGGAAGCATCTGATTCTACATAGAAAGAATAATCGGCATCTTTTCTTTTCAGGGCGGACAATAATCCTGACTTTTCAATGGCATACATGACTTTGGAATAGCCCTTGCGGGTGTAAACGGGTCCGGTCACACTGCTGAAAGCCCTTGGCACAATGGGTTGGTTCACCCCGATAAAGGTACAATTGCTTCCGTATTCTTTTTGTACAATGCTGGACTCATCTACTTTGACATAGTCATACTCCCCGTTCAGAAATCCTTTGGCCAGATCGGTTGGATAAATCGGATTAATGGACAAACACGAGTTGGCCACAATACGTTTGATATTTTCGGGAGCATTCTCCAGGCTCCCCCAATTATTTCCACCGGCCAGGTACTGGCTAACCAACTGATTCATCGCCCCATCGGTAGGAGCCACGATTCCATGATGATAACGGATGGTCACATTGGCTGGAAGACCATAAGTACCCCTGGGCGCTTTTGTCTTTTCACTGTTGACGTCAAAAACCAATTGAGGATAGTTTAAATCAAAGAGTGAATCCACTTTCAATCCCTGGGCTGCTCCTGGTTGTGCATTGGTTTCTTTTTCATTGTAGGTGAATTCGGAAAACAAATTCACCAGGTTATAATAGGTGGTATATGAATTTCCTTTGCTCTTATCGGAGAGCACTTCAATCCCGTTTCTTAATGGTTCTACAACCCGGTCAATGACATATACAAAACCGTTTTCAGCAAAAAGTTCATCACTCATGATACGGCCACTGCAATAATACAGGTCATTGAGGCTCTCGAACTGCCTGCCAAAATAGAAGGCATAGTCAGTGGAAGCCGACAAGTCATAAATATCGAAATACTGCTTGAAGAAAATAGGGGCATATTTACGCGAGTTGGTAAATACCCGGCGAGTCCAGCTGGTCTTTGTGCTGTCCACAATATTGACACGCTTTAAACCGGTGGTACTGTTAGACCTTTCATATTTGCTCCATTCCACCCCGAACTTCTGGTTTTTGGCCAAGTACAAGGTCTGGCGCTTATACCCTTTGGGTTCATTGTTGTTCAGGTCCAAGGTATCGATCCAACCTTTCACATCCAGTGTCATCAGTTGTTTCTTACTCCATGGATCTTGAACGATGTGGTATTTTACCAGTTTAATGGCTTCATTCCTCGGCATTTCGGCCACAGACTTGTAATTGGGGTTTTCCTGAAAATACTGGGCGAATGCTTCATTGGAAGGAGCAAACACGGTGTAGCTTCCTGACACATTGATGATAGAATCGTAACCGGCTTTTTGAACCAATGTGGCAAAAGTCGAAAGTTCCGGTTTAGTTTGAATCTGTGTAAATAGTTTTCCGGGAAGCCATTCTGGACGGGTAAATTTGTCATTCTCCTTCTTGCAACCGAAAAGCAATAACACCAACAATGAAATTAAGGTTAGTTGTTTATTCTTTGTCATTTTTTAAATCATAAATATTTGAATAAAACAATGGAAACATATTTATAAACGTTACAAATGTATCAAAAATCAAAAACCGTTGCGGGGCGCATTTTTAAGGTTTTTTGTGATTTATTAGTTATAAGCACATTAACTATTAAAAGAGGTTAATTTATGCTACACCTGATTGATTTGTGTTATTTTTTGTCATTCCTTCCGGCATTCCTTTTTGCCGATAAGCGGATGGGGTAACGGCAAATTGTTCCCTGAAACATTTCACAAAATAGGATAAGTTATTGAAGCCCAAACTGTACCCGATCTCTTTAATGGAAAGATTTGAATTGGATAACAATTCACAAGCTTTCTGCAACTTGAACATACGGATAAATTCAACCGGAGAAAGCCCTGTGAGGGTCTTCAGTTTCCGGTACAAATGGGTGGTGCTGATATTCAAATCGGCTGAAAGCTTCTTCACATTGAAATCCGATTCCGAGAGGTTATTCTCCAGCAATTTCCTTAACTGGATAATGAATTCATCATCCCTGGTCATATTAGAAGTAGACACTTCAACCATGAAATTATGGGTCATGTATTTTTCCCTGATTAACTCACGGTTCTTGATCAGGCGAGAGATCTGTACCTTGATAATGGACATATCGAACGGCTTGGTGATATACGCATCAGCGCCCTTGCTGTAGCCTGAAATGATGTGTTCCGAAGCATTGTTGGCCGTTAGCAGTATAATGGGAATATGACAGGTCTTGCTGTTTTCTTTTACCTTTTCACACATTTCATAACCATCCATTTTGGGCATGATCACATCCGAAATGATAATGTCAGGCACTATCCTGGTGATCAGTTCATAGCCTTCCTTTCCATCATTGGCTTCAAGACAATTGTAAGAGGCCGACAGGGTATTCTTTAGAAAATTACGCAAATCGGTATTATCTTCTACAATGACAACAGTTAGGATTTTGCCGTTTTTCTCAGCCTCCCTCTCCTGTTTATTGTTGCGCTGGTTTTTGTCCCATAAATAATCCGGTTTCTCCTTTACTTCCTCCAAGTGGTCAATCCCTTCCCTTTCATCGGCGGGCAATAACACATGGAAGGCGACCCCTACCCCGACGACCGATTCAACATGTATGGTCCCATGGTGCATCTCAATCAGGGATTTTGAAAACGAAAGTCCGATGCCTGTGCCTTCCACCTTTTCACTCACTTTATAGAAACGGTCGAAGATCTTTAT
>DMFR01000451.1:615-4009 GCA_003450125.1 Prolixibacteraceae bacterium | reverse complement strand
ATCTTTCCCCTCATTAAAAACAGTCATCTTAATTTGCCGGCGACCCCCGTTCTTCTCTTCAACCGTTTCAAGAGTAACGGCAATGGTTTGATGCTCGCTGGTGTGTTTAAAGGCATTGGACAATAAATTATAGAGGACCTCCCTGATTTTCTGGCCATCGACCTTTACCATTAACGGGTTCTCGGGTACATGAACCTGCAAATTGGCCTTTTGCCTATTCTCCAGGCCTTTAAAATTGGCAGCCACCTCTTTGACCAACTGCACCAAATCAACCATTTGAAGATTCAGTTGAAGTTTACCCGCGTTTAACTTTCTGAAATCAATGATCTGGTTAATGAGCGTGAGCAGGTAATTTGAATTGCGGTGAATCAGGTTGATATGTTCCTTCCATTTGGGTTCAATGGTGGTATAGTTTTGCATCATGTCCTCGATAGGCGCAACCACCAGGCTAAGGGGGGTGCGCAACTCGTGGGCAATGTTGGTGAGAAATTTCATCTTGTTCTCATTGTTCTCCACCTCCAGGGCATCAATTTTCTTCTCAAACGAAATGCGCTGCCGCCTGATCACCATAGAAATAATTCCACCAATCATGGCGATGATCATCAACAGGAAAAGGGTGGTCATATACCACGTTTTATACCAGGGCGGTAAAATCCGTATATTTAATACTCTCTCCTTCGAGGCTTCAATATTGTCGGCACTTAAGCCACTGATGTGCAAGGTATATTTCCCATCGGGGATCTTGGAAAAATAAATATAGGAATTCGATGCCGGTACGGTAATCCAATGATCATTGTATCCTTCCAACATATAACGAATCATGTTTCCCCCCGGATATTGGTAATGATGTACCCCCACCCCAATACTGAAAGTATTTTTCTGAAAAGGCAGTACCACATCTTCGGATTCATTGAGTGATTTCACCATGACATTTCCCCTGCTGATGGTATCACCAACCTTGACAGTCAGGTTCAATAACCGCAAATTGGTTAATCCTAATTTGGGAGGAATCGGGTTGGAAGTAATCTCTCGTGGATTGAACCGCGTAAAACCGTTGTCTCCCCCAAAGAACATTTCACCATCGGGTGATTTGTAATATGAATTCACCTTAAAGGTTTCTCCCTGGATTCCGTCTGATTGATTGTAGTAAGTAAAAGGTTTTAATTTATTATCCAGGTCAATGGCAACAAATCCCTTGTTGGTACTTACCCATTTTTTTCCCGAAGGCTCTGACAGAATCCCCTGTACATCATTCCCCGGCATGCCGTTTGCTGTAGTTAAATGTGAAAAGGTCGAAGAATCAGTGTTGAAAATATTAATTCCCCCGCCTTGGGTGGCAATCCATATCTTTCCGTCATTGTTTTCGAAGATGCAATTGATTTCATTGGCATTCAGGTAATCCTTCCTGGGTTGGGTGGCTACAAACTGCTGAAATTTCACCGTCGGCCTTGTATGACCTGTCAAGTCCAATTGATTGTATGGTATCTTCAAAAGATTTAATCCATTGTTAGTACCCACCCAAAACCTGTTTTTACTATCAATTAACATCGAAATTACAGCCTTGTCCGAGATTCCTTCCTTATCCTGCGCATTAAAACCAAAATGGTAAGATACCCTGCTGTGATTTTTACGCAGCGCCGGGAAAAGAATTAAGCCATCTCCGGCGGTTCCACACCAGATATTATGATCCTTATCCACCAGTACTTTCCGCACTGTTCCAGCATATAGTGCAGGATCGCCAGCTTTGCCGTATAGCCAGCCATGGCTTGTCTTTTCCAATTTAGCGACTCCCCCATTGGAAGCTACCCAGAAGATGGAATCCGATTCCCGGGCAATATCCCAGACATTATCGAAGCCCGATCCCCCATTGGCCTGTTGCAGGTAATGTACCACCTGAAATTGCGCAGGGCCTTCTTTGTTGATCTGCTTAGAGGTAATGTTAATCCCCCCTTGCCTTAAGCCTATTAAAATTTCCCGGGCTGTTCCGTTCAGACACATGACCACATTGCCACCGAGCGATTTTGGATTGGAAAGATCACGCTTGAAAGAATAAAAAGGTTTCCGGTTCAGATTCAGTATACTGAAACCCAGTCCCTGGTGACCTACCCACAAGTTCCCCGAAAAATCTTCGAACAAACAGGTAATGTTATTATCCAACAAGGATCCTGAGACCATAGGATCGGGTAAATAACGCCCCTCCTGCCTGGTATTTAAATCCACAAACAACAAGGCAGGGTCCGTGGCATAACCATACATCTTCCGGTTGCTGGCACAAAGGAGTTTTTGTATATTCTGATTTCGGAAATAAAGGCCGTCCGTTATTTTTAAATTCGAGAGTGATAGAACTGAAATTCCACCCGAGGTCCCCAGGTACAATTGATCTTCCTCTTTTACATAGGCTGTAGTATTGATATTGCCCGGATAAATGATTTTATGCTGCACCGTAATTAAGGTGTCATTCTTATTGACAATTAATTCTCCCAGCAACAGGCGGGTCGGATTGTACTGATCAACATTTGAAACAATGACCAATTGATCCTTGAAAGTATTCAAGTAATGGGCAAAATCAAACACCTGGGTCGTACCATTATATAGCTTCAGTTTTTTTGCATGAACCTTGTCTGCCTGATCAATGGATTCACTGGCTAAAAAGATGCCTTGGCTGGTATGGATAAGCACATGGCCTTTCGATTCCAGAAAATTAAACACATAATAGCTGTTCCATGCCAGCCCTTCCAGTTCAATGGGGTGAAAAGTCTGATCCGATTTTCGAAATAGAGAAACCCCCGATAGCGAGGCTACCCAAAGGTTATCACTGGAGTCAATGAATATTTTATTGGTTTTTTTGTCCGATAAGCTCAGGGGGTTTCCCAGTTCGGGTTTGAAAAACTGGAAATCGTACCCATTATAACTTGCTAAACCAGTCCAGGTGGCAAACCACATTTTCCCGGACTGATCCTGGGCCGTGGAATTGATTTCACCGTTGTACAGCCCTTCATTGGTCCTTAAATACCTGAAATCATCCGCAAAGCAGAACTGAACAATCAAAATAAAAACAATAACAATAAAGGAGTTAGGCTTCATAGTTAAAAAATCAGTCAATCTAAAAGTCAGTCAATTTAGCGCGTTGAAGGTAGAAAAAGAATTGATGATACCAACACAAATTCAAAATAGGTTTTTATATCTGATTAATAATGAATATTCTACAATTGCAATTTTTATAATTTCTAAATTCAGTCCTCTGATTAAAGCTCCCCCCAGGGGTTCAATTTAGTCTCCTGGCAACCTGCTGTTTTTTTTAAATTATCTCCTAATGAATTTTTCTTTCAGAATGATTCCTACCAAATCCCTACCAAAGCTGTACCAAGGCAGTACCCTCTTGCCTGTTTCTGTA
>DMFR01000451.1:0-353 GCA_003450125.1 Prolixibacteraceae bacterium | reverse complement strand
TACAGAAACAGGCAAGAGGGTACAGCTTTGGTAGGGATTTGGTATAGCTTGGGAGAGTCTACATTGGGGCTACGATTGGCAAGCTATTTTTAATAGTCACAATGAGGCAATAACAGTAAATATTTGCTCCTTCACCAGAGCGATGCCCTCCATCAGAAACGAGTGATGAATAGATCGACCAAGGTGCAGCGCACTGTTAGCATGATAAGATCAAATCATCCACCACAGGTGCAGCGCACCGTACTCTTTGTAGAATGGCATCTCAATGGAATTAACCAAAGGTGCAGCGCACCGTCAAATTTGTAGAAACGGGAGATGGATAGATCGACCAAGGTGCAGCGCACCATCATATT
>DMFR01000006.1:5516-12419 GCA_003450125.1 Prolixibacteraceae bacterium | reverse complement strand
GTTTTTTTCAAGCAGAAGACGGCATACGAGATCATGCCTAGTCTCGTGGGCTCGGAGATGTGTATAAGAGCACAAACCACCTATTTTGTTTCATTTAAGGGGAATGATAAAAATAATGGTTCAGAGAAAGCGCCTTTCAAAAGCATAAAAACAGCCCAGAATAAAGCACGCAGACAAAAAGGCGAAGTAACCATCTATTTGCGGGGAGGAGAATATAGACTGGATAAAACATTGATTTTTACGCCAGAGGATGGCAATAAGGATAAAATGCTGACCTTGTGTTCCTATCCTGGCGAACATGCAGTGATTTGCGGAGGTGTTCAGCTTAAACTTCAATGGCAGCCCTACAAAAATGGAATAATGCAAGCGAAAGTCTCGCCAGATATGTCAATTGATATGCTGATTGGTAACGGGAAAATCCTTCACATGGCCCGTTATCCGAATTTTGACTCTTTAGCCGTAAGGTTCAATGGAACATCGGCAGATGCTACTTCACCTGAGCGCGTGAAAACATGGAAAAACCCATCGGGAGGTTATCTTCACGCTATGCATGTCAACGATTGGGGCGATTTTCATTACCGGATTACCGGAAAAAATGACCAAGGCATCCTGAAACTGGAGGGTGGATGGCAGAACAACCGCCCGGATGGCTTGAGCCCTGATAACCGGATGGTCGAGAATATATTCGAGGAGTTGGATGCGCCGGGAGAATGGTATTACGATACCGGTCAGGCTATTTTATATTATTATCCTTTGCCCAGCGAAGACATTACCAAATCAATATTTGAGGTTGCAAAGCTAAAACAATTGGTTGAATTCAGGGGTACAGAGCAGGAACCGGTCATGAATATCACGATAAAAAACATTGAATTTACACAAGCTGCACGGACTTTCATGGAGAAATACGAGCCGTTGCTACGCTCTGACTGGACAATATACCGTGGTGGTGCTATCGTTTTTGAAGGTACGGAAAGCTGTCATTTGGAGGGTTGTTACTTGCATAACTTGGGCGGCAATTCGGTATTCTTTTCCAATTACAACCTGAATTCTGGTATTTCGGGATCACACATTACACAAATTGGAGCCAGTGCCATTTGTTTTGTCGGTGATGCCAATGCGGTGCGTTCTCCGGTGTTTAACTATCACAATTTTACCCCAATAGACCAAATGGACCGGGAAGTTGGTCCCAAAACAAGTAATTATCCTGCCAATTGCCTGGTTTATGACAATCTTATCCACCCCATCGGTTTGTTCGAGAAACAGGTTACTGGTGTTGAGCTATCTATGTGCAAGTCAATCACCGTGAGCCACAATAGCATCTATGATATGCCACGGTCAGGTATTAATGTAAGCGAAGGTACATGGGGAGGACATATCATAGAATACAACGATGTGTTCGAAACCGTGAAAGAAACGGGTGACCATGGATCGTTTAACTCTTGGGGGCGTGACCGTTACTGGCATCCGGATCGTAAAGAAATGAACAAGATAGTAGCAAAGGAACCTTCGCTGATTTTGGTAGATGCTATTTCAACCACCATTATCCGAAATAACCGTTTCCGTTGTGACCGTGGCTGGGATATCGGCTTAGATGATGGTTCTAGTAATTATCATATTTACAATAATCTTTGTCTGAATGGAGGTATAAAACTTCGTGAGGGGTTTTATCGCAATGTGGAAAACAATATTTTGGTCAATAATACATTTCATCCGCATGTGTGGTTCGAAAACAGTGGCGATGTTTTTACCCGGAACATCGTGATGGGGCCATACAAACCCATCAACCTGCCAGCTTGGGGTGCAATGGTTGATTATAACATCTTTACCGACAGCACTGCATTAAAGGGTGATCAAATGAGTGGAATCGATAAGCATTCAATTGTGTGTACGGTCGATTTTCAGGACCCGGAGCATGGAGATTTCAGGGTAAAGGACAATGGAAGTGCTGTTTTTCGCTTGGGCTTCCAGAATTTCTGTATGGATTGTTTTGGGGTTGTTTCTCCGGAATTGAAACGATTGGCCAAAACGCCCCGGATAACTTTACCCCTTGTAAAAGTGGAGAATGCCCCAATCAATATTATTGAATGGCAGGGGTGGCATGTCAAGAACCTGGAAACTCTGGGTGAACGCTCTGCTACGGGTATGGATACCGAACGTGGGGTATATGTTATTTCAATTGATAAGCCCAATAACAGAATGAGCAATATCCTTCACGAAAATGATGTGATCCTGAAGTTTAATGGAATATCGATAGGCAATCTGGATGATTTACAGAATGCCACCATGCAGGCCGATCTGACAAAACCTTTGGAAATAGTTGTTTTCAGGAACCAAAAAGAAACAATTGTTATTGCACCTCAGAATATGATACAATTAAATTAAATCAACGAAAATATAAACCCGGATGTATGTACAGACTAAATTCATTTAAAAGCAAATCTCGTTATTCAAAACAAATCGTATTGGTATTCATGCTATTGATAAGCGCTTTTTCAGGCTATGCGCAAAATGATATGGATAGAAAGCAATTATTCGATTTCAATTGGAAATTCTTTTTAGGCGACACTACTGCTGCCAAGTTAAAGGATTTTAATGACATGAGTTGGCGCACCCTCGACTTACCCCACGATTGGAGCATTGAGGGTAAAATAAACCCCAAAAACCTAACAGGGAATGCGGGTGGTTTTTTTCCGGCAGGTATAGGTTGGTATCGCAAAACATTCAAAGTCCCCGGAGAATGGAAAAATAAAATCATTTCCATTTATTTCGAAGGTGTTTATATGAACTCTGAAGTATTTATCAATGGAAAATCACTGGGTGTTTATCCCTATGGTTATTCCTCGTTCAGTTATGACCTGACACCCTATCTGGATATTGACAAGGAAAATGTTATTGCTGTCCGGGTTGACAATTCGCAGCAGGTAAACTGTCGGTGGTATAGTGGTTCAGGAATTTATCGACATGTTTGGATGATGGTTACAAACCCTGTTCATGTGGCGCAATGGGGTGTAGGCATTTCCACTCCCGAGGTCTTATCAAAAAAAGCAACTGTACAGGTTAAAATTGTAGTGAAAAATGAGACCACTTCTCCCCAAAGTATAGTTGTTAAAACCCGGATTTTTGCTCCAAACAAAAAAGAAGCAGGTGACCATCAAACAAAAGTAGAACTTGCTGCAAATAGCGAAAAAGAAGTTACACAAACCATTCATGTATCCAATCCGGTATTGTGGTCAATTGATACTCCCAATTTATACGATGCCCAAGTACAGGTAATAAATGACAAACAGGTTGTTGACGATACGAATACAAAGTTTGGCATTCGTTCTATCAAATTTACAGCTGAAAACGGATTTCAGCTTAACGGCCAAACAGTAAAAATTAATGGTGGATGTGTTCACCATGACAATGGCTGCTTAGGCGCTGCAGCATTTGATCGTGCCGAGGAGCGCAGGATAGAACTGCTTAAAGCTGCCGGTTTTAATGCCGTAAGGACATCTCACAATCCTCCATCAGAGGCTTTCCTTGAAGCTTGCGATAGACTGGGTCTGTTGGTCATGGACGAATCATTTGATTGTTGGAAAGTAGGGAAAAATAAGTTTGATTATTCCAAGTATTTCGACCTTTGGTGGCAACGTGATTTGGAATCAATGGTGCTACGTGACCGCAATCATCCTTCTGTATTCATGTGGAGCATAGGTAATGAAATACCCGAAAGAAAGGAACCTCAGGCTATAGAAACTGCAAAAATGCTTGCCGGCGCGATTAAAAAAATAGATGATACACGCCCTGTTACTTCCGCTATTGTAGGTTGGGGAGATGATTGGACTGTGTTTGACCCATTGATGGCAGTTCATGATGTGGCGGGTTACAATTATCACCTCAACAGCGCTCCTGATGACCATAAAAGGGTTCCTTCACGCGTAATTGTCCAGACAGAGTCATACCCGCGCGATGCATTTGCCAATTGGAAATTGGTGCAGGGAAACAATAGCGTGATTGGGGATTTTGTTTGGACTGCCATGGATTATTTTGGCGAATCATCTATAGGCCGTTGGTATTACTCAGGTGATGTCCCCGGACAACATTGGGAAAATGATTTCTTCCCCTGGCATGGCGCTTATTGTGGGGATATTGATTTGATTGGATGGAGAAAACCTATATCGCACTATAGGAGTATGTTATACAATAACACTGAAAAGCTATACATGGCTGTGAAGGAACCTAATCCTGAACCACTGGAAATAAAAGAAACCTGGTGGTCGGTATGGCCCACCTGGGAAAGTTGGACATGGCCCGGTTTTGAAGGTAGAGACATTCAGGTGGAAGTGTATTCCAAATATCCAAAGGTTAGGCTCTACCTTGACAATAAATTGATCGGAGAGCACCTTACAAGCGTTGAACAACAGTTTAAGGCTACCTTTTCCGTGCCCTATTCGCCTGGTTTATTAAAAGCTGTTGGTGTAGAGAAAAACGCTGAAATTGAATCGACCATTCTGCAAACTTCAGGCGATGGGGCAAAATTAAAACTTACTGCTGATAGAAAAGAAATACTGGCCAATGGGCAGGATTTGTCCTTTGTGACAATTGAGGTAACTGACAAGGACGGGAACCATCAACCCAATGCCTCAAACCGATTGCATTTTAAAATTGAAGGTGCTGGTACAATTGCCGGGGTGGATAATGCCGATATCAAAGATACCGACCCCTATGTGGGCAATACCCGTAAAGCCTGGAAGGGACAAGCTTTGGTGGTGATAAAAAGTAAATACAATGCAGGAACTATCAAATTGCAGGTAACTTCTCCTGGCCTGGCCGATGCTGAAATAGACATTAAATCAACAATCGAAGAAAAACAAAAATGATAAACCGATTTATTTTATACGCAATTATAGCACTTCTTGGTATGGTGAACATTAGCTATGCCCAGACACAAGCTCCGGCTTCTTTTAGCCCTGTACCTTCAGAAAACCAGTTGAAATGGCAGGAAATGGAATATTATGCGTTTGTTCATTTCTCCTTAAATACCTATACTGACCAATCGTGGGGCAATGGCAATGAAGATATAAAGCTGTTTAATCCTGAAAAATTGGATTGTCGTCAGTGGGCACGCATCTGCAAAGATGCAGGGATGAAAGGAATCATCATTACGGCAAAGCACCACTGTGGTTTTTGCCTTTGGCCTTCTAAATATACCGAGTATTCTGTAAAAAATGCTCCATGGAAAAATGGCAAGGGCGATGTGATCCGTGAAATGGCTGATGCCTGTAAAGAGTACGGCCTGAAATTGGGAATCTATTTGTCTCCCTGGGACAGAAACAGTTCTGATTACGGAAAATCTGAATACATTACCTATTTCCGAAATCAACTCACCGAACTGCTTACCAACTATGGGCCAATCTTTGAAATATGGTTTGACGGAGCCAACGGAGGTTCAGGATACTATGGAGGAGCCAATGAAACGCGCACCATTGACCGTACCACCTATTATGACTGGAAGAATACCTATGCGCTGATCCGCAAGTTACAGCCCAATATTGTCATCTGGAACGATGGAGGAGAGAGGGGCGATCTTCGTTGGGTGGGTACTGAAGAAGGCGCTGTTGGCGAAACAAACTGGAGCTTGCTCAATGCTACAGGTGAAGTCGATTGGGGGATGTTGCATTTCGGTCTGGAAAACGGAAATGCATGGGTACCTGCCGAAGTGAATACTTCCATCAGACCAGAGTGGTTCTACCACCCCAGTGAAGACTCGAAAGTTAAAACGGTACCGCATTTAATGGATACTTACTATCATTCCATAGGGAGCAATGGCTCGTTGTTGCTCAACTTCCCGATTATGCCCAATGGTCTGATCCATCCTAATGACGAAAAGGCAGCCCTTGAATTTGGCAAGGCAGTGAAAGAATCTTTTGCTGTCAATCTTGCAGAAAAGAGGAAGGCAGAAGCTTCCAATGTTCGTGGGAATGCAAATGAATTTGAAGCAGGCAGGACAATAGACAACAATAAAGACACCTATTGGGCGACCGATGACAATGTAACAAAAGCTTCATTGACCATAGATTTAGGAAAACCAACTTTGTTCAACCGGTTTCTGGTGCAGGAATATATTCCTTTGGGACAACGTGTAAAAGGCTTTACCGTTGAAGCCCTTGTGGACGGAAGCTGGAAAGAGGTGGCCAAAGCAACGACCATTGGGTATAAACGTATACTTCGTTTTCCCAGTGTAAAAGCAACAGAGGTTCGTTTCAGCATCACCGATTCCAAGAGTTGCCCTGTCATTTCCAATATTGGAATTTATAATGCCCCGGTATTCCTGGATGCACCCTTAATCACGAGAAACCAAGTAGGAGAAATCAGTATAACATCAGATGATATTGGGCCTATTTTTTACTACTCTATAGATGGAAGCGAACCTACCCTGGAATCAAAAATATATTCACGTCATGTTCAAACAGAGGGAAAAGTAGAAGTAAAAGCCATTGCTTACGATCCTGCGACAAGAAAAAGCAGTCCTGTAGGTCATGAAAGATTCGACATCTGCCGTAAAGATTGGAAAATAGTGGGAACTGATGATCAGAAGGCCTATTCAATTCTGGACGGAAACCCATCGACTGTATGGCACCAACGGGGCGATAAAAAAATGCCCTTAGATATCACCATCGACTTAGGGAACAAATACAATGTATGTGGTTTCAGATACCTTCCTGATCAAAATAAATGGAGCTCTGGAATCATTACTAACTATCGGTTTTATATTTCACAGGACAATATAGAATGGAAGCTGGTAGATGAAGGTGAATTCCCCAACATTAAAAATAACCCGGTGTGGCAAAGCAAGATTATTTTGCCCGTCTATGCCCGTTATATCAGGCTGCAGGCTTTAAAAAACACTTCGGGTGATCC
>DMFR01000006.1:0-5396 GCA_003450125.1 Prolixibacteraceae bacterium | reverse complement strand
CTTCGGGTGATCATGTTGCCGGATATGCCGAAGTAGATGTAATAACCAATTAAAATACAAATAACCCATTATTCAATTTACTATGAAAAAGAATTTTACTCAGTTCGCTCAATTATATACAAAAGGGTTTCTTTTTGTAATCATGGTGTGCGGGCTTTTAATGTCAGTATCCGTAAAGGCACAGTTGTCAACAGCGCAGCATATTGCAAGCAAAATGAAGATTGGCTGGAACCTTGGCAATACCCTTGAAGCGACCTGGGTTCCTCGTAATACCTTTGGCACGACTACCCAGGCAGCCATCGATTCGGTGAAGGCTAAAGGGTTTAACACTGTCCGGATTCCTGTGGCATGGTTCTATCATTCGGATACCATTACCAGTAAAATTGATGCAGCATGGCTTTCCAATGTAAAAAAGGTAGTGGACTATTGTATCAAGGATAGTATGTACGTAATTATCAATGCCCACTGGGACAAAGGGTGGCTGGAAAACAGGGTCAACACTGCCAATAAGGACATAGTGAATAAAAGACAACAGGCCTATTGGACCCAAATAGCCACTTATTTCAAGGATTATAATGATCATCTGCTTTTTGCGGGGGCCAATGAACCCAATGTGACTGATGCCACCAGTATGGCTGTTTTGCTGTCGTATCACCAGACTTTTATCAATGCCGTCCGTGCAACCGGGGGAAATAACAGTTCCAGAACCCTTATTATTCAGGGACCGTCAACCGACATTGATAAAACCAATAAATTGATGAACACTCTGCCCGTTGACCAGATTGAAGGCCGGTTGATGGTTGAAGTACACTACTATACGCCATGGAATTTTTGTGGAATGAATGGGGATGCAAGCTGGGGCAAAATGTTTTACTACTGGGGCAAAGGCAATCATTCAGTTACAGAAACAAGCCGCAATGCAACCTGGGGTGAAGAAAGCGATATGGATAAATTGTTGGGCTTGATGAAAACCAAGTATATTGACAAAGGTATTCCTGTAATTATCGGAGAATATGGCGCTTTCAGGAAAAAACTCAGCCCTCCTTCTGATCAGACCCTGCACAATGCATCCATCGAATATTACTATCGGTATTTTATGAAGTCTGCAACAAGCAAGGGATTTATAACCTATTGCTGGGACACGGGGGGATTATTCAACTTCACTTCAGGCAGGATGAATGATCGGGTTGTTCTGAATGCTATCGTGCAGGGAGCCAAGGATGTGACTACCGGAACCGCTATGTTGAGAGACAATGCTATTGAAATCTATCCCAATCCTTTTAGATCAACCATTTGTCTGAAGACCAATCATCCTGAAGATATCAACCGCGTGGCGGTTTACGATATGATGGGGCATCAGGTTGAAACTGTTGAGCATGCTGCCATTAAAAGTCCATTGGATCTGGGTTCATCCCTGAAACCCGATCTATACATTGTACAGGTCAATGAGTTCAATTGGACCAGATCGTTTAAAGTGCTTAAAATGCAATAGGCTGTTAATCATTGATGTGTCTCATCTATTATGACGAAATACAAAAGGGTAATATCTTGGTTCCGCAGTTCCGCAATTCCGCAGTTCCGCAAGTACACATTTTTTTGCGGATCCATTTGGTTAATGCAAAAAATGCAAGACTTGCGGAACTGCGGAATTGCGGAACCAGGTATAATGCCCCTTTCTAAATCGTGCTATTCGTTGAAACGCAATTTGAATGTTATTTGATAATCAAACTGTTATGAATATGAGAAAAATTGTATTAATTATCCTGCTTTTGCAATTGACCCTCTTTGCGAAATCCCAATTTCAGACTATGGTCAATGAAAAAGGAAAGGACTATTATCTGAATCCCATTTTTTCGGGTGATTACCCTGATCCAAGTATTCTGCATGATGGTGACAATTATTATATCGTACATTCGTCCTTTGAATATTATCCCGGCTTGCTAATCTGGCAATCAAAAGATTTGATCAATTGGACCCCTGTCAAGAATACACTTTATAAATATGTGGGTTCTGTCTGGGCGCCTGATTTGGTCAAATACAAGAACAAGTATTACATTTACTTTCCGGCTGATAACAAGAATTACGTGATTACTGCCGATTCAATTAACGGCCAATGGAGTGAACCTGTGGATTTGAAAATTGGGAATATTGACCCCGGTCATGTGGTGGATGCCAATGGAAAGCGCTATTTGTATTTCAGCAGCGGCGGATATGTTCCTTTATCGGACGATGGACTTTCTGTTGCAGGCGAATATAAGCACACCTATAATGGCTGGCCCATTCCTCGTGATTGGACCATTGAGCTTTTCGCTTTGGAAGGCCCCAAACTAATCAAACATGGGGACTATTATTACCTTACAGTGGCCGAAGGAGGCACTGCCGGTCCGGCTACAAGTCACATGATTATCTCAGCACGTTCGAAATCTCCTTTTGGCCCCTGGGAGAATTCCCCTTATAATCCTGTGATAAGAACCCTCAGCAATTCAGAACGATGGTGGTCAAAAGGACATGGGACTATCGTGGAAGATGCCAAAGGGGACTGGTGGATCGTTTTTCATGCCTATGAAAACGGTCATTATAACATGGGACGTCAAACCCTTCTGGAACCTATAGAATGGACAAAAGAGGGCTGGTTTAAAACGCCCGACGGCATTCAAACAGACCGGCCTATCAAAAGGCCCCATGGAACAGCATCCGTTTCCACCTATTCCTTAGGCGATGACTTTAGCGGAAAAACATTAAGACCCCACTGGAAATTCTTTCAACAATATGACACCACTAGATTTCACGTAACCGATAACAGTTTAGTTATTAAAGCCAAAGGACATTCAATAGGAGAATGTTCCCCATTATTGTGCATCCCCTCAGACCATTCTTATACAGCGGAAGTAGAGCTATTGATTGATGGAAATGCAACGGGCGGTTTGGTTCTCTTCTATAACAACAGTTATCATTCCGGAATTTTAGCGGATAACAGGAATATTCTTGCCAATCTAAGAGGATGGCAGTTCCCAACTGAAAAGAATGTGATCAATAATCATGTCTTTCTACGTTTAAAAAACAGTAACAATACGGTGGACATGTATTATAGCCTGGATGGCGTTAAGTGGAATAAGATTGAGAGCTCAGTTGAAGTTTCCGGTTTTCACCACAATGTACTGAGCGGATTTTTAAGCCTGCGAATCGGACTTTGTTCCATCGGGGAAGGAAGTGTGAAGTTTAAGAATTTTAAATATAAAGCGATCAGCCAAACCACAGCGCCTGAAAAATAGAGGATAGATAAAACGAATATAACTAATACAATACTTATGAAACTTCGCTTGATAAAAACAAATTTTGTACTCGCATTGATTACCTTCCTGGGGATGAATGCCGCTTTGGCACAGAATGTTACGATAACTGTGAATGCCGCTCAAGGCAAACGGGCAGTATCCCCAAACATTTATGGACGCAATGAAAGCTTTGACCAGCCTGTGGCATTTTATAAAGGTGCCGGCTTGCGCTTCGTGCGCGTTGGCGGAGGGAATAACATGTCAGCTTATAATTGGCGTCTAAAACTGGATGTCCATCCCGACTGGTTTAACAACGTTTATGCTTCAGATTGGGATGTGTATGCCCAAAAAATCAATGACAACTTCCCCAATATGCAGGGCATGTTTGCCTTTCAGCTACTGGGCAGAGTGGCTTCCAGCGGCCAGAATAACTTCCCTGACTGGACTTACATGCAGGCTCACCCGGGCTGGAGTGGTAATAATCAAAATTTAGCCGGCGGAGGAACACCCGATCCCAAGGGAGGTGGTAAGGCCTTGGTGGAGGGAAACATTGATTTGTTCTCCAAACCATGGCCAGCCGACTCTTCGGTGGCCATTCTGGATCATTGGTTTGGAGCCAAGGGTAAAGGGTTTAACAAAAACCAATTACAATATTGGAGTATGGATAACGAAGTAGATGTATGGAATGGCACCCATGATTGGGCGATGCCAACGTTAATCTCTGCCTCTGCATTTTTGGACCGTTACATCGAATTGGCCAAGAAAGCAAAAGCTTTATATCCTGACATCAAGCTCTGCGGACCTGTTACAACCTCCGAATGGCAATGGTACAAATGGTCAAATGAAAGTATCCGGATAGATGGAAAGTATTACTGCTGGTTCGAATATTTCATCAAGCGGTGCGCCGACGAGGAAAAAGCATCGGGCGTCCGGGTGCTTGATGTTTTCGATATTCACCATTACCCTTATGGGCCTACGGATAATGACGCCCTCCAAAACTACCGTATTTTCTATGACAAGAATTACAATTATCCGGGAGCAAATGGTTTATATTCCATAAATGGAGGCTGGGATACTTCTTCCAAAAAAGAATACGTTTTCCAACGCATCAACGATTGGCTGACCAAGTATTTTGGCGCTAACAATGGCATTACCCTTGGTCTTAGCGAATGGAGTCCCGGACCAAATGAGCCCAACCTTGCTTCGGTTATTTATGCCACCCACCTTGGAACCTTTGCCAACAATGGTGTCGAATATTTTACACCCTGGAATTGGTTTACAGGCATGTGGGAAAGCTTGCACTTATACAGCCGCTATGCAAAAAACTTCAGTGTTTCAAGTACATCCACGCTTGAAAATACAGTTTCAGCTTATACTACAGTGAATGCACCTGCCGACTCGATGACCGTAATTCTTGTGAATCGGGACATGAGTGCTGCCCGGACGGTGACAATCAATCTGAATGAGTTTTCAGTAAGCAATGGCAGTTACAAGACACTTCAGCTGTCTTCCCTGCCAGCCGCTGAGACCTTTAAATCGCATACCAGCAACGCATTGAAATCCAACACAGTAATAGTTGCCTCTAATTCGTTTGACATTACAGTACCTGCACTTTCTACAACAGCTGTTATATTGAAATCAGGAACAACCGGTATCTCGGAAATCAAGAATCCGAAAGATGAAATAAACATTTTTCCCAATCCGGCAAACAATGAAGTAAAGGTTTCGATGAACCTCTCCCAGGGGAATCCTGCTTCATTGAATGGTTTAATTTTATTAAATTCGTATGGGCAAACAGTTTCAGTTGAAAACCTGCAGCCTGGAATTTATGATTATACAATCAATACCAGTAATTTGCCCGAAGGTGTATATCTTCTTAAAATCGGCAGTCAAGTGCAGAAATTGATTGTCCAACATTGAAAAACATTTCAACCAGTGAAACATTCAAACTGACATACATTGATAGTCTATGAAAAACTTTAAACTTAAAATTACAGCATCCCTGGGAATTGTAATCCTTTCTGCATTATCACTTTTTGCACAAAGCCCAAATTGCTTCCTGGAGGATTTTGCTCCCAAGAAAGCCATTATCCCCATTGCTGTAGCTACCAGTAAAACGACTGC
>DMFR01000003.1:7956-9572 GCA_003450125.1 Prolixibacteraceae bacterium | reverse complement strand
ATGCCAATGTCCAGGCACGCAAAAATTATTATGACAGCATTTTTCCACCACAATCAGGCAATCCTGAATTTAACCTTCATGCCGATGACATCGACTTTCAGATTGAGGCCGATTATATCGGTTTTATGTGTCCCGGAATGCCTCAGTCTGCCAATAAGATAGCAGACAAGATTGGCCATATCATGAATTATGGGGATGGGGTATATGGAGGCGTTTTTGTAGCTGGCCTTTATGCTGAAGCCTATTTTGAAAACGATATTTCCAAAATCATTGACAAGGCTTTACTTTCCATCCCTGCTGAAAGTGACTATTCCAAAATAATAAAGGGAGTCATCCAACTGCATAATCAATATCCTGCGGACTGGCGCGCTGCTTGGGCCCACTTGCAAGCCAAATGGGGTAAAATTCAGATATGTGCCTCCGGAACTTCCTTTAACATTGATGCCAAATTTAATGGGGCTTTCATCGTGATGGGCCTCCTGTATGGTGAAGGTGATCCTGCTAAAACCATGGAGATTGCCACTCGTTGCGGACAGGATTCTGATTGTAATCCTTCCAATGCCATGGCTGTTTTGGGGGTGATCAAAGGGTTTAGCGGATTACCGGCTGCCTACCAGGAAGCAGTAAAAGCCATCGGGGATTCTTTGTTTGTCAATACCAATTATTCATTCAATAAAGCAGTTGATAAAACTTTTGCTTATGCTCAAAAGTTAGCCGTTGAAAATGGTGGACAATCAAATGATAAAGAGTTAAAAATTAAGGTTCAACAGCCTCAACCTTTGGTCTTGGAAGACGCATTTCCGAAACTTGTTTTTCAAAAAAGGGTCCATGTCTTCGTAAGAGATGGTTGGCAAACCAAAGGCAAATGGGCCAGTTATGGCTATTATGACAACTGGTCTAAAAAGGAAGTAAAAGATCAGTCCAGATTCAGCGGAACGGCGGGTGATGAAATCAGCTTTACCTTTGAAGGAACTGGTGTTTCCATTGAAGGAAACTGGGTAAAAGATGGCGGCAAGGCCGATGTATTTGTTGACAGCCAGTTAAAACGTACCATCGACTGCTATTTTAACTTTGCCAACCAGGAACACCAAAACATGGACATTTATCACATTACCAATCTTCCCGAAGGAAAACACACCATCCGTCTGGTGGTAAAAGGTGAGAAGCGTCCTGAATCAGCGGGCACCAATGTCTATATTACAAACGCCGTTGTATTTAAAACGGGGATAAAAGGTTGAATGGTTTGATGGTTAATTGTTAAATCGTTAATCAGTAATCAGAAACGATTCAACCATCCAACCATCCAACCATCCAACCATCCAACCATCCAACCATCCAACCATCTAACCATCTAACCATCTAACCATTTAACCATCTAACCATCTAACCATCTAACACATGAAACTAAACAACAAATTTGCTGTCGCCTTTGTATTCCTACTTTTGTTTTCCGGCTTTGCCCAATCTGCAGAGCCTGTAAAGATCATTTTTGACTCCGATATGGGGCCTGATTTTGATGATGTGGGTGCCATTACCATTCTACATGCCCTGGCCGCAAAGGGTGAGTGTGAAATCCTGGCTACCATGGCCAGTGATGGTTATCCAACCATTGCCCC
>DMFR01000003.1:5328-7830 GCA_003450125.1 Prolixibacteraceae bacterium | reverse complement strand
GGACCTGATGCCCCCAGCTTTTCATGTCCCAACCATTGGAACGATTCATTGGTGGTGAAATATCTTCCCCAATTAAAAACCAACAAGGATTATCCCTCTGCAACCGAAGTTTACCGCAAAGTATTGGCCGCACAGAAAGACCAAAGTGTGGTGATCGTCACAGTTGGATTTACTTCCAACCTGGCAGCCCTTTTGCAATCAGGCCCTGATCAGTATAGTCCGCTTTCAGGAAAAGAGCTGGTTGCTAAAAAGGTGAAGAAGTGGGTAGCCATGGCTGGCGGATTTCCTGAAGGGAATGAGTTCAATGTCAATCAACATGCCAAAGCTTCCATGTTTGTCTTTCAGAACTGGCCTACCCCGATCCTTTTCAGTGGATTTGAAATTGGGGCAAAGATTATGACCGGGCATAAGGTGGCGACCCTGGGAACCAAAGGAACCCCTGTTCAATGGGCCTATAACTATTGTTTGTCGACCTATGAGAACAAGCCAATCCTGAACCGCAATTCATGGGATCATACGGCTGTTTTATGCGCAGTTCGTAATCCTGAAGACTATTTCTATGTCATCGGGAATGGAACATTTGTCTGCAATCCTGATGGGTCAAATACATGGAATGCCGATAAAAACTCGCATCATTCCTTCTTGGTGCATAAGTATCCCTATCAGAAAATTGCTGATGTGTTGGACGACTTAATGCTGTATGAACCAAAATAAAAGGGTTGATGGTTAATGGTTGAATGGTTAGATGGTTAGATGGTTAAATTGTTAGATGGTTACTGATTAACGATTTAACTATTCAACCATCCAACCATCCAACCATCCAACCATCTAATCATCTAATCATCTAATCATTTAAACTTTTCCCTATGTACATCGTAAGCTCTTATTTTCTGGCAGTCATTCTTTGTGTGATTACCATGTTGTGTTGGGGTTCGTGGGCCAATACCCAAAAGCTGGCTCAGAAATCATGGCGATTTGAACTCTTCTATTGGGATTATGTCATCGGGATTCTGCTGATGTCATTGCTTTTCTCCTTTACCCTGGGAAGTACAGGAGAGTTTGGCCGTGGATTCATCAAAGACATCCAACAGGCCGAAATGAGTAACATAGGCAGTGCCTTGTTGGGTGGTATTATCTTCAATGCAGCCAATATCCTGGTGGTTGCTGCCATTTCAATTGCAGGAATGTCCGTCGCTTTTCCTGTAGGTATTGGAATTGCTTTGGTGTTGGGTGTTGTGGTCAATTATATTGCCAGTCCGCAGGGAAATGCAGCCTGGTTATTCACAGGTGTCGCATTGATTACAGTTGCCATCGTGATTGATGCACTGGCCTATGGAAAGAAGACGTCACAGGCACACAAAGTTCCCACAAAGGGAATTGTACTCTCAGTAGTGGGAGGTGTGCTAATGGCCCTGTTTTACCGCTTTGTGGCCAATTCCATGGTCCATAGCTTTGAACAGCCCGAAGCCGGGATGTTGACTCCTTATACAGCCGTCTTTGTCTTTTCAGCCGGTATCCTTCTCAGTAATATTCTTTTCAATACCATTCTGATGAAGAAACCTTTCGAAGGGGCTCCTGTTACTTATACCCAATACTTTGCCGGTAACCTGAAAGAACATCTTACAGGTATCCTGGGCGGCGCCATTTGGTGTGTGGGCATGACTTTCAGTATCATTGCCGCCGGGAAAGCTGGTTTTGCCATCTCTTATGGCCTTGGTCAGGGAGCTACACTGGTGGCCGCCTTATGGGGTGTATTTATCTGGAAAGAATTCAAGGGCGTGAAAGGAACCATGGGCCAACTGACCACCATGTTTTTATTGTTTTTTATTGGCATCGGCATGCTTATCTATGCCGGGATGTAATCCAGGCAAACTTACGTAAAAGAAAAAGGTTACAGGAATTTTGAGAATTCTTTGTTTATTACTGAACTCGAGACTACCGTTCTCCTGTTCAGTAATACCATTTTGCTCCTTCGTATAGCCAATAAACCTGTTATTGTTTGCCTTGAAATTGTTGAAATTCCACTCCCTTCTGTGAGCCTTTTTGTGGTTTTTTTGTTTGTACTAGTCAGAATATTTTTACCTCTAATGCCTTATTGGTTCATCTCTTCCGTTGACCTGCTGGCCACCAACCCTACACCAACCCTACTAGAACCCTACTCCTGATATAGTTAAACGTAGACTTGGTATAGGGTATTTATAGGATTCTAATAGGGCTTTTTCAGCGGATTAAGCAACCTTTCAATTTTAGGGTCTTAATAATCAAACTCCATCAAGGTATGATTGATTACTTCCGCTCCTCCTGATATCTGCAATTCCTCCACAAAAAAGCTGTTAAGGACTGCCTGGGAATTGCTAAACTACTTCAATAAGTCATATGAATCTTTTTGGTGAAGGCGAAACAGAAAAACTGGAGGAGTTGAATTTTATGGCATTACAAAGTGAGTGAATAATAAATAATATAATACATGTGAAGGGTTAGGAATTATTTGTACTTTTAAAA
>DMFR01000003.1:1457-5122 GCA_003450125.1 Prolixibacteraceae bacterium | reverse complement strand
ATATATTATTGAAGATAGAAAAAATATTTTAATCTTGCAAGTATTTGACTGAAAAGGGGATTAAGATTGTGGAGGGTGGAACAAACAGAATCGAATAGTTAATTACAAGTAGTAGTTTGCATATAAAAAACCAATATTCATGCGAAATATAATATTGATTGGACTAATTTTATTTTCAATAAATGTTTGTGGACAAGTTCATTCGATTGGTATCCAAGGTGGAGTAAACCTATCAAATTGTACATCCAAGATCGAATTTGGTGACAGAGCATTCAAAACGGGAATTCTTTCTGGTTTTAACTACGAGTATTTATATAAAAGCAAATACACATTAGGTGCTGATCTATTATATAGTCAACTAGGGTTTAAGAATGAAGTAAAGTTTTACGATTTTCAGAAAAATGCATATAGATCTTCTGATTTAAAGTTCAGCTATGATTACTTGAGTTTGCCGGTTAAAATAGGCTATACGAGGGGTAATCACTTAAAAGGCTTTGTGAAAGTGGGAGTTTGTCCTTCTGTATTGATAGATGCTAAAATAAGAATTCACAAGGATGATCCAAACATTGTATTGATGGGTGAAGAGACTGATCTTCAACACAAAGTACCAAAATTCGACTTTGGCGGGTTGATTGAATTTGGCGCAGCTTATGAATTAAAGAATGATTTGGAATTATTTTCTTCATTTACTTACAGAAAGAGCTTTACGACAATTTCAACAGTTGAACATTTTAGAGGTGCTCAAATGAGACACTATTTATTTTCAATGGAAATAGGATTAAAATATAAATTGAATGCCAGCTAACCTTTTCTCCTCCATAAATAAATATACTCAGCAGAGAGTTAACACACCATCTCAGTAAACAGCGTGTTGAATGTTTTTTCAAGATCATCAGAAAGTCCGGGATGGGGCCTTGAAGTTTGAATAGATGCACTACGTACAGCGGTAAGCCATCGAAAGCGTTCAGCTTGGTCAAGAGAGGCAATAGGTCCGCCATCTTTCTCTCCGGCAGCTATGATACGAAATGCTTCCAGGTTCTTCCTGATCTCTTCCAGATCTGCATCAGGCATCAGGGTGAGAATCTTCTCTTCGCAAAGGTGGTACTTCATCTGAATGAATTTTTCCTTTTTGCAGTAGATGATCACACCGGTATTGACGAACTCTTCACGTTCGACAACTGGAACAACCCGTAATATGGCATATTCATATTGATATTTCTGCTGCATCCTTCGCTGTTTGAATAAACTGGTTTGAATAATTTAACCGCTTGCTTAAGAACGTGAAATAGACATTCCTTAATTGCTCAGGGGTTTCGTCCTGTAATTCCCATTGAAGCCATTCATCGGGTATCAATTGAACAATTTCCTGAAGTTTGTCTTCAGTGATCAATGTTCTGCAAATCTTATCTGCCTCTTCCATTTGGGTAGCTTGTGGAAGCAAAACATGTTCTTTGATATACAGAAAAGGACTTGTGGCTTTCTGCTCCCAACCTTCCCAGGTATATTGAAAATAGAGGCAGGACCCATGATCAATCAACCACAATTCCTTGTGCCACATGAGCATATTTGTATTTCTGAACGATCGGTCTACATTGGTAATCAAACTATCCAGCCATACGATTTTGGAGGCCAGAAGGGGATCTATCTGGGTCACTACCGGATCATAGGTGAATGCGCCTGATAAGAAGTGCAATCCCAGGTTTAACCCTTTACTTGCTTTTAAAAGGTCCTGTATCTCTTCATCACCCTCAGAACGGCCAAAGCATTCATCCAACTCAGCAAATACAAGCTCGGGTACTTTTAAACCAAGGGTACGTGCAATCTCGCCTCCGATCAATTCAGCAATAAGGGTTTTTACGCCATGTCCTCCGCCTTTGAACTTTACAACATACTTGAAGTCGTCATCGGCTTCCGCCAATGCAGGCAGTGAGCCTCCTTCCCTGAGGGGCTGCATGTACCGGGTGACTGTAACTGTTCGAAGTGTATCCATTATGAAGGGTAAAAGTAATTATTATCAACTGGTAAAAAGAATTAAACTGGTTAAAATATTAATTTTTTGGAGAGAAAGACGTGCAGCGCACCAGCTGATACACGATATAATTGCGAGGGATCGCAATCACATTGGTCATGCAATTTACCGGGAACATTCAAAATAATGGCACATAAGTATTATATTTGCCTATCCGTAGAGCATTTCAAACAGGGGTGCAAGAATTACAGGTATTTCGATTTTTGCCGGAGCAGAGTAGATGATAATTGATTGCTTTGCGTGTTTTGTGATTTGCAATTTGTGAGTTAAAAATGAATCATGATACAACTACATCAATTTGTGAACGAAAAGTAGCATAATGGAAGAACTTAAAGATTTGAAAATACTACTGGCTGAAGACAACTGGATTAATCAACGTATCGCTACTTTAACTTTTAAACAGTTGGGTGTTTCGATTGATATTGCCTCCAACGGACAAGAAGCATTGGAGAAGTACCGCGAGAATAACTATGATTTGATTATGATGGACTTGCAGATGCCCGTCATGGATGGATTAGAGTCAGCCCGGCAAATCCGCACCTTCGAAGAAGAATCCAGAAGCGGTCACAAGGTTTACATCGTGGCCTTGACGGCAAATATGAGTCCTGAAATCGAAGAGGAATGCATCGGGGCGGGAATGGATGATTTCATGGAAAAACCTTTTCAGGAAAGTCATCTTCGAACTTTATTATCAAAAAAATTCAAATGAACACATCTCATTGGGGAATAGAATACGGACAAAATTGAAGGGCCAATGATTCATCAGAATTATATCTTCTGCAACTCTACTTTGAACTTCGGCCTTGTCAGAAATAATAGCGGTGCATTTATGTTATTAATCATAGTCTGATGTTGAAATTGGAAAAACATTCCCATGTAATGAGATGTAATATTAAGATATTGTATGATAGTATGTTGTAATGATTTGTTTGTTTTCGGATTTGTTAATGAACCTTATTATTTAGAACCTTATTAAATTCCGTATTGCGTTGGAATACTGATCGATCCTTAATACATTTACAAAAATAATTAAAACTGAACCATGAAACCATTTTCACTATTTGTTCTTCTTTTTGTTTGCCTGTTGCCAGTTGTAAATGCACAGGAAGCTACCAAATGGCGCGGCACCAATTCTTCAGGAATTTATACCGTTGATCACCTTTTAGCTGCATGGCCTGCAGAAGGGCCACAAGTTATTTGGTCAACCAATGGATTTGGACAGGGTTTTTCTTCACCTGCTTTTGCAAACAATAAAATATACATCAACGGGATGGTTGATGGACAAGCAGTCTTGTTTGTGCTTGATCAAAATGGTAAACAACTTCAGCAGTTCAAATACGGCAAAGAGTTTGATGCCAGTTATCCTGGGACCCGGTCAACACCAACAATCGTAGGCGATATGGCATATGTATTGACTGGAAACGGCCAATTAACCTGCCTTAATCTTACAACGGGCAAACCGGTATGGGAGAAAGATTTTTTGACTCAAATGGATGGGAGCAATATTACGTGGGGTTATGTTGAATCCTTGCTCGTTGAGGGGGATAAATTGTTCTGTACCCCAGGTGGGAAGACAAATAACGTGATGGCGCTTAACCGTATGACGGGCGCAACCATCTGGACTTGTGCTGGAATG
>DMFR01000003.1:0-1384 GCA_003450125.1 Prolixibacteraceae bacterium | reverse complement strand
ATCTGGACTTGTGCTGGAATGGGCGAATTGTCAGCCTATTGCTCACCTCAGCTCGTCAAGTTACCTACCCGCGAGTTACTGGTTACACATACTGCCAACCATGTATTGGGAATTGATGCCACTACCGGTAAACTGCTTTGGAATTCAGAACACCCCAATGCATGGGCTGTTCATCCCAATACTCCCATTTACTTTGATGGAGGTTTATTTGTGTACAGTGGATACGGTCAGGGAGGAGAAAAATTAAAACTCAGCGCCGATGGAAGTTCTATCACCAAAGAATGGGAGATCAAGAGTTTTGACAGCCGTATTGGTGGAGCCGTATTGATTGATGGATTCATTTATGGATCAGGAGACAATGGACACAGCTGGCAGTGTATCGACTGGAAAACAGGTGCTCAAAAATATTCTTCTACTGAAATGGCTGTAGGCGCAGTTATCGCGGCGAACAAAAAATTGATTGGTTACTCTGAAAGAGGTCAGTTGTTTATGGCAGATGCCGATCCTTCAGGATTGAAGATCATTAGCAAAGCCAAAGTTGCTTTGGGAACTGAACAGCATTGGGCACATCCTGTAATAAATAATAATATTTTGTACGTACGTCACGGAAATGCATTGATTGCGTACAAGATTTCGGAATAACCGGGGCAGGATGTTTCAAGTTTCAAATTTCAAGTTCCAGGTTCCAAGTGGCACCCAATCGGCACGCAACTTGAAACTTGGAACTCTAAATTGAATTAACATTATAAAAAACACATTGAATAAACTATCAACTATGAAACGAATAAACCTTACGATTTGCTTTCTATTTCTTATTGCAATGGTTTTCGCGCAGCCCATACAATGGCGCGGGCCAAAGAGAGATGGTAAATTTACCGATACCGGCCTGTTGAAGAAATGGCCGGATGCAGGTCCTGAATTGTTGTTGAAAGTAGAAGGGATCGGCAAAGGATATTCCTCTGTAATAGCCACCGATCAGTATATTTTTGCCACAGGCATGGTGGATACCCTGGATTATCTTTCGTGTATTACTCTTGATGGAAAAATCAAATGGAAAGTGGCCTATGGTCGTTCATGGGTCAAATCATTTCCTGATACTCGCGGTTCTGTAACCATTGAGAATGATCGTGCATATGTAATTAGCGGAACAGGCGAATTGGTATGCCTGAACGTAGAAGATGGCGCTATTCGCTGGAAGGTCAATGTTGACAAAGATTTCAGCTCTGAATGGCATATATGGGGTGTTTCAGAATCTCCCCTGATCGTGGATGACAAAGTGATTTGTACTCCTGGTGGAGCCAAAACATCCGTGGTGGCTTTGGATAAAATGACCGGTAAATTGATCTGGCAAAGTGAAAGCGTGGGTGGACCACGTTCTGTCTCT
>DMFR01000456.1:2871-5476 GCA_003450125.1 Prolixibacteraceae bacterium | reverse complement strand
ACTTTAAATACTCTAGTTCACTTCGAACTTCTCCCCTATAAATCCCTATTAATGGGGATTGATGCCTCTTGTGCTGACAGCTATTTTTACAAGACCAAAAATCAACAAATAGATGGGCTTGGAAATTTTGAAGAAAGGGGTAATTATGGTGATGCTTTTAAATTCTATAATTGGATATTCACAAACGGGAGATAACGACCAGTCACCTGCCTTGCACCTATATGCTACCTATAAAGGCGACTTTGTTTCCAATTTTAAGGGAGGCCTTGCAACGGGAACTACCTATCTTGGACTGGCAGATTTATTTTTAGACATCAATACCGAAAAGGCAGGTCTTTGGAAGGGGGGTGATTTTTTAATCCATGGGGCCAATTCTCATGGAGGAGAACCTTCTTCCTTTCTTGTGGGCGATTTTCAGGGCATTACAAACATCGAGGCAGGAAATCATACTTTCGTCTATGAAATGTGGTTTAAGCAGACCATTTCGAACGTAACTGCCATCGTTGGCCTTCAGGATATGAATGCTGAATTTGCCAATAGTGAGGTGAGTTCCTTTTTCATAAACAGTTCATTTGGAATTCATTCAGTCATTGCGGACAACATTTTAGCACCTATCTTCCCGATCACCAAACCTGGAATCACACTTTGCGGAAACCTATCAAGGAAGATAGCCTTGAAAACGGCCATTTATAAAGGGTGCCCCGTTGACTTTGAAACGAATCCTTACAATCTTGACTGGGACGTGAACTTTGAAAGAGGCCTCTTATGGATTACCGAGGGGCAATATTCGTGGACAGGTATGCATGGAAAAAGTAATACCCTGAAAGCAGGCACATTCTTTCACCAGCATTGTGAGGAAAACGGCATGGTTCATATGGAAACAAAGAACGAACTGACTTATGATTATGGATTCTACCTGGTTGGAGAACTTCCTGTTTTCTCAAACAATGATAATTCTAAGGGGTTAAATATCTTTTATCAGGCAGGCTTTAGTCCCCGCAATGATAATTTTGGTTATTTTGGGGCCGGATGTACTTACTCCGGATTGTTATCCTCAAATGGTACGGATATTTTAGGTTTGGCAGTGGCAGATTGTTTGCTGGATAATGCCTATGGCAAGGACGAAACGACCTTAGAGTTGAGCTATAAAGTTCAATTGAATCATCAGATATATTTGCAGCCCGACTTGCAATATGTGATGCATCCGGGAGGAACAGACGCTCAGTTGAAAAATGCCACAGTTGGATTGTTGCGTTTGGGAATGGAATTTTAATACTTAGGTTATGTTTGTACAAGATACAGAACAGGAAGTAAAGAGTACCCGTTTGGCTGATTTGCCAACTGGTAGCAGGGGTGTGATTGTTCATGTTCTGGGACAGGGCGCTTTCAGGAAACGAATTTCGGAGATGGGTTTTGTAAAAGGGCAGCTGGTCAAGGTGATCAAAAATGCCCCCTTGAAAGATCCCGTAGAATATGAGATCATGGGCTACAAGGTTTCGTTGCGCCGTAGTGAAGCGGACCTGATTGAAGTGGTATCGCCGTCCAAGGCCAAAGATATGGTTCTGGCAAAATATGAAGGAACCATTGATGAACTGAGGATGAAATATTCCGGAGAAAAAAAAGGAAAAGTAATTTCAGTAGCCCTTGTTGGCAATCCCAACTGTGGTAAAACGACCTTGTTTAATTATGCCTCGGGATCGAAAGAGCGAGTGGGCAACTATGCCGGGGTAACCATCGATGCCAAGGAAGCCAAATTCAAACAGGGGAATTATGAATTTCTTATTTCAGATCTTCCCGGAACCTATTCCATAACAGAATATTCGCCAGAAGAATTGTATGTAAGAAACCATATTGCTGAAAAGCGGCCTGATGTGGTGGTTAATGTGGTGGATGCCTCTAACCTGGAGCGCAATCTTTTTCTTACCACCCAATTGATTGATATGAATATCAAGGTAGTAATTGCCTTGAACATGTACGATGAACTGGAAGAGAAATCGGCCAAGCTGGATTTTAACCATTTGGGTGAAATGATGGGCATTCCGATGGTCCCAACGGTTGCCTCCAAAGGGAAAGGACTCAAAGAACTGTTCGATCGCATCATCATGGTCTATGAAGAACGCGACCCCATTGTGCGTCACATTCATATCAACTATGGGCAGGAAATTGAAAAATCCATCCGTGCTATCCAGCTTCAACTAAAAAAGGAAGATCAGGTTAAGCACAGTTATTCGACCCGTTTTCTGGCCATTAAATTATTGGAAGAAGATAAGCATACCCTGAGCTTATTAAAAGGTCACCTGATTTTTGAAGCCGTCAAAAAAACCTCTGATCATGAAACCGGGAGGCTGGAACAACTCTTCAAGGACCAGTCGGAAACTCTGATAGCTGATGCCAAATATGGTTTTATTGCAGGGGCCTTAAAAGAAACTTACCGCAACGGGCCTCAGGTTCGTCGCGATCAAAGCCGGGAGATTGATAAGGTGTTGACCCACAAGTTCTGGGGATTTCCCATCTTTATTTTATTTATCTGGATTACGTTTCAGGCCACTTTTACCCTTGGAAGCTATCCGATGACCTGGCTGGGCGATGGAATTGGCTGGTTGAC
>DMFR01000456.1:2401-2767 GCA_003450125.1 Prolixibacteraceae bacterium | reverse complement strand
AATTGGCTGGTTGGGAGAGGCGCTGAGAACTAATATGCCAGCCGGCGCTTTGAGAGATTTGGTGGTTGACGGAATCATTGGTGGGGTAGGTGGGGTGATTGTTTTTCTGCCCAACATTCTCATTCTCTTCTTTTTTATCTCCCTGATGGAAGATTCAGGCTACATGTCTCGCAGTGCGTTTATCATGGATAAACTGATGCACAAGATGGGACTGCACGGTAAATCGTTCATCCCCCTGATCATGGGTTTTGGCTGCAATGTCCCCGCTGTAATGGCTACCCGGACATTGGACAACCGTAGTGACAGGTTGCTGACCATGCTGATCATTCCCTTCATGTCGTGCAGTGCCCGTTTGCCGGTTTATGT
>DMFR01000456.1:1406-2255 GCA_003450125.1 Prolixibacteraceae bacterium | reverse complement strand
GGGCTGTATTATTCCTGATTTACTCTATCGGCATTCTTTTGGCTGTCTTGATGGGGCTCTTTTTCAAGAAAACATTGTTTGCAAAAAAGGAAGTTCCTTTTGTGATGGAATTGCCGCCTTACCGGATGCCTACACTTCGTAACACGGTGGTTCACATGTGGCACAAAGGATCTCAATACCTGAACAAAATGGGTACTGTCATTTTGTTTGCTTCCATTCTGATATGGGCCATGGGCTATTATCCCCGCAAGGTGGATTACTCGAAAGATTACCAATCTATGCTCTCCCAGGTTCAGGCTGACAATACCATTACACAGGAGCAGAAGACAGCTCAAACAGAACAGATTCAATTGTCGAAAGAAGATGAACGTCAGGAAAAATCGTACATAGGAATGACCGGGCATTTTATTGAACCGGCCATTAAACCATTGGGCTTTGATTGGAAAATCGGGATGAGCATTATTACCGGCATGGCAGCCAAGGAAATTGTGGTTAGTTCGATGGGAGTGCTGTACCAGGCCAGTATGAATGCTGTTGAAAACTCCAAGTCACTAAAAGAAAAGCTTCAGGAGCAGAAGTATACCTATGGATCCAAGATTGGACAAAAGGTATTCTCGCCCCTTGTTGCCTTTGCCCTGATGGTTTTTGTACTGATCTATTTCCCTTGTGTGGCCGTTGTGGCTGCTATAAAAAAGGAAGCCAACTGGGGATGGGCTATCTTTACGATGGTCTATACAACGGGAATTGCATGGGTAGCTGCCTTCTGCATCTTCCAAATCGGAAGTATGTTTATATAAAAGGAAAATAGAACACAGATACAAATTAAAAAATGAAAAAAGGAACGCTGAT
>DMFR01000456.1:725-1192 GCA_003450125.1 Prolixibacteraceae bacterium | reverse complement strand
TAGTATGATTCAAAATATTATTGTCCTTATCATTGTCGGACTTGTAATTGTAAAAACCATTTATACAGTTTACAAGGCCATCACCACCAAAGATAAAGCCATCTGCGGAGGCTGTGCCAGTTGTGATTTGAAAAATGAGCTGAAAAAGAAAGGCAAATTAGTTGCCTATGAAGAAAAGCGTGAACCTCAAAAATTTCAGTATTCTGCCCACACGCTGAAATATTCAGTCAAAGAATGAGAGGAATAATGTTGTCAAAGTTGTTATAATGTTATACCTTGCAGTGCACTTGAATTACAAGGATGCAGAAGCTTACTTATTTCTCATTTTTAAATCTAAACATCATGAAACGAGTACTTTTTATCGCCTTTATGAGCTTTGTTCTTTCGGCCTGTTCACCCAAGCAACATTCCATTGTCAAAGAAAATACTCCGGCAACAATGGTTGAAGTGAACCTGAAAATAGAAGG
>DMFR01000456.1:355-657 GCA_003450125.1 Prolixibacteraceae bacterium | reverse complement strand
GAAGTGAACCTGAAAATAGAAGGTATGACCTGCACTGATTGTGAAGCATCCATTAAAAAGGGAGTAAAGGAATTGTCTGGAATTGATAGTGTAAGTGCCAACTATAAGGATTCCACGGCATTTGTGCGCTTTGATTCCGCCAAAACAAACCTGAAAGCAATTTCGGAAGCCATTGCCAAGCGGGGGTACGAGGTCAAGTGATGCTCCAAAATAATCCTTAGAAGGTAACTTAGTCAGTAAATTCCAAATCGCCAGACCCTTACCCTTCGTTGTTGTATCGTTTCCGACAATCCGACAATCCG
>DMFR01000456.1:0-140 GCA_003450125.1 Prolixibacteraceae bacterium | reverse complement strand
CAATCCGACAATCCGACACCTGTGTTTTTATTACTTACAAGGGGTTGTAATACTGTCGTGTCTCATTTATTTTGGCACTTATGTCATTGGTATCCCGAGGACTCGGGATCAATCAGCACGTCATCCTATGTTTGTGCAGT
>DMFR01000137.1:1325-4272 GCA_003450125.1 Prolixibacteraceae bacterium | reverse complement strand
GATTTATTTCCAACAAGTTGGAACGGATTCAAAAGCTTACAAGGTTATAAAATGATTGGTTACTTTCAGTAGTTTATCTTAAAGTACTGCTGCTTTTACTTCAAGATATAACTTGTTTGATCTGGTACATTACGAAATAATCGAAGGACTGGATGAATGCATGCAGCGGGAAAAACAGTTAAAGAACTGGCATAGGGACTGGAAGATTCATCTGATTAAGGAGGATAACCCGGAAAAGGTTGACTTAGCTGCCGATTGGTATGTTACAATAGAGAATCAATTGGTTGTTGCAAGTGGAATGAACAGAAAGGTTTTAAAAGGAATAGGGTATTTGAGGAGATGCCGAAACCAGTTCGGCATGACGCTTCGATCAAGATTCCGGACGACACTAAATCTTTGAATGACATTGGGACAAACAAAGGTGACACGACCCTATTTAAACAAAAACACAAAGACCCATTGCCCACCTGAACATGCATTAATCAAGTTGTACAATGGATCTATGTGTTTGTTTTCAATAAAGTTGTCCTCACTCCTTTTCTTTCCGGGGCTTGTTTCTAAACGTTGAAGTATTGTCCTTCGAAGAAGGATTGATATAGTACCGCTTCAAAAGATCCTCAACATCCACAGCACGGAAATAAAGGATTCCATTTACTTTTGAATAGGGCAACTGTCCATTTCTTCTTAAGGTCTTCAGGGTACTTTCCCCAATTTTAAGGATGAACATGACCTGATCAGAGGTTAGCCATTCATCGTGAAGGCGCTGGGCATGGGTTATGGATACGCGGGATAACTGGGTACTCATTTTCGCGATATCCTGCCTGATGGATGAAACGAGTTTAATTATTTCCTGCATGACAAAGGATTAAGAGGGTTTAAACTTGGCCTGCTTTCATGACGCTGGACATAAATCCGCTTCCTGATCATTTGAAGGGTTGACCGACCTGCCTTAAGACGGGTAGATACCCTGACCCTGTGGCGTGTTAAGTTTACGATGACCTTTTGGAGTTGCGACACTTCGCGGATCAGGATGAGCTTCCCTGATCCCTTTTCGATGATCGTGCCGGAAAATTGCTCAGACGACCGGCTGTACAATGCTGTAGTAGTATTCATAGGAGATACATTTAGATTTGGTATCCCCAAATGAACTACATGGGTTGTTCAAGTTTATGGCCTACAAATGTTCAATCTTTGTTCAAAAAGTATTCAATAATGTTCAATTTTTATTCTTTTATCAAAATCAGATTTCAAGCGTTTCAACAGGGGTAAAATGGTATCGGTGTACTTGAAGTTTTGGGGCAATATCTTGGACATCTTTTCGCCCGTTTCATCCTCAATAAAACGAATGTATTCCAGCTGTGTGCAAATGATTAATTGCTCGTATTTGAGGAAACGGAAGATGTTGGAATATTTGGCAATGGGCATACTGTTGGTTTTGGTAAATTCCATATCCAGGTAGCAAAATAGATCATAGGCCCCTTCATTAAAAATCTGAGGAAACTTATTGGAGGAAGCGCCAAGGTATAATTTCTCCGTTCCGGGTTCATCCCGGAAGCCTTCTTTCTCAAAGACCATTTTACGAAGGATTGATTTCGGGTGCATCCTTTTCTTCTTCCTGAGGACTGCGTCCATTTCGTTTAATTCATCCATCATCTTGCACCAGGTCAGGTATTGGATCAAGGGTTTAAAAAAATCCATCAACCCGAAATTAAAGTTGGAATCCACTAAGGAGAATTTTGAGATGGGCTTTACCGTTATCTTCTTGGTGACACTGCTGTATTTATGATCTCCAATGGACATCGAAGGATTGTATTTCACCCCAGTGGCCTGAGACATTGAATTGCCGCGGAAATAAGTTTCCAGGCAGGCAGTCAGGTGCGATTCTAGCCCCCGGACAGGAAACCAAATCCGATAATCGCTTTCTGCAATATTTTGATTGATTTCAACTCGTTTGACCTCAATGCATTCCAGTTTCAAGGCTTCATTGAAATGCACCAGCTCATCTTTGAATTCGGTAACCCAATATAAATATTCCAATTCTGCCTTCTTCTGAATATCCATGCAGAATTGTCTGCTAAAGTGGGGGACTTTTCTTTCCATGTGAAATATTATTTAGGGTTTGAACCGATTTCAATCCTTGGTTTAATAAAACATTTAAAAAGGGATGCATTCGACGTCCGAAAAGCTGTTTTGCATTGCTATCAGTGCCAATAGATGGACCAGATAGGACTTGCTAAAATAATAGAATAATTTCAATTGATCATCTGTAAGTGGTTTATATTTATGAACAGCTGGCTGTTCATAATTCACCTGACGCAAGAACACAGAATTCATGATAAAAAAAGCAAAGGAACACCTTCTCTGACTGGTGTAAAAGTTCCTTTCCCTGATTTCATTGCTTTTCCTTAAGCAAAGCTTATCCAAATAGCATATGGGACAAAATGACTCTGAATGAAAGCCAATGTTATTACTACTACTTTGACAGATTAAAAATCAGGAGTGTTCAGATGATATCAAAGTAGAATTCCTATAAGAAAAAGACTTTTCGATGTAGCTGTAAAGATTGGAAATTGTATCTTTATGAATAATTAAGAAATTACAGGACAATCTAACCATTGGTCTAAATAAACCTCCAGGAGCTCAATTCATTCCAGGGAGATTATTTTTATTCGACAACACGGTCAAAACCATTCAAGCAAATAGTATGAACGACAAGCTTCCTTTCCGAATCATAGCGCTTCTTGCACTCTTTCTGATCCAGGCCTGCGCACAAACGACGATAAAAACGAACACCACCACCATCGAAAAAGTGGAATACCTGGTGGCGCAAAGCCCGCCCATGGGATGGAACAGCTACAATTGTTTCGGCGGAAATGTGACCGAGGCCGAGGTAAAAGCCAATGCTGATTACATGGCAAAAAACCTCAGGCAATACGGATGGGAATAC
>DMFR01000137.1:0-1192 GCA_003450125.1 Prolixibacteraceae bacterium | reverse complement strand
AGGCAATACGGATGGGAATACATCGTGGTTGACTTTCTGTGGTACTGCGACGATCAGACTTCTGCGGAGAAGTTCGCCAATCGTCGCCCCAACCAGTATATTGACGAGCTTGGAAGGCTTATTCCTTCAGAAAAACTTCACCCTTCATCCGTATGCGGAAAGGGCTTAAAACCCCTGGCCGATTACATCCATTCCAAAGGACTGAAATTCGGGTTGCACATCATGCGCGGCATCCCCAGGCAGGCCGTTGAAAGAAATACAAGAATCAAATATTCAATGGCCAGGGCAGCCGAAATAGCCAATCCTTCAGACACCTGTGCCTGGTATGGGGGTCTGGTGGGAGTCAACATGACCAAGGTGGGAGCCCAGGAATATTACAATTCGATATTTGAACTTTATGCCGATTGGGGGGTGGATTACATCAAGGTGGATGATATCTCCTATCCCTATCATGCCGACGAAATTGAAGCCGTGCAAAAAGCCATTATCAATGTAGCCCGGCCCATCGTGCTGAGCCTTTCGCCCGGTCCGGCTCCTATAGGCAATCCAAAGCACTTGCGCGAGAATGCCAACCTGTGGCGTATCTCTGGTGATTTCTGGGACAAATGGGAGGCCCTCAAAAGGCAACTGGAATTATGCCGGGAGTGGGCCCCATTGGTGACTGAAGGACATTGGCCCGATGCCGATATGCTTCCCCTGGGAAGACTGAACATCCGTACCGAGTTGAAAGATCATCCGGCAAGACAAACCAACTTTACCCCGGACGAGCAGTATTTCCTGATGACCCTGTGGTCGGTTTTTCGTTCACCGCTGATGTTTGGGGGTAACTTACCCGATAATGACCCCTTTACCACTTCCCTGATCACCAACGAAGAAGTGATCCGGGTCAACCAGCATTCGACCAATAACCGCGAGATCAGGTTCAGGGATGGAGTGAGTATCTGGAGCGCTGATGACCAGGAAAATAAATCCAGGTACATTGCCCTGCTGAACGTTTCAGACCAGGCTACTGATGTTACCTGTACAGCCGAAGAATGGGGAGTCACCGAACAGTCAATGGTCCGTGACCTTTGGAAGAAATCAGAGGCAGGCCGGGTAGGAAAAGGCATTGTGGTTCACCTTCCGGCACACGGGGCGATGATGTACGGTGTGAAAATGTCTGAACTGTAAATGTCTGAACTTTGATTCATGT
>DMFR01000145.1:16364-18075 GCA_003450125.1 Prolixibacteraceae bacterium | reverse complement strand
CATTATTTAGTTTCTATTACTTAATAACGTAAGTTATTTCGGTAAATATAACAATTTTAGCTTTTTGGATCCTTAGATATGCTTGTTGTAACTACAGAATAGTAACCGCTAGTCCCCTAACCGTAATAACCCTAGTAACAAATGGCAGCCCCCGAAACCCAAACCTTAGTAACTTTCTATGTTTGAAGTAAATAAGCATAGAAGGTTACTAAGGTTAGGGTTTCGGGGGCTGCCCTGGTTACTAATGTTATGAAGGTTGGGGAACTGGCTGATGAATGGCTTGATTACTTGATTGATAGACACAAGAATTCGTGTAATTCGTAATAATTCGTGTAATTTGTATAAAATAAAAAATAAAAACCGGGCAATTACCTTGTCCGGTTTTTTTGTGAGAGGATACCACAGAGTTCATCAAGTAGTCCTTTTCGGGACTGGGTCAGGCTTTCTTCACTACTGGAATAAACCCTATTTGTTTTATATCTTGAATATTTGAATAATCGTACAATAAAAATCCATTCTCCCCGATCATGAACAGGTAGTTGTTCACTGGAATCACATCATAGGCATTGATGGACGGAAAACTGGCCACCAGATGGTCTTTAATGGTCATCGGATCAGCTGCATTGTATATTTTCAAGCCTGCATCCCCATCACAGATAAACAACAGTTCATCATCAATACCCAGGCCTTGAGGGCCAACCATTGGATATGATTTGAGCAAGGTGAATTTAGTATATCCATCGCTCATACGGATCACATCCAGTTGATTGAGTGTTCCACCCCGGCAGGTGGTTCCTCCTTTGAGGGTTACAAATGCCAGGTCTCCTTTAATCACTACCGGGTCGCAGGAGGTCATGTGTGCATATGCACTTATCTGCACCGGCTTTTCAGGCACTTCAAGTGACTCAACAATCATGCCATTTTGTGTTCCAAGGAACAGGTGATTATCAGTAATAAATAGGGTTTCCGCATTCCATCCTATATTTGTAGTGTTCAGCAAATTGACTTCAGAATTGGACACCAGCTTAAAGGTTAGTAAACTGTACGCATTTATGGTGTATAAAAAGTCCTTGTACAAACCGAATCGTGCCATGCTGCCTCCTACGCCAAAGGTCGTCTCAACCATGCCGCCCATACTTGAACTGGCATAGCTCTTATCTGTGGTGAAATTTTCCCAGCGGGGATAATTTGGATAATAACGTTGTTCAATTTCCTGCCTCACACTTTTCTCTTCCCAGCCGATCACCACCCCTTTTGTTTCATCCAGTTTGGCAAGCGGTAATTTTTCATTGTATTTGGGCAAAGTGTATGGGAAAACTTTCTGTACGCGTCCCACTTCAGCAATGGCAGAAAGGCTGGAAACATCAATCGAAACCAAGTCTACATAACTGTCGGCATACAGGATATTGTCCTTAATGGCGATGTCGACATTGCCGGGAATCTCAATAAAACCCTTGTTTTGCGGATTAGAAGGGTCGCTCACGTCAATCACATGAACCCCCTTCAGCAGTTCATTGATAAAAATATACTGGTCCTTGAAATAGATCTTCCCCGGGTTGTTCATCTCTCGGGGCTCTGTCATTTTCACTGCCGAACGCAATTCCTCGTAACTCATATAAATGGGGGCGTTGGCTGTAAATGTTTCGTAGGCCTTGTCGCTACAAGCCGAGCTGAATATAAGCGTAAAGATCAGGAAGGTAAGTATATATAG
>DMFR01000145.1:6433-16342 GCA_003450125.1 Prolixibacteraceae bacterium | reverse complement strand
CGTATACCTTGTCGGTACAAGCCGAACTGAAGGCAAGCATAAAGATCAGCAGCGTAAGTATATAGGAATTTTGTTTCATGGCTGAGGGTTAATTAAAGATGAATCCGATTTTCAGTGAAAGACGCGAGAAATTGGTTTCCAGCTTGTAGTTGTTGTCCCCTGAATAGTTCAGTTGATGGTAGCGATATCCGAATGAAAAGAACCATCCAAGGTTCTCGGATGAAAAATGTTGAAAGCCAAATGATGGATTAATCAGATATCCTCCATCGGCATGGATCTTCGAACTGGTTTGCGGGTAAGGATAATAGTCATAATAGACCATTGAACTGCCCCTCACATCTTCCAGCGGAACCTGATAGCCCAACTGTAGATTGAGAAATGGGGTCGTTCTGGTATCCCTGAACCGCCATTGAAGTTGTCCAAATGCGGGCATGTAGGTTTCTTGCAGAAATTCAGCCCCAAGGCCTGCTCCCAGGTATACGTTCCTGATGAGCCTGAAATTAACCGCGGTCATAAATGAAAAGGGATACTTCTGGCTGTTTCCCGAATTGCCTACCAAGACACCCATTGAGGTATCGAAGAAATAACCCTGGGTAGTTCTCACTTCTCTTTTGACTGCTCTTTTGAATTTTGAAATGCTGTCAACATCCTCATTTTTAAATACCCATTCATTGCCGGCAGAATTGATTTTCACAATTTCAGCATCATGGGTGATCAGTTGTCCCTTGATGACGGCCCCTGACTTGAGGAATACCTGGTCTTTTTTGGTCTTCTGGGCAAATGCCGGAACCAAAATCAGGCAGGACAATAACAGGATGATAATTCTTTTCATGGGTTAGCAGTTTTTACGATCTGTTGCAATCGTTATTCCTTTGGTTTTTTTTATTAGATGGATTGAAGAATGAAAAGGTTGCGTGAAAAAGAAATTTAATCCAACCTATTTTAGTTATATTGATATCCAGAGGAAGGGTCTTTTTCCACTTTAATGGTATCAATGGAATAGGGGATGTATGTATCTTCATATATAAACTTAGCTTCATCATTGAATCCAGCGAAGATGCCCGCACCATTCTTTACATTCGAGTAAACGGCAACAGGTTCTGAAAATGGATTGGAGTGATAATTCTGATACAGTTTAAGATATTTCAAATAGGCATATAAATCTTTTGACAAATGCTGAATATGAATGGTCGTTCGGTCAAATATTTTCTGTGGCCCACTTGCAGGATTGGAATTACCGGAACCGCCGCCACCCAAATTGGGATTGGCAGGATTGCTGTAATAGAAGTAAGTTTTAAATTGAAGGGTATATTCCTTGCCCTGAAAATAAGTATCGGGAAAAATAGAATAATCATTTCCGGGGCCATAGTCAATGATCTCATCTCCAAAATTATTGTACACACTTTTAAAAACCGGATCATCTGACAGGATTTGATTCTGAATTTTATAGAGGAAATATCGGGTGGTATCATTATTTCCCTTTTCCGCAGGAAACTTTACCAGCGCATCTTGGAAAATGACTAGCCTGTAAAAATCTTCTCCCACGGTATCTTTGATTTTAAGTTTATAATTGATAATTTTAGAATTAAATTGGGTTTTAGTGCTGATGGTATCAATCGAAACTACATCTGTCCGAGTGGGAATGGTTGTTTCAGTCTCCACTTGCTGGCCATTGGCTGAAATTACCATGCGGTAATTCTTTCCCGCTTTAGGTTGAATGTCTAAAGCTGAAAAACCACCCCTCTGCGAAGGGAATTGCCTGATCAGTGTTCCGTCTTCGTACAGATCCATTGTTCCTTCAAGGGGCGGATTGGTTTGCCCATCGGTCAGGATGGAGGTACTTTGGGTCAGCGATGCGGAGAAGTTCTTGTCAGTGCCGATCATGCTGTTCACTACAACAAAGTGAGCCAGTTCCTGGTCGTCAAAATTAATGGTTTTGTTGCACGATAAAAGTGTAACAAGCATCAGGCTGAAGAATATAATTCGTTGCATGGAGTTTGGCTTTTAGAATTTGTAACTGTAGGAAATGGATGGAATGATGGGAAAGAGGCTCAACTGGTTCAGCTTTCTTGATTTGCCCGTTGCCTGGGCTTCGGATGGTGTTGTGGATTCGAAATAGAGAAAGAAGGGATTTTGCCTTCCATAGGCATTGTAAGCGCTCAGGTTCCAGGTACGGATGCCATGCTTTTTTTGCTTGTGAAAGTTAAACCCTACATCCATCCGGTGGTAGGAAGGCATCCGGTAATTGTTCCGCTGGCCGTAATATTCATATTGGTTTTGATAACCGTAGTAAGAATTGGATGAAAATGGTATGGGGGCAGCATTTATATTTTGGGTAGGAAGGGTAACAGCATTTCCTGTTCCGTAAACCCAGGTAAGGCCGATATCAAATTTCTTTGAAAAGGTGTGCGTCATTACAAAGCTGACATCATGACGGCGGTCATACCGGGCATAAAACTTCCTTCCCCAGTTCAGGTTATCAAACTGGCGTTCCGCTTTTGACCAGGTATAGCCAATCCACCCTGTTGTCTTCCCTGTATTTTTCTGAAGCAGCACTTCCGCTCCGTATGACCAGCCCTTACCCATTTCTACCTTGTCTTCCCAACCGGTAGTAGCCCCCACAAACGAAGCCCCTTCCTTGTACTCCAATAAATGATTCATCGACTTATAAAATCCTTCTATACTGAAATCAATAGCTGGATTCACCTGGTAAACTGTTCCCAGGGCAAATTGATGAGAGGTCTGGGGCTTTACTTTTTTGGTGGTCGGCAGCCATAGGTCTGTCGGCAGACTTATTGTAGAAGATGAAAGCAGATGAATGTTCTGACTCATTTTTGAATAAGCCCCCTTCACCGACAAATGGTTAGAAACCAACCACCGGGCCGATACACGTGGTTGAAGGGAGGCATAGAAGGTATCATCAACAAAGAATGCCGAGGAATGAAGGCCCACATTGACCGATAGCCTTGATGTCAGGTCAATGTTGTCTTCAAAATAGGCGTAGAGTTCCTGTGCGCGTATATTCGGGTTCCCGAGAGCGGTATCAATTTTTGAATCAAAGTTGTCTTGAGATTTTGTTTCATTATAGGCCAGGATACCGGGTCTGAAGGTATGGTCAATGATGTTTCCACCATATTTGATTCTGTGGTCGGGATTAGGAAAATAATCAAAATCCATTTTCAGTCCGAAGTCTTCAATGCCTGATTTATAATTCAGTCCAAATAGGTCTCCATTTTCTCCCGTGGTCAGATTCTTATTGACCGTTTTTTCATTGACGTTAAACAAGTACCGGCTGTAAGTAATGGTCGTATTGGCAAAGAGGCGGTTGCTGAAAAGGTAGTTCCAGCGAAGGGCAGTGGTGATATTTCCCCATCCGATGCCAAGGTCCTCTTTGTTTTGTGTCGTTTGCCCATTCCAGGTATCCTTGGAGTCATGCCGGGCGTATGCCTTGTCCAGTCCGTTATAAGCGCTTAAATAGATGCGGCTGCGGTCTGAGAATTTATGGGTGATTTTTGCATTCAAATCATAAAAGTAATAGCCCCCTACATCTTGCCCATTGGAGTTTTTTGTGATCAGTGGCCTTGCCAGCAGGTCGATATAAGTCCTTCTGGCCGAAAGGTTAAAGGTGGTCTTGTCTTTTACCAATGGTCCTTCTAAATTGAATTTCGATGAAATCAACCCGATGGAAAAGTTGCCATGCAGCTCTTTCTCATTCCCATCCTTCATCCTGATGTCCAGAACCGAAGACAGTCTTCCCCCATAGCGTGCCGGGAAGCCTCCTTTATAAAACGAAACGCTTTTAATAGCATCGGGATTGAACACCGAGAAAAACCCAAAGAGATGCTCTGCATTGTAAACAGGAACATCGTCCAAAAGGATTAAATTCTGATCGGGTCCTCCGCCACGTACATACAATCCACTGGTTCCTTCCGATCCCGATTGTACGCCCGGCAAGAGCTGTATGGTTTTTATCACATCGGCCTCCCCCAGGAAGGCAGGCAGGCTTTGCACCTTTTCCATCGGAACATCCACCCGGCTCATCTGGGTACTGGTCAATTGGGATTCCACTTTTTGCCCGATCACTTTTATTTCTGCCATATCGGCTTTTACGGCCAGTTTAAAATCTACGACCGTGTCCCTTTGCAGGTTGATCGTAAGGATTTGGCTTTGATAACCCACAAAAGAACAGGCAATTGAATACTTGCCTGCAGGAAATGTAAGGCTGTAAAACCCGAAGTTATTGGTAACCGTTCCCCGGTTCACTCTCTGCTCATAAACGTTGGCGTTCAGTAATCGTTCTCCATTGGATTGATCAGAAACAAATCCACGGATAGTAAATGTTTGAGCATGTATAAGTTGTGTGATCAGAAGAAGTACAAGGAAGGCAGTTGATTTTCTCATGTCAGGTGTTCAATTGAATCTTTGGTGGTTTAATTGTGTAAAGATAACGGTTCATATTATTTAAAATTGTTAAATAATATTATTTTTTTACAATAAAATATATTGCATTTAATTTGAAGGTTATTATTCCGCATGGAAAACATTTTGGCGCTTTTTTCGTTATAGTATCAACAGTCAACAAAACAAAGACTGCATCAAGAACTCTGTGGTACCCTCTCATAGAAAAACCGGTCAATTTATTGGTCCGGTTTTTTATTGTCATCAATAGTCGGGAAGGTTCAGGATCACATTATATTTTTGTAGGGAAAGCAAAATTATTCCATATTAAGTTTTAAAAACCTTACTTTTTTATTGGAACCTTAGTAACCGGTATAGGATCCCAGAGTCCAACCTTATTTACCTTATGACTATTGGCTTCATAAAACTTTAAAAACTGGTCATACTCTTGTGCAAAACTCACTTTTTTGTGGTGTTCCGGCTGATTCAGAATGTATTTGCATACCTTGTCAATATCTGATTTGGAAACAGAAAAAGCAGCTGCCGATTGTTGCCAAGTAAAATGACCAGTTACAAGCTTATTTTCATTTATAAATTTTTCTGAACTATCGGCAATGATGGTGGCCAGTTCTACCTCCGAAAGAGTGGGTGATCGTGATACTAGAATGTGCATGTGTTCAGGGTTGGCATAAATGGCATAAAGCTTTGAGCCATTATTTTTGACAATGCCGGTAATGTATTTTTCAATCCTTATGCGACTTTTCTCAAGGATTACAGGTTGTCTTTTAAAAGTGATGAAAACAAAATGGGTGTAAAGATTATTGAATTCTATTTTAATGGTAAATAAGGGAAATAAGGTTGGGGTACAGGGGGTTGAGCTAAGTTACTAAGGTTTTTTGAAAGAAGTAAGGTTTTTCCAACAAAAAACATCCCTGGTGTAAATTATGAAACACTTCCCCTCAAGAATGTAATGTGATCCAAGGTTCAATTCTTATCCACATCCTCAGGGCGCTAATCTAAAGTGCCATGCAATAGTTCATCCCTATACCATCGTCCTACCTTCTTATTCCTTTCTGTAAGCTTTCTGTAACCTAACTGTAATGTATTTGTAATAAATAATACAGATACATTACAGTTAGCTTACAGAAAGCTTACAGAAAGGAAAGAGAAGGTAGGGCGAGGGTACGGAGTTCCTATGGAATTGGTCTATCGAAAGAATGGAAGGTGAAAAGCGCTAAGGTCAACAAGAACAAAGGCTTTTATAAACATCCTTCCCTGGAATCGAATCGTACAGAATAAAAAACAAGCTTTGTTGCCTGAGGAAATTAAAACCATTATTTTTGCAAATTGTCAATTTTTGAAAAGCATCGTATGTCGATTAAAATATCTTTGGGGTTCAGCAAATGGATTTTGGCTCTTCCCGCCTTGTTTCTTTTACCCATGACCGCCTGTTCCAGCAGGGGCTCCCAGTTACCCGATTCGATCGGAACCCATCTTTTTACCTCGGTCGAATTGCCCTCCAAGCTGAGCTTTGCCGGCGAAGAAGTTCCATTGGACTATTACGACGTGCGCGAGAGTCTGGACCGCGAGATCATGTCCGCTATGTATTTCCAATCGCAGACCATCCGGTATATCAAGAATGCGCCACGCTATTTCTCCATCATTGAACCCATCCTTAAATCATACGGGATACCTGAGGATTTTAAGTATTTGTGTGTGGCTGAAAGCGGATTTGATATCCGGGCAGTATCGTCTGTCAAAGCAGCTGGGCTATGGCAGATCATGGAAGGTACTGCCAAGGAGTGTGGACTGGAAGTCAATTCGGAAGTGGATGAGCGGTTCAACATCGAAAAAGCGACCCAGATTGCCTGCCGTATCTTCAAGTATGACTACCTGAAATTCGGTAGTTGGTCGTTGGTGGCGGCCTCCTACAATAGCGGGAGGGGGTTTATTGATCGGCAAATCACCCAACAGCGGGTAAAAAGTTACTACGACTTGCAGTTTGGCGAAGAAACCACCCGCTATGTGTTCCGCATCCTGGCCTTCAAACTGGTGATGGAAGATCCTGAAAAGTATGGGTTCGCCATCCCTAAAGATCAGCTTTACCCCATTATTGAAACCAAAAATGTAGAGGTAAACAGGCCGGTTACAGACTGGGCAACCTTCGCCATTGACAACGGGATAAACTATAAGATCCTAAAAATGTTTAATCCCTGGATACGGGAAACATTTCTGAAAAACCCGACCAGGAAAACGTATACCTTGAAGATTCCGGTGAAAGGGTTCCGGACAATCATCCATTGAGTTATGAAAGTGTTTAAAGTTCAAGGTTTAAAGTTCAAGGTTGCGTGCCGATCAATAGCTGCCAATTCATTAACTTTAAACTTTGAAGTTGCATCATGATCGGCAAGCAACTTTAAACTTTCAACTCTTAACTCTTCAAAATTATAAAAACGATCAATGCAGATTACTGAAAATAAATATAAGCCGGAAAGTTCGACGGAAGAAGATGGAAAAATTACGGTTCACGGTGCACGTGTGCATAATTTGCAAAACATCAACGTCGAGATTCCAAGAAACAAATTAACGGTCATCACGGGCTTGAGCGGGAGCGGCAAATCATCGCTGGCCTTCGATACCATCTATGCAGAAGGGCAAAGGCGTTACATCGAAACATTCTCAGCCTACGCCAGGTCTTTTCTGGGTAACATGGAACGCCCCGATGTTGACCTGATTACAGGACTAAGCCCTGTGATAGCCATCGAACAGAAGACCACCAACAAAAATCCCCGTTCGACGGTGGGTACAGTGACTGAAATCTACGATTTCCTGCGCCTGTTGTATGCGAGGGCTGGAGAAGCTTTTTCCTACAACACGGGGGAAAAGATGGTCAAGTATACCGATGATCAGATACTAAAGCTGATTAAGGAGTCATTTGCAGGAAGAAAAATCCTGATCCTGGCTCCGGTGGTAAAGGGACGAAAAGGACATTACCGCGAGTTGTTTGAGCAGATCCTCAAAAAAGGGTTTCTGAATGCGCGTATCGATGGGAAAGTCACCGAACTGAAGGCTGCTATGCGGCTTGACAGGTACAAGAACCACTTCATCGAGATCGTCATTGACCGTATCCTGGTAGACGAGGCAAGCGATAAACGACTGCATGACTCCCTGCAGATTGCCATGAAAAATGGTCATGGGATTTGTATGATCCTGGACCATGAAAGCCAGCTGGCCAAGTATTACAGCAGGCAGTTGATGTGCCCCACAACGGGGATCTCCTACAACGAGCCTGCGCCTCATAACTTCTCGTTCAACTCTCCACAGGGCGCTTGTCCCAAATGCAACGGGCTGGGAATGATCAGTGAAATCGATCTGGAGAAGATTGTTCCAGACAACAACAAGAGTATTCAGAATGGGGGTATTGCTCCACTGGGGCCACATAAGAACAGCCTTGTTTTCTGGCAGATAGAAGCCCTGGGTGAAATGTACGGTTTTACCCTAAAAACCCCTATCAAGGATATTCCTGAAGATGGCCTGAATGCCATTTTGTTTGGAACCAATGAACGGATACACCTGAAGAACTCACCCCTTGGCGTTTCCATGAATTACATGATGACCTACGAAGGGGTAATCAAATACATTGACCTGCAGAAAGATGACAATCCTTCGCAGAAGGCGCAGAAATGGGCCAACCAATTTGTACGTGAAACGCCCTGTCCCGAATGTAACGGGCAGCGGCTTAAAAAGGAATCACTTTATTTCCGTATCGATGGAAAGAACATCTCGGAACTGGCACAACTGGATATTTCTGAATTAAGCCAGTGGCTTGATCATTTGGAAGACCGATTGACGGACAGGCAGCAAAAGATAGCCACCGAGGTGATCAAGGAAATCCGAGACCGTATACGATTCCTGCTGGATGTGGGATTAAAATACCTTTCGCTTGACCGTACTTCGAAAACCTTGTCAGGCGGAGAGACACAACGCATTAGGCTGGCTACGCAAATCGGTTCCCAGCTGGTCAATGTGCTTTATATCCTTGATGAGCCAAGCATCGGACTGCATCACAGGGACAACCTTCGGCTGATTCATTCCCTGGAGCAGTTGCGCGATACAGGAAACTCGGTCATCGTGGTAGAGCACGACAAGGACATGATGATGAATGCCGATTATGTGATTGACATGGGTCCTTTTGCAGGAGTCCACGGAGGTCATGTAGTAGCTGCCGGAACGCCTGAGCAGATATTGACAGCAGGAACACTGACTTCAAAGTACCTTCTGGGCGAGGCTCAGATCAAGGTTCCGAAGAAACGAAGAGAAGGGAACGGCAAAGTGCTTTCGCTCAAAGGATGCACGGGCAATAACCTGAAGAATGTATCAGTTGATTTCCCGCTTGGGAAGTTGATTTGTATTACGGGAGTATCAGGAAGTGGAAAGTCCAGCCTGATCAATTCCACCTTGCAGCCTATCTTGAGCCAGCATTTCTATACCTCCCTTAAAGATCCGCTTCCATATACGGAAATAGAGGGACTTGACAATATTGACAAGGTCGTCCAGGTTGATCAGTCGCCCCTTGGACGCACCCCACGAAGCAATCCTGTAACCTATACAGGAGTGTTTTCAGATATCAGGAATTTGTTTGCCCAGTTGCCTGAAGCCAAGATCAGGGCTTATCCCCCCGGACGCTTTTCCTTTAATGTGAAAGGCGGACGCTGTGAAGATTGCCAGGGTGGGGGACTGAAGCAGATTGAGATGAATTTCCTGCCTGATGTGTATGTGCTTTGCGATACCTGTAACGGCAGACGCTATAACCGTGAAACCCTTGAGGTCAGGTATAAGGGGAAATCCATCAGCGACGTACTGGACATGACCATCAACCAGGGAGTCGAGTTCTTTGAGCACATCCCTTCGATTGCCCATAAGCTGAAAACCATTCAGGATGTGGGGTTGGGATACATTACCCTGGGACAATCGTCCACAACCCTTTCGGGAGGAGAATCGCAACGGGTGAAACTGGCTACAGAGCTTGCCAAGAAAGATACCGGACAAACCATGTATATTTTGGATGAACCCACCACAGGGCTTCATTTCGAGGATATAAGGATACTTCTGGAGGTATTGGATAAATTGGTAGACAGGGGAAATACAGTGGTTGTAATCGAACACAACATGGATGTAATCAAGGTATCGGACCATGTGATAGACATCGGTCCCGAAGGCGGCAAAGAGGGGGGCAGAGTAGTCTGCTTTGGAACTCCTGAAGAAGTGATTAAGAACGAGGAATCGTTTACCGCGCAATACCTGAGGCCGGAATTGAATGGCAAGGGTGTGGGAAAATGAAAAGGGGAGAAAATGAGAAGGGGAGAAAATGAGAAAAAGAGAAAAAGAGAAAATGAGACAATTGGACAATGAAAAATAAGAAACATCAAATAAGAAATAAGAAAATTTTGAAAGGACGATACTCTAGGCTGGAACTTGGAACCTGGAACATTTAACCATTTAACCATCAAA
>DMFR01000145.1:2162-6251 GCA_003450125.1 Prolixibacteraceae bacterium | reverse complement strand
TTAACCATTTAACCATCAAACCAATTAACCATTTAACCTAACATTGAGCGGCATGACAACAAATACAATCGACATTTATTGCGTCAATACCAACACCAAAAGGAGCTATCCCTTGGGCATCACTTTGATGGAAATTAAGGATGATTTTGGATTAAAGCTCAAGAATCCGATTATTGGCGCCCTGGTCAATAACAAGGTGAAGGAACTCTCCTTTGTATTTGTAAAAACCAAGAAGGTTGAATTTATCGATTATTCACATCCTGATGGCATGCGGTTATACACACGTTCATTGTTCTTTATTTTATATGCTGCCGTTCATGAGGTATTTCCGCAGGTAAAGCTGAAGATGATGCATGGTATCGCACGTGGTTATTATTGTGAGCTTGCAGGCTTGCAAAGGCCTATTACGGAATCTGACATCTTTGCCATCAAGACAGAAATGCGACAATTGATTGATCTGGATGTTCCATTTAAGAAAATGGGATTGCCAAGTAGCGAGGCTGTTGAAATTTGCCGGCAGCAGAACCTGTTTTTTAAGGCCAGGCTATTGGAACAGCAGGGTGACCTATTCTCTTATCTCTATTTCCTGGGTATCATGGCCAATTACTTCTATGGATATATGGTCCCTTCAACAGGCTATGTGAAGATCTTTGACCTTGTTCCCTATTACAACGGATTGCTACTGAGGATTCCTAATCCAGCGAAGTTTAGTGAAGTACAACCCTTTACTAAATTAGAAAAGCTGTTCGGGGTCTTTCAGGAACACCGGGAATGGGTGGAGATACTGGAAGTGGCCAACCTTGCTAATTTGAATGAAAACACATTAAATGGCAAAGGAGGCGATATCATTAAAATATCGGAGGCCCTGCACGAAAAGAAAGTGGCAGAAATTGCCAATGTGATCCATGCCCGGCAGGATAAAGTGAAGATTGTACTGATCGCAGGGCCATCGGCTTCAGGAAAGACTACTTTCAGCAAGCGGCTCATGGTTCAGTTGGCCGTAAATGGACTAAAACCGGTAGTCATTTCGCTGGATGATTATTTTGTTGACAGGGACAAAACGCCCAAAGATGCTTTCGGGGAATATGACTTTGAAGCCATTGAGGCTATTGATGTGGAATTCTTTAATGAACACTTGATCCGGCTGTTCAACCATGAAGCCGTTGAACTGCCATTGTTCAGTTTTGCCTTAGGTCAGCGGATAGCTTCGGGTAAAATACTGCAGCTAGGACCGGGAAGCATATTGATTGTTGAAGGTATCCATGGAATGAACCCCAACCTAATCCCCCATATTAAGGCGGAAAATACCTATAAAATATTTCTATCTGCCTTGACCCAGATTTCCTTTGACGATCAAAATCACATATCCACTACGGACAACCGTTTGATCAGGAGGATCATCCGAGATAGTAAGTACCGCAGCTACTCGGCACAGGAAACCATAAGGCGATGGCCAAGTGTTCGGGCGGGTGAAGACAAGAACATTTTCCCCTACCAGGAAAATGCGGATGTCATGTTTAATTCAGCCTTGGTGTATGAACTGGCCGTGTTGAAAAAATATGCAGAACCCTTGTTAAAATCGGTTACCGAGAACCAGAAAGAATTCAGTGAAAGCAACCGACTACTAAAATTCTTGTCTTATTTCAAGCCCATTGACGATCTGGAAATCCCTCCAACCTCACTGATCAGGGAGTTTCTGGGAGGGAGCAGTTTCACCTATTGATCTTATCTATGGGCAATAGAAAACTTTGATTAAAAAAAACATCTTCTTATTTGGAAGGAATCTAAATAGGTGTTACGTTTGCATAGAAGATTAAGTAGTCTTAAATCTGAATTACAAAAAAGCACCAAAATGGCAACCGAAACAAGTACCAAAACGATATTCGAATTACAGGCATTACCCTATGCCTTTGATGCGCTCGAACCTTATATCGACGCAAAGACGATGGAAATCCATCACGACAAGCACCATGCAGCATATACCAACAATCTGAATGCTGCCGTTCAGGGCACAGTCCTTGAAGGAAGAACAATTGAAGAAATTTTGTCCAATATATCGACCCAGCAGGTTGCAGTTCGCAACAATGGAGGAGGCTTTTACAATCACAATTTTTTCTGGGAAATCATGACTCCAGGAGGGGCCAGGCAGCCAGAGGGAGATTTGTTGAAAGTGATCAATGCCTCTTTTGGGTCCTATCAAAATTTTAAAGAAGCTTTTACCAAAGCAGCCCTCACCAGATTTGGTTCTGGATGGGCATGGCTGGTAAAGCAGGGTGAAGGTTTGGTAATTTCATCCACTCCTAATCAGGACAATCCGTTAATGGATTTGGCTGATGTAAAAGGAACGCCTGTGCTTGGGGTGGATGTATGGGAACATGCATATTATCTAAAGTATCAAAATAGGCGACCTGATTATTTGGAAGCCTTTTTCAACGTGATTAATTGGGATGAAGTTGCCCAACGGTTTAAAGGTTAGTTGATTTTTGGTTTTTTTCCGCCCGGGACAGAGGTCCCGGGCGGTTTTGTTTTTATATATAGCCTCCTGAAACTCAAAGGAGGTCTTTTGTTTTTATGAACACTTATTCAGAATTATTATAAATAAGCGGGATATTACAGATTTATCAAACCTTTTGATGCCGGATTCCGTTATCTTTCTGAAAAACAAAAAGCATTATTGTTTAACCAAAAAGATAACTAACATGAGTTTTAAATTACCTGCATTACCCTATGCACAAGATGCCCTTGAACCTTATATCAGTCGACAAACACTGGAGTTTCATTATGGCAAACATCATCAGGCCTATGTGACCAATGTCAATAACCTGATTGTAGGTACTGAATTCGAAGATGCGACACTGGAAGCCATTATTAAAAAAGCGGAAGGTGGTATTTTTAACAATGCTGCTCAAGTCTTTAACCACACTTTCTATTTTGATCAGTTTTCACCCAAACCGAAAGAAGTACCAGAAGGCAGATTAAAAGCTGCCATAGATGTTACTTTTGGCTCGTTAGATGCCTTTAAGGAAGCATTCAACAAGGCTGCAACTACGCTCTTTGGTTCAGGTTGGGCCTGGCTGGTAAAGACGGCAGATGGAAAACTGGCCATTGTTCAAACCAGCAATGCCGGGAATCCACTGCGCGATGGATCGACTCCACTCTTGACCTGCGATGTGTGGGAACATGCCTATTACCTGGACAAACAAAATCTCCGTGCAGCTTATATAGCAGATTTCTGGAAAGTACTGGATTGGAAAATCGTGGATGGAAGGTTTTAATTAGAAAATTTTAATTTAGCTTGCGGCTTGAAATTTTAAAATAAGAAGATATGAGCGTTGAAAAAGTTTTAGCTGTAATGACTGCTGCCGGTAAACCAGTAAAAGCAGGTGAAATTGCAGAATTATCAGGGTTGGATAAAAAAGTGGTTGAGAAAGCCATGAATGTATTAAAAACTGAAGGCAAGATTGTTTCACCGGTACGATGCTGCTGGGAAGTAAAGCCATAGTCTTTTGAAATAACATGGAGTAAAGGGCTGCTGATTTTGCGATCAGCAGCCCTTTTTTGTTCTATTACTAAGTTACAGGCGCGCTATAAAGGTTTTAACAAAAACAACAACTTCGGGTTTGTTGTGGGAAAAATGCTTCCCCACGGAAGATGAATTAAACTCAGGGCTGTTCAATTCTAATTTCGACAGTCCTATCGGACCTGGAGGAAATTTGCAACTGTTCATTATTTCCTTGATCCTTGGTTGTTATTCAGGTAAGGTTCCATTAAGATCTTGTGTGCTTCTTGTGTGCATCTTGTGTGCATCTTCTGTGCATCTTCTGTGTTGTTGAACACACAAGAAGCACACAAGAAGCACACAAGAAGCACAGATAAGGATACGAAAACCGTACCGAAACACTGCACAAAGCATACCCGGTGCTTTGTGGAAGGTCAGGACAAAATAGGCAAGGTCAGGTGGAAGGTTCGATCAGTTTCGGAGAAAGAATATCAATTTAAACCAGGTGATGAAAATACAAAATAATTATACGCCGGTCATAGTGTCGTGTCAGTGATGATATGATGAATCTGGCTACTTGCTTCTGGTAA
>DMFR01000145.1:1604-1990 GCA_003450125.1 Prolixibacteraceae bacterium | reverse complement strand
ATCTGGCTACTTGCTTCTGGTAACTGGCTACTTGCTAGTAACCAGTAGCTAATAGCCAGTATCAAAATCCGTCGCATTAGCTGTTACACGTCAATAGGTACTAAGGATTAATTATATGCTTTATACACCTAGTGTCCGGAGGAAATTTATTGATGAGGCACAACTGGAGGCAATAATGGGGGTGGTGAATTTTGTTCTTCGATCTTAGGAACATGTGATTTACTTGGAATGATTTGTGGTTCCCATCCCATAAAGAACAGCAAAATAAAGAAACCTAAAATGTAGGCAACAATAATATGCCATCCTGATTTAATCCATAAGAAGACAGATCTTGATTCTTGAAACTTGCTGGAGATGGCAACTCCGGCTGAAGAGCCAAACCAGAT
>DMFR01000145.1:996-1477 GCA_003450125.1 Prolixibacteraceae bacterium | reverse complement strand
CCGGCTGAAGAGCCAAACCAGATCATTGATCCTCCGAACCCAACAGCATAGGCAAGCATTCCCCAGTCATACCCATTTTGTTCGAGTGCCAGTTTGGTAAGCGGGATGTTATCAAAAACAGCAGAAATAAATCCAAGAGAAAAGGTGGTATGCCATGATGCAGGTGGAAGTTCTTCAACTGGCATAAGCGAAGCGCAAGTAACCAGTGAGATCAGAAAGATGGAACCGCCAATTGCATTTCTTCCTTCTGCCCAATCTGTTTTACGGATAAATGCTCCTAGTCCAAGGGCAATCCATACACCAAGTGCTGGAAAATCAAAGTATACATTGGTGGCAATGGTGAGTAATAATATCAGGACAACAATTCCAACACGTGTCCAGTCAATGATGATATTTGATTTTGCATCTTTTTGTATGGGCTGATATTTATGCTGCTGAAGGGAGGCAAATATGGAGAAAAAAGCCAATGCGGCCAATGCGG
>DMFR01000145.1:0-865 GCA_003450125.1 Prolixibacteraceae bacterium | reverse complement strand
CAATAAAGCCATGTAAAACATTAAAAGGGGAAACACCTTCAATCCACATTAAAGTAGTGGTAGTATCGCCGATAACGCTTCCTGAACCACCTGCATTACTGGCTGCAACAATGGCTGCAATATACCCGATATGCACTTTATTTTTAAAAACAACCATTGCAATTGTGCCACCAATCAATGCTGCTGCAATATTGTCGAGAAACGAAGAAATAATGAAGACCGTAATTAATAAAACCAAGGGGCCTTTCCAGTTATCGGGCAGCAAGTTAGGCAAATATTCAGGGAGCCTGGATTGTTCGAAGTGTCTGGATAGGATTGAAAACCCGATCAACAAGCCAAGCAAGTTTAACAGGGTACCCCATTCGCCGACCCTCATGCTCTTGTGAATGATTTGGTCTGCAAATGAGACATGACCAAATAAATGCTCTGAGAGATTAAACGTGGGGATAAAAATAAATTTAAAAGCCAATATGACCGTAAGGCCGATGAGGGCTACCCATAAGGTGTATCGGTGGAATAATGCAACGCCCAGAAGCGTAAGAGCAAAGAGCAGAAATTCCGGCCTGATGCCAAAAATCAATGGGGTAATTTGTCCTAGGATCATAATTGGGTTTCTAAAAATTAGTATTTATTGTTCAAATTGTTTGATTTTTCGCTTATCCGCAATAAAAATAATCATAAGACTGTTTAATTACAATTAAAATCAAAAAATAATTCAACAGTGACGAGAAATGTAATTGGATATGGGTTGGCATAATTTGGAAAAAAATGAGTAAATTGTTGACTTCAAATTAATATAAAATAGATGTAGTGAACACGTAATATTTAATATTTATCGCATAATTTTGCCAGATACTATTTATTT
>DMFR01000281.1:12924-18085 GCA_003450125.1 Prolixibacteraceae bacterium | reverse complement strand
AAAATAAACACATAGAAACATAGGTCAAAGACGAAATATAAATCATAAATTATATAAATCACTGTATATCAATGGTGTAATGCAATAAAAATAAGCAAATAAATTCTTGGGTCACATAAAAATATTTTAACTTTATATGCTATGTGTCCATGTGTATAAAGATACAAATATAGATCATCAATTATGACTATTCAAAAAACATACGAAGAGATCAACGAGAAAATCAGGCGGGGAGAAGCGGTTGTGCTGACGGCTGAAGAAGTGTCGCAAATGGCCCTTACGGCCACTTCTGAAGAGATCGCTGAAAAGGTGGATGTGGTCACTACCGCCACTTTTGGGGCCATGTGCTCCTCAGGAGCCATTGTCAATTTTGGTCATGCGAACCCACCCATCAGGATGGAAAAGATAAGGCTCAACGGGGTGCCTGCCTATGAAGGGCTGGCCGCTGTGGATACTTACATCGGGGCAACAGCCTGTGATCCGGAGAACCCTAAATATGGAGGGGCACACGTGATTCAGGATTTGGTTGATGGGAAAGATATTGAACTGGAGGCCTGGGGAAAAGGCACGGATTGCTATCCGCGCAAACACATCAAGACCATGATCAACAAGGAATCGGTCAATGAAATGATCCTGTTTAACCCCCGGAACGCCTATCAAAATTACAATGTGGCCGTCAATTCAACCTCGCAGATGAAATATACCTACATGGGTTGTCTGCTTCCCAATATGCGCAATGCCACCTATTCCACTTCAGGGGAACTGAGCCCCTTGCTGAACGACCCTGAAATGAAAACCATCGGGATTGGAACGCGCATCTTCCTTGGAGGAACGCAAGGGTTCGTGGTTTGGCCCGGGACACAATTCAATACCTCGAAGCCTAAAAACGAATTTGGTGTTCCGGTGAGCAATTCTGCAACGCTGGCTGTCATGGGTAACCTGAAGGAGATGTCGTCTGAGTTTTTGCAGGCTGCCTATTACGAGAAATACGGGGTGAGTTTATTTGTAGGGATAGGAATCCCAATTCCGGTGCTCAATGCCGATATTGCCAAAAACGTTTCAATCCGCAACGAGCAGATTCATACCACCGTGATGGATTATGGGGTGGAAGGAACGCCCGCTTTGGGGCGGGTGACTTACGCAGAGTTGCGGTCAGGCGAAATTGAAGTACAGGGAAAAAAAGTCAGAACGGCCCCTGTTTCCAGTTTAAGCAAGGCGCGTAAAATTGCTGAATTGCTCAAGCAGTCCATTTTGGCAGGCGAATTTGAAATTAGCAAGCCAGTACAGATGTTCCCCACCAATACGTCTTTAAAATCACTCAAAGAAACCAAGGGAGGTGAGCAATGAACATGCAGAAAAAAAGATATGTATTAAAATTTCCCTCCCAAAGTGGGGACAAGCCCTTGAGCTACCATTTGGTAAAGGACTTTGACATCAGGATCAATATCCTGAAAGCGGAAGTCCGCCCGGGAAAAACCGGCAGCCTGGTACTGGAACTGGAAGCGACTTCTTCGAATCTGAAAAAGGGAATTGCTTACCTGGAAGAAAACCACGTGAGTTGCGAGCCGCTGAACAAGAAGATTACATGGGACCATGTTCGTTGCATCCATTGCGGGAACTGCACGGCGGTATGTTTTGCAGGGGCCCTGGAAATGGATCATCAGAAATGGGAACTTCAATTTGATTCCGAGAAATGCATTGTTTGCGAACTGTGCGTTCCTGCATGTCCGCTGAATTTGTTTGAGATAGATTTTAGGCAATAGAAATGAGTTTAAAGTTTAAAGTTAAAGGTTTAAAGTTAAAGGTTGGGTAGCCTTCGATCGGCACGCAACTTTAAACATTGAACTTTAAACTCTAAACTCTTCAAAACAATAAAACATGATTGAAGAGCGAACCTACCGGAAGCAGTTTTCAAGGGAACGCTTTAGTTCGTTCATTGTAAATTATAAAGATACGGATTTGTGGATTGGGGTTGATCCGGGTTCCTATCAGGAAGAGATGAAAGATTTTGCATTTCAGAAAGTCAAAGAACTAAGGCATCTTCTGGAAGGATATTTATTGCAAGATCCGGTGTATGGACATACGTTTGGTCCACATTATCCACAACCGAATGCGCCGGCGATTGTTAAGGGTATGGCGGATGCCGCAAGAGTGGCTGGAGTGGGGCCGATGGCAGCTGTTGCAGGAGCTTTTGCAGAAGCGGTTGGCTTGCACTTGCTCAGAAGTTTTGATGTTCAGGAATTGGTGGTAGAAAATGGTGGTGATATTTTCCTGAAGGTTGAAAGGGCTATCACCTTGTCGGTATATGCAGGGAATTCAGTGCTTTCAGAAAAGATAGCCATCGAAATTCCGGCTGAAGAATCGCCCCTGGGAGTTTGTACTTCATCGGGAACTGTTGGACCATCCATCAGTCTCGGGAAAGCAGATGCTGCCATGATTGTTTGCCGGAATACTGCACTGGCTGATGCTTTTGCTACTGCCATAGGCAATAGGGTGAAATCACCGGAGGATGTTCAGAAGGCAATCGATCAAACGGAGTTGTTTGCAGAAATCCTTTCGGCAGTGATTATTTGTGGCGATAAGATTGGAATTAGGGGTAAATTTGAAATAAAATTGATAAAATAAATAGTTTTACTGAGCGGGTGACTTCAAGTCACCCGCTCAGTAACCAACCCATTAATAGATGATGACATATAAAAAAGATATACGAAAGGAACTTGAAACACGGGTATTGGTACTCGACGGAGCAATGGGTACCATGATCCAGAAATACCGCCTCTCAGAAGAAGATTTCAGGGGAACTGTTTTTCAGGGTTTTCAACACGACCTGAGAGGGAACAACGATTTGCTATCCATCACCAAGCCTGAGATTATCAAGGCCATCCATGCCCAGTTTCTGGAAGCGGGCGCTGACATCATTGAAACCAATACGTTCAACTCAACCAGTATTTCGCAGGCCGATTACCACATCGAAGAATGGGTTTACCGGCTTAACCTGCAATCGGCCCAGCTGGCCGTTGAGGTAGCTCGAGAGTATACGGCAAAAGATCCATCGAAGCCTCGCTTTGTGGCCGGTGCCATCGGCCCGATGAACAAGACCCTTTCCCTGTCTCCTGAAGTGAACGATCCTGGCTTTCGGTCCGTGACTTTTGAACAGGTGAAAGCTTCTTATCGGGAACAGATCAAAGGATTGCTCGATGGTGGGGTTGATTTGCTATTGGTTGAAACGATTTTTGATACCCTGAATGCCAAGGCTGCCTTGTTTGCCATTGAGGATGAGCTGGAAGAACGTGGAATGCGCCGGCCTGTGATGGTTTCAGGAACCATTACCGATGCCAGCGGAAGGACCCTTTCAGGCCAGACAGTTGAGGCATTTTTAATTTCGCTTTCCCATATCGACCTTTTGAGCATTGGGCTTAACTGTTCATTGGGAGCAAAAGAGTTGCGCCCTTACCTGGAAGAACTTTCCAAGAAGGCGCCTTTCTTTGTAAGTGCATACCCCAATGCAGGCCTTCCCAACCAGTTTGGCGAATACGATGAATCGCCCGATGAAATGGCCCATCAGGTGGGTGATTTCCTGGATAACAAATTTGTGAATATCATAGGCGGATGCTGTGGAACGACGCCCGATCATATCCGAAAACTGGCTCAAAAAGCCCTGAATGCCGAACCGCATCATCCACACAAGAAAGACAAGCATACCCAACTCAGTGGTTTGGAACCGGTAACCATTACCTCGAAAACCAATTTTGTAAATATAGGCGAAAGGTGCAATGTATCCGGATCGCGCAAGTTTGCTCGTTTGATCAGGGAAGAAAAGTATGAAGAAGCGCTTGCCATTGCCCGCAACCAGGTGGACGATGGGGCCCAGGTCATTGATGTTAACATGGATGATGCAATGCTGGATGCCAAAAAGGAAATGGTTACTTTCCTAAACCTCCTGATGGCAGAACCCGACATTGCCCGTCTACCGGTAATGATCGACTCCTCGAAATGGGAGGTCATTGAGGAAGGGCTGAAATGCCTGCAGGGCAAAGCTATTGTGAATTCCATCAGCATGAAGGAAGGCGAGAATGTATTCAAGCAGCAGGCACGTCGCATCAAACGCTATGGTGCAGCTGTAGTGGTAATGGCTTTCGATGAAAAAGGGCAGGCTGATTCATTCAATCGTCGTACTGAAATCTGCCAGCGGGCTTACAACATCCTCGTGAACGAAATTAACTTTCCGCCACAGGATATTATCTTCGATTCCAATGTATTGACCATTGGAACAGGTATTGAAGAACACAACAATTACGCGGTTGACTTTATAGAATCGGTTCGCTGGATCAAGCAAAATCTCCCTTTTGCCAAAACAAGCGGGGGCATCAGCAACGTATCCTTTTCGTTTCGTGGAAATGATCAGTTGCGGGAGGCCATTCATTCGGTTTTCCTGCTTCATGCCATTGAGGCTGGCCTGGACATGGGAATCGTAAATCCAGGAATGTTGCAGATCTATGATGACATTCCAAAGGACTTTTTGGAGAAAGTGGAGAACATGGTTTTGAATAAAATACCGACTGCTACTGAAGAGCTGCTTGAATTTGCCTTAACCTTGAAAGAACAGGATGCCAAAGAGGAAAGAAAAGATGAGTGGCGCGAACTGCCCCTTGAAAAGAGGCTGGAATATTCATTGGTAAAGGGTTTGCCCGATTACATTGAACAGGACATGGCCGAGGCTTTGCCCCTGTATCACCCAACCCTCAACATCATTGAAGGGCCCCTGATGAAAGGAATGAACGTGGTGGGCGACTTGTTTGGCGCAGGAAAGATGTTCCTGCCTCAGGTCATTAAATCGGCCAGGGTGATGAAAAAGGCGGTGGCCTATTTACTGCCCTATATTGAAGCTGACAAGGATCTGCTCGATACCACTGACAACCGCAAGAAGGTGTTGATGGCCACGGTAAAGGGCGATGTGCATGACATCGGTAAGAACATCGTGGGGGTTGTTCTGGGATGTAACAATTACAATGTGATTGACCTTGGAGTGATGGTTCCCACCGATAAGATACTGGATACAGCCATTCGCGAAAATGTGGATATTATAGGACTTAGCGGATTGATTACGCCATCGCTTGAAATCATGGCAGAGGTGGCGGCGGAAATGGAAAGGCGCAACTTC
>DMFR01000281.1:7567-12831 GCA_003450125.1 Prolixibacteraceae bacterium | reverse complement strand
GAAATGGAAAGGCGCAACTTCCATCTTCCTTTGATGATTGGAGGAGCAACGACTTCCAAAATACATACAGCCGTTAAAATTGCCCCACAGTATCAGCACCCGGTGGTACATGTGAAGGATGCTTCCCGTGCAGTGGGTGTGGCCTCCAGCCTGGTATCAGGGAATAAACTGTTTATGGCTGAATTACGCACTGAATACCAGGGTATCCGTGACCTTCATAGTCAGAAAAAGGCCCGGAAATACCTTACATTGGTCCAGGCCAGGAATAACAAGTTGAAAATTGACTGGAACAATACCCCCATTTATAAACCCAACTTCATTGGGGTCAAACAATTGATTGATTATCCGATCGAGGAGTTGAGAAAGTACATTGATTGGACATTTTTCTTTTTTGTATGGGAACTGAAAGGCAAGTTCCCAGAAATCCTGAATGATGAACTTCAGGGAGAGGAAGCGCGTAAACTATATGCTGATGCCAACCGGATGCTTGACCAAATGGCTGAAAAGAAAATGGTTCAGGCCAATGGGGTATTCAGTATCTGGCCCTCAAATGCTGATGGGGATGATATCGTTGTTTTTGAAGATGAAACCCGCACCAAAGAAATCGGACGTTTTTATCATTTGCGTCAACAGGAGGCCAAAAAGGAAGGTTCACCCAATTACTGTCTATCCGACTTCGTGGCCCCCATAGAAAGCGGCAAGGCTGACTATTTTGGTGGTTTTGCAGTAACAGCCGGCGTTGGCATTGAGAAATGGATGAAGCAGTTCCATGCAGATCATGACGATTACAATGCCATCATGCTGGAAGCACTGGCTGATCGGTTGGCGGAAGCTTTTGCCGAATTACTGCATCAAAAGGTGCGCAAAGAATTCTGGGGATATATTCCCGATGAAAAACTGTCCCTCGAGGAAATGCTCCATGTGGATTACCAGGGTATACGCCCTGCATTGGGTTACCCGGCCTGCCCGGAGCACCATGAAAAAGGCAATCTGTTCAACATGCTCAGGGCTACAGACCTTGGAATGAGCCTTACCGAGCATTTTGCCATGTATCCAACGGCATCGGTAAGCGGCCAGTATTTTGCCCACCCCGATTCCAAATACTTTAGCCTGGAGAAAGTGGGCATAGACCAGGTGGAAGACTATGCTCAAAGGAAAGGCGTCAGCGTGGAGGTGATTGAACAGTTTATGCCCTCGAATTTGAATTATAAGGGGATATAAAAGTAGATAGTTTGGGTTAGCCTAATAAGAATCGTCCATTTCCAAAGTTCATATGCTACTTGATTTTAATACAACAAGTTATTACAAAGAATTTATTAATTTTGGATGTTTTTAAAAGAGACAAAATAAATGGTTGATATAAAAAAACAGATAGATTATTGGATTAATGGTGCTGAGGATGATATTATTACTGCAGGTCTATTGATTCGTGAAAAAAGAAATCTTCATGGACTGTTTTTCTGCTATTTAGTGATTGAAAAAGCAATAAAAGCATGCTATGTAAAGAAAATAGAAGATGTTGCTCCGAGGACTCATAACCTGATTTATCTTTCAGAAAATATTGGATTAATATTTGATGAGGATACTCAAATTTTTTTAGGAATATTAATGAAATACCAATTGCAAGGACGTTATCCGGATTATAGTCCGCATCTACCTGATCAGAAAAGAGTAAACGAGTATTTTAGTAAAACCAAAGATCTTTTACAATGGATAAAATTGAAGTTATAGAACTATTAAAAACATATTTATCCTTGTTAAGGACTGAAGGTATAATAGTTGACAAAGCTTTTTTATACGGAAGCTATTTGTCAAATACAGCAACAAATGAAAGTGATATTGATTTAATGATTGTTACAGAAAATGCCAATGACGATTATTTAGCAGGGAAGATATGGAATTTAACCAGAAAAGTTAATTCTAGAATTGAACCCTTTTTAGTAGGTACAAATCGTTTTTATAGTAGTGAGAATTCTCCTCTTGTTGATTTGGTAAAAAGAACAGGATTAGAAATTGCATAAACCCAAAACAATTGAAATTATTAATTACCGAGTTCAAAACAATCATATTGAAGTAATTAAACGGAGAATTTCCTATATCCATTTCTTGAAATGAAAGTAATAGACATTATCAGCCAAAGCAACACGACCATTTTTTCCTTTGAGCTTTTGCCTCCTTTGAAAGGAAACGATTCGAGCAAAATATACAACACCATTGAAACTCTGCTGGATTTTGACCCCAAGTACATCAACATCACCACCCACCGTGACGAGATGATCTATGTCGAACTTCCGGATGGACACATCGAAAAACGCATTGTGCGCAAGCGTCCTGGAACGGTTGCCATTGCTGCCAACATTCAGTATAAATACGGCATCCCGGTGATTCCCCATATCCTGTGCGGGGGCTTTTCAAAGAGTGAAACGGAGCATGTGTTGATTGACCTGAATTTTATGGGCATCCAGAATGTACTGGCCCTGCGGGGGGATGGTCAAAAGGGTGAACATGTTTTCAGGCCCGAACCCAATGGTCATTCCAATGCCAATCAACTGGTGGAACAGATTGTCAACCTGCGCAAGGGCAAATACCTTGAACTGGATTTAAAGAATACGGCCCCTATGGACTTTTGCATCGGGGTGGCCGGTTACCCTGAGAAACATTTCGAAGCGCCCAATCTGGAAATTGACCTGATGTACCTGAAGCAGAAGGTGGATGCCGGGGCCGAGTATATCGTGACGCAGATGTTTTTTGACAACCAGAAATACTACGATTTTGTGGATCGCTGCCGGGCTATCGGCATACAGGTTCCCATTATTCCGGGAATCAAACCCATCAATTTGAAGAATCAACTGACTGTTTTACCAAAATTATTCAGCATTGACATTCCGAAAGAATTGGCTACCGAACTAGGTAAATGTGCCTGCGATGATGATGCCAAGATAGTGGGTACCGAATGGGCCATCCAGCAGTCAAGAGACCTGATCGCTCACAAGGTTCCGAGCCTTCACATTTATACTTATGGAGTATCCGACAATACAAGAAAAATAGTGAAAGCTGTATTTTAATAATTTTTCCCTGGAGAAAAATCCAATGGATCGAATGAATTAAAGAAATAAACCCTGAACCCGTATCAACAGGTTCAGGGTTTATGTTTATATGAGGTGCTATTTTTTGACTACTGTCATGATGGCCACCGAATTCATCAGCATGGGGATTTCCAGATCTTCTCCGGTTTGTGGATTTTTCATCTTCATGGTCAGGTCCATTTTTTGAGTCAGATCTGATAGTCGAAACCAGCCATCATTGGAGTCGATGGTCATCGACCCATGCTGTGTTCCAGTCATTTTTATATTAAATTTCATGCCGTTCTGCTCAAAGGGACCATCCACATTGATATCCGATAGCACATTTAAAACAGTCTGGTCTTTTTCTATGGCCGCGACTTCAAAATTCATAACGGCTTCCATGTTCATCATTGCCGGTAAAGTGAAGGTGCTGGTCCATTTATCTCCTTGTGCAACCTCCGATTCCGGGAAATAGTTAAAGGTCTGTCCGACAAAGGATTTAAAACTTTTGTCGCTGCTGAACATTTGCATGGCTTGTGCCATCATTGGATTCTGGCTTATCTTTTTTACATATTCTTCCAATCCTTCAACCCGTTCAACTTGTCCCCTTGGACTTAATTCCAGTTTCAAGGTATCATAAAATAGTCCTTTAAACAGACCACTCATTGGATTGAGCGTATCGGGATGCTGGGAATCAAAATTCATCTCCTTTTCATTCACCACCATATTCATTTTCATGTGTGAAATTGAATATTCCATCAGAAAGTTTTTATTGGGTAACACCTCCAAAATATGGTAAGTAAAAACCATTACCATTTTCTGGCTGATTTTCATGTCTTTGCCCATCATGGTTTGATTAACGGCATTGTCCATGTCCATGGTCATTTCGTATTTAGTCCCTTTTTGAAGATTCAGCCTGAGCAAAACCTTCGACTCAGCCTGAACTGCCTGGATCGACAGAAAAATGATACCAATAAAAAGTGTAACAAAATTTGTTTTCATTCAGTATAAAGGTAAAAGTTTTGATCGATAATATTTATTTTATCAAATGTAAGGTATATTCATCCAAATACCAAGTGAAATTGATACATAATGGTGGAAATCTTATTTGAAGTATTTATTGCCATCCATCTGACCTTATATTTACTGGTAATACGCTACTTTTGCATTTCTAAAATATCCTTATGGCGATTGAAGTGTGTATTGTAAAACCAGGGGCTAACGGTGAATTGATCGGGCAGAAGGGTGAAAAATTAACTCCTCCCGCTGGTTGGGCTTTTCTGCCTGCAGGCGATGCCGGGGTTACGCGCAAGGTAACTTCCAAAGGAGCCTTCTGGAGGGTGGAAATTAAAAAGGGGCGCCGTACCATCTCTTTGGGCATTTGGGCTCCCCAATCGACCATTTCGCAGGCCAAACAGGATGTCCAGCAGCTTCGGCTAACCGATGACTATAAAAAGAAACAACGATACGCTTCTGATCGGCGGGAGAAAAAGCAAGCGCAATACGATGTGGAATTTTGCGGGGCGGTGGAACATTTTCTCAATTTCCACCACAGCTATAAAGACCTGGAGACCAAACTTGCAAAAGCAGTTACCCTTCATGCCATTCCCGTTGGCAGCGGCACTGTGGCACGCACACAAATGATTCCCCTTGAAGAGCGTGCTGTCCTTGCCGTTATTGCCTGGATGCGCCATCAGACCACAGGCTATGACAACCTGAAAATTGCAAGGGTAAAGGGCGAGCGGCGTGCAGTGAGAAGATCCCTGGCACAACAATCCGGGGCGTTGCTTGCCAATTACCGGGAAGGACGGATGATGGTTCCTGAGCTGTGTCCGCTGCAAATAGCGATGGCAGCATTCGCATAATACCACATTTTAAAGCTTTGTAGGTATCGTGCATTGAGAGCATTTCTTTTCCCTAAAATATTTATATTTTCCAAACCCCCCTTGCGATCTCACACTCACGGCTGTTCAATTCTATAGAATTTGTGGATAACTATCTCCGGTTGTCTGTTTTTCCATTATGTTTTTTCCTCTTATAAACTCAATACAAATTCAATACAAACTCAATATGGAATCAATAGTAAATAGGGGGTTAATAGGGTGTAAATAGGTAGTAAATAGGTTCTTAATAGGTTCAGGAACCTATTAAGAACCTATTTACTACCTATTCTGAACCTGTTTACCATTGACTTTGTAT
>DMFR01000281.1:7157-7410 GCA_003450125.1 Prolixibacteraceae bacterium | reverse complement strand
CCTGTTTACCATTGACTTTGTATTGATGGAATATTGAATGAATATGGACTTAATATTGAAATAATAGGACACTTGCAAAAGGAGGAATCGGATCTATGCTTTGGGAATTGCGGACGGATTGGTCTATGAACAGTTCAATGGTGAAACCCACTGGAAGGTAATCCAGCACAAAAAGGATGCATCCACACCCGGGATGTTAAAAACATGACTTAACCCTTTTTATTCCCACAAATTACTTAGAATTGAACAGCCC
>DMFR01000281.1:6715-6913 GCA_003450125.1 Prolixibacteraceae bacterium | reverse complement strand
AATTACTTAGAATTGAACAGCCCGGGTCTTACACTCAATCTTTTTCTATTTGTAAATACCTTGTACAATTCAAACCAAACAATGCTTGAAAATCCAAGAACAATACAAACCAAGGCTTCAGTGAAACTGATCTTTTCGAACTGGAACAGGTTGAGCAAAAAAGGCACATTGAGGATCAGTACCAGGAAAAGACTTGCT
>DMFR01000281.1:6226-6527 GCA_003450125.1 Prolixibacteraceae bacterium | reverse complement strand
GGAAAAGACTTGCTCCGCCAACGACCCATTTGACGGTTTTATTGGAAGTTCCCAGGATCTGAAAGATGTTGCGTGTCCAGGACCTATTGGATAGAATAACGGCAATGTTGGCTGCAATGAGGGTGGTAAAAGCCAGCGCCCGGTCTTCCTGTTCGGAATAGCCCATTTTGAGTCCCAGCAGGTAGACTGCAAAAACAATGACCAGGATGCCGATGCCCTGGGAGCAGCTGAGCCAGATCTTTTTTGCACCGAAGAAAGGTTCATTGATGTCTTTTGGTGGTCGGCTCATCACGTTCTTCTC
>DMFR01000281.1:0-6115 GCA_003450125.1 Prolixibacteraceae bacterium | reverse complement strand
GGTCGGCTCATCACGTTCTTCTCTTCCTTTTCAGCCTCGAAGATGATGGAGCAGGCCGGATCAATGATCAATTCAAGAAATACGATGTGCACCGGCCAAAGCAGCAGGGGCAGATTGGAAAAGAACACGGGGATGAGCGACAGCCCTGCAATGGGAACGTGAATGGCAAAAATGTATCCGAGCGCCTTTTGAAGGTTATCAAATATGCGCCGTCCCATTTTTACAGCTCCCACAATAGAGGCAAAATTATCGTCCATCAGTACCAGGGAAGAGGCTTCACGGGCCACATCCGTACCTTTTTCACCCATGGCAATGCCGATATGGGCAGCCTTCAATGCCGGAGCATCATTCACTCCGTCACCAGTCATGGCAACCACCTCGTTGTTTCGCTTCAGGGCATTGACAATCTTCAGTTTCTGTTCCGGAACCACCCGGGCAAACACATTGACTTCCTTGATCCGGCTGCACAATTCATCATCAGACATTTCCTGGAGTTCTGATCCGCTGATAGCTACCTGATGGTTCTTCAGCCCGATTTCACGGGCAATATTCATGGCTGTTACCGGGTAGTCGCCGGTGATCATGATCACCCGTATGCCGGCTTTATAACATTCCTGTACAGCGGCAGGTACTGTTTCCCGAATCGGATCGGTTAAGGCAATCAGTCCAACAAACTCGAATTCGAAATCATGCTGTATCTCGGGTAAATTGGAGGTTGCAATCATCCCTTTTGCCACTCCCAGTACCCTTAATCCTTCTGATGCCATTTCGGCAATGGCTTTGGCATAAGCGCTTTTCTTTTCATCCGTCAAATGGCACAGATCAAAAATGGCTTCAGGAGCTCCTTTTGCAGCGATGGTTTGCTGTTGGTTTTCAGGGTTGGTAAATACCCTTGACATGGCCAGCAGGTCCTTCGACAGGGGATATTCCTTCACCATCCGCCAATTGGTATGGATGTGTTCTGTATCCTTTAAATAGGCCTCTCCCATGCTGGTGATGGCTTTTTCCATGGGGTCGAATGGGTTGGTCTGGCTCGACAGAATCCCATATTCTATGATCTCATGAAACTCCTCGGCAAACCCTGTCTTGGAGCTGATGGTATGGAAATTCTTCCCGTTAAAAAGGCGGGTAACAGTCATTTTATTTTGCGTCAGCGTACCTGTTTTATCGGTACATAAGACAGTCGCAGAGCCAAGGGTTTCAACCGCTGATGGCTTTCGGGTGAGTACATTTTTCTTGGACATCCGCCATGCTCCAAGGGCCATAAAAATGGTTAGTACAACCGGGAATTCTTCGGGCAGCATGGCCATGGCAAGGGTAATGCCGGCCAGAAAACCTTTGAGTAAATCGCCCCGTGTTAAAGTAAATACCACTATCACCAATACACACAATGAGATCCCAATGATGGCCAGCTTTTTAACCAGTGAACCCATTTCCGTTTTCAGTTTGGTAGGTTCTTCCACCACGGAGTCCAGGGCTTTGCCAATCTTGCCGATTTCAGTATCAGAACCAATGGCAGTCACTTTTACAATGCCATTTCCCTGAACGATCATTGAGCCGGAATAAACAAAGGGCAGATCATCGCCTCCGGGCTGTATCTTTTTATCTGTTCCATTCCACTCCGATTTGCGCACTGAAACCGATTCTCCCGTCAGGAGCGATTCATCGGCCAGCAGGTTGACCGAATACAATACCGTTGCATCAGCCGGTACACGGTCGCCTTCCTGGAGGATAATGATATCTTCGGTTACCACATCACGACCTGCAATTCTCTTTTCGATTCCTTCACGAATGACCAAAGCCCGGGGGCTAGCAAGATCTTTCAAGGCATCGAGCGCTTTTTCTGTTTTTCTTTCCTGGTAGAACTCGATGCCCATGATGACAAAAACAAATCCAAGCAACATCAGGCCTTCCTGGACATCGCCAAGGGTAAGGTACAAGGCTCCACAGGCCACCAAAAGCAGGAACATGGGTTCTTTCACCACTCCCCAGACCAGTGAGAACAGGCTTTTGGGCTTCGAGGAAGGAAGCTCGTTGAAGCCTTCTTTGGCAATTTTTGCCTTTACAGTTTCTTCATTTAATCCGAAGAACTTTTCTGATTTTAAATCAATGGGCATATGCTACTTTTAGTTGATTTTTGTTTGGGTAGCAGGTATAGCTTCCCCGTATTTGATGCCTCTAAAGTTAAGAATATTCTTAAGTTAAACTTTAAAACAGCGTCTGTTTTGATGGATTCGACTTCATTTCATGTTTAAGTAGCGCCAGTTTTCTGTCCAGACCTCCGGCATAACCGGTCAATTTGTTCCCGGCGCCGATTACCCTGTGACAAGGAATCACGATGGCCAGTGGGTTTCGTCCATTGGCGGTTCCAACAGCCCTTACCAATTTGGGGTCGCCTAACCTGACAGCCAATTCAGAATAAGTAATGGTTTCCCCTACAGGGATTTTAAGCAGTTCGGCCCACACTTTCTTCTGAAATTCAGTTCCTTCAGGATTTAAAGGCAAGTCAAAACCGAGGCATTTACCCGAGAAATAATCTTCCAATTGTTGTTCACATTTCGACAATACTGTACAATCGTTTTTCTCTTGTAACTCAACTTCTGAAAAAGATATTTCAGTCATTGACAAGCCATCCGATTTCAAGAGCAGAAGGCCTAAAGGACTTTTATAGGTTGAACGGTATTCCATTCCCCAAAAATAGGAAAGTCAGATGAAGGAGAGCTTATTTTTCCCAGGAAAATTTATAATAATTGACTACTACCTGAAACTCAACATTTTTTACTGTGAATTGTTAATCCTTCATATTCAGAACATTCAACACAATTCGAACTAAAAATCTATAATCATGAAATCACTTCACAAGATGTTTTGGTTATTGATTCTCCTGCTGACATTCAATAACACCAGTTGTCAAAACACTGATAATACCAAAGATAATCCAAAAGAAGAACCAAAGATTGAAAACAAGATGGTTTCCTTTGCAACGGGGCTCACAAATCCAGTATCTATTGCCAATGCAGGTGACAGCCGCTTGTTCGTGGTCGATCAGGAAGGATATATCCGCATTGTAGATCCCAATGGCAAAGTTAATGACCTGCCTTTTCTCGACATTCATGATAGGGTCACTTTTGGGGGTGAAAGAGGTCTGCTGGGTCTGGCATTTCATCCAGACTATAAAACAAACGGGTACTTTTACGTAAATTATGTAGGAAAGGGAGACGTTACCCACATTTCAAGGTTTAAGGCCAGTTCCAGTAATCCGGACATGGCCGATGCTGATAGCGAGGTGGCGATACTGACCCAACCTCAACCATTCATAAACCACAATGGAGGCAATTTGTGCTTCGGTCCCGATGGATTTCTATACATAGGCCTGGGGGATGGTGGTTCGGAAGGAGATCCTGGTAACAGGGCTCAGAATCCGAAGCAATTTCTTGGGAAAATGCTTCGCATAGATGTTAACAACGGCAATCCTTATGCCATTCCTGCTTCCAATCCTTTTTACAACAGTAAAACCACTTTGGGTGAAATATGGGCACTCGGACTGCGTAACCCATGGAGATTTAGTTTCGACCGCCTGACAGGTGATTTGTGGATCGGAGATGTTGGCCAGGATGCTATTGAAGAGATCGACTTTCAACCTTCTGGCGATAAAGGGGGCGAAAACTATGGATGGAGATGCTATGAAGGAAATAAAATCTACAATGACTCTGAATGCGATTCAAAAACCACCTTCACTCCTCCCATTTACACTTACCCGCATGGGGAAGAGTGTTCGGTAACCGGTGGATTTGTTTACCGGGGAACACAATCCTCTTCGTATTACGGTCAATACTTCTTTGCCGATTATTGTTCCGACAGAATATGGACCCTTCACAAAGAGGCCGGTAACTGGGTGAAGGAAGATTTTGGTCATTTCCCCGGTAATAGTTTCACCACTTTTGGGGAAGATGCCCAGGGCCAACTCTATATTGCAGGGGCAAAAAGTAAAACAATCTTCAAGGTTCTCGATTATTCTACAACGGCAACAAGTGCAAACGCAGATCCAATGGGGGAAATCAAAGTAACTCAATTCCCGTCTTCCAATAAAATCCGCATAGAAACAGGGCGCAACAATGGAAATGAAATTCAAATTACGCTTTCTGACATAAAAGGCATCCTGGTTTATAAGGCTTCTTTTCGGGAAGCCAATTATGAATTTGATCCCGGGACACTTCCTTTTGGAACTTACCTTTTGAATATTGTCATTGATGGTAAAAATTTTGTACAGAAGCTGATTAAAGCAGGCCCTTAAACTTTTGCCAAGAATAGTTGGCGGTGGAAAATAATTATTTGTTGATTTGTCCCCAATCGATTAACTTTACTGTCGTTTCTTCAAATCAGTCCTAACCAACTATTTGAAATTTAAATTTCAATCCATCTTTCCCATGTATCCGCCAATTATCCATACAGATCCTTCAAAAACCACCCTTCTGATCCGTATAAGGGTTGGTGTGGTCTTCCTGTCAGAAGGAATACAGAAATTTCTATTTCCTGATGCCCTTGGATGCGGTAAATGTGGCTTCTGTGGCTATTATCATGGACATTTGTTATGTGATGGGCAAGGAAAGCATTACCGACTGGCGAACCATTGTAATAGGATTATTAAGTATTGCGGTTACGTTTAACTTCAGAAGAATAAATAGCGCACTCGTTGTAATGGGGGGTGCAACCATAGGTTATTTGCTGACCATTATCATCTGAAATAAAGTACCTTTGCCGGATGTCAAGTCCGATAAAAAATCAAATCCATATTCTGGAAAAACTGGGTATTGAGAAACTCAATGCCATGCAGGTAGAGGCTCAGGAAACTATTCTTTCCTCTCCGGAAATCGTATTGTTGTCTCCAACAGGAACCGGTAAAACCCTTGCGTTTCTATTACCCATCATTGCTGAATTGGATATTAACTGTGCTGAAGTGCAGGTGCTCATTGTGGTTCCTTCGCGTGAACTGGCTATCCAGATTGAGCAGGTCATCCGTGAAATGGGTACTGGCTATAAGGCCAATGCCGTATATGGAGGAAGGGCCGGTTCTAAAGATAAAACCGAGATCCGTCACCGTCCTGCCATTCTGATTGGTACTCCTGGTAGAATTGCCGATCACATGAGAAGGGAGAACTTCTCCACCCAACTCATCAGTACCCTTGTACTCGATGAATTCGATAAGTCCCTGGAAATTGGTTTTGAAAATGAAATGAGGGAAATCCTTGGCTTATTGCCCAACATCCGCAAAAAGATACTGACTTCTGCCACCCAGGAAGTGGAGATCCCTAGGTTTGTCAATCTTAAAAATCCTGTTTGTCTTAATTACCTTGACAAAGTACCTTCGCAGCTCAAAATTAAAACGATACTCTCTCCTTCGCAGGATAAACTGGAAACGCTTGCCCTTTTGCTTCACCAACTGGGGGATCAACCAGGAATTGTGTTCTGTAACTTCAAAGATACCATCCAGGAAGTTAGTGACTTTCTGACCTACCGAAATATCAATCACGGTTGTTTTTATGGCGGTATGGAACAAAAGGATCGTGAACGGGCACTGATCAAATTCCGTAATGGAACCCATCAGTTAATTGTAGCTACAGACCTGGCTGCAAGAGGAATCGACATTCCGGAGATCAAATTCATCATTCATTACCAGCTTCCTCAGAGAAGTCATGAATTCACCCACCGCAACGGACGCACTGCCCGGATGTTCAACGATGGAACGGCCTACGTGCTCAAAGGAAAGAATGAAGACCTGCCTGATTTTATTGAAAATGCTGAGGTGGAAGAATTGAAGGAGGCACCCATGCAGTCCTCCTTAGCTTGGAAAACCCTGTTTGTTTCAGGGGGCAGAAAGGATAAAATCTCCAAGGGAGATATTGCAGGATTGTTCATGAAACAGGGTTTGCTCAATAGTGATCAATTGGGAACCATTGAAATCAAACAGGATTGTGCTTTTGTAGCCGTTCTGGCTTCAGAGGTGAATAAGCTGATTCAATTGGTGGACAACAGCAAGCTGAAGAATAAAAAGGTGAGGGTCACTGTTATATAGCTGTCTCTTATACACATCTGACGCTGCCGACGATATGCAGTG
>DMFR01000261.1:609-4570 GCA_003450125.1 Prolixibacteraceae bacterium | reverse complement strand
TTTTAATGATTGATTCATCCTCTAAATGGGAAATCCAGCTAATGATATTTAACTTTCTTGTTTCTAAATTCATGATATTTTATTATTAAATACCTTTACAAAGGTATGGTTTTATACGCAATAGATTTTAAAATGTGCTTTTAAAATTAAAGTCATACAATACATGTTTTGAAAATACTAATTTGTATTCCAATACATGGTACAAACCTTCAATTAAATTTATAAATTTGTTCCGTTGCCGTACACGGTAGAGATCATTTAAAACTACTAACCTAAACCACATGAGAAAAATTCAGTTGATTCTGATTCTAATGCTGACAATTTCAGCCCTTTCGGCTAAACCGAAGGAGGAATGGCAGTCGCTTTTCAATGGGAAAGATTTAACCGGATGGCACCAGCTCAACGGAAAGGCCCAGTATCATGTCGAAAAAGGTGAAATTGTGGGCACTACCGTTGCCAATACTCCCAATTCATTTCTTGCCACCGACAAGGATTACAGTGACTTTATTTTAGAACTCGACCTGCTGGTTGACAATGACATGAATTCAGGAATTCAATTCCGAAGCATCAGCAAACCTGAAATCATGAACGGCCGTGTTCATGGTTATCAATGCGAGGTCGATCCCTCAACCCGTGCCTGGAGTGGCGGTATCTATGATGAAGCCCGGCGTGGATGGCTTTATACAGGCGAATTGAACCTTGCGGCCAAAACTGCATTTAAATTGGGTCAATGGAATCATTACCGCATTGAATGTGTTGGAAAAAGCATGCGCACCTGGTTAAACGGGGTGGCGGTTGCCTATGTTCTTGATGATATGACTCCAAATGGCCTGATTGCCCTTCAGGTTCATGCCATAGAGGCAAAGGATCAGGCGGGCAAACAAATCCGCTGGAAAAATATACGCATTCAGACTTCTGATTTGAAAGCCACTGAGACACCTGATATTTTTATTGTAAATTTATTGCCCAATACCCTTTGTCCCGCTGAAAAGGCACAGGGCTGGGCCTTGCTTTTCGATGGAAAAACAACCACCGGGTGGAGAGGGGTTGAAATGAACCAGTTTCCATCTGAAGGATGGAAGATAGAAGATGCCAGCCTGGTGTCCATTCCTGCTGCTTCTGAAGGGCACGGCAAGGGAGTAGATATTGTCACGGAAGAAAAATATGCCGCTTTTGACCTTCAGTTTGAATTCAATTTTGCGGAAGGGGCCAACAGTGGTGTAAAATATTATACCGGCAACGGCGGCCCTTCCATTGGCCTTGAATACCAGGTGCTCGACGATAAAAAACATCCGGATGCACTGGCAGGTGTTGTTGGAAACCGTAAAATGGCCTCGCTTTATGATCTGATTCCTTCGGAAACACAGGAACGGTTCACCAAACCCGCCGGTGAATGGAACATAGGCCGCATCGTGGCTTATCCCGATAACCGCATTGAGCATTGGCTGAATGGCATAAAAGTAGTGGAATATGTTCGTGGCTCAAATATCTACAAGGCTTTGGTAGCCCGCAGTAAATTTGCCGGTTTCGAGAATTTCGGAATGGTCAAAGAAGCTCCCATCTTGCTGCAATACCACGGCGATCAAGTGAAATTCAGAAGTCTAAAAATCAAAAAACTATAAAATCATGCAAGCAAATCGACGCAATTTTTTAAAGCTTTCAGGCCTTGGAATGGCTGCTGTGGCAATGCCTGGCATTGCTCAGTCCGCTTCTTCCACTGCTAAAAAAGACCAGTCGTTGCCCATCCGTTTGGGATTGGCTTCCTATACGCTTCGTAAGATGAACCTGGACGATGCTTTGGCGGTTTGCCAGCGCATGGATCTGAAGCATATCTCGTTAAAGGATTTTCACCTGAAATTGAACGCTACGGATGCTGAAATTGCGGAAGTGGTGAAAAAATGCAAGGATGCAGGTGTCGAACTGGGGTCAGGGGGCGTGATCTATATGAAAACGGAGGCTGATGTGAATGCTGCCTTTGAATATGCCCGCAAAGCAGGAATGAACATGATTATCGGAGTGCCGAACCATGATATGCTTCCCTATGCAGAGAAAAAAGTGAAGGAATACAATATCCGGCTGGCCGTTCACAACCATGGCCCGGGCGATTTGGTCTATCCCAGTTGCGAAAGCGCCTATGTGCTGATTAAAGATATGGATCCACGCATGGGCCTTTGCCTGGACATTGGCCATACACAACGCATTGGACGCAACCCTTCTGCTGATCTGAAGGACTATTTCGCACGTATTTTTGAAATCCACATGAAAGATGTTACCACTTCTGACAGCAATGGCAAAGCCATCGAAGTCGGGCGGGGAGTGATTGATATTCCGGGTTTCCTGAAAACGATCATTCACAAGAAATTCACCGGCATTGTGTCATTCGAATATGAAAAGGATGATAAGGATCCCGTACCGGGATTGGCCGAATCAATGGGGTATGTAAAAGGTGTTCTGAAGGTAATCGACTAAACTAAATCATATAGAATCATGGGTACAAATCGCAGGGAATTTATTCGTAATACGGCAGTAGGTACTGCCGCTATTGCCATGGGTGGAGCAGCAACCGGCTTCACGGCCAAAAGCTATTCACGCATTGTTGGCGCCAACGATCGCTTAAATATTGCCCTGATGGGCTGTGGACGCAGGGTAAGCGCTTATTATTCTGCACTTAAGAATAAAGACAACAATGTGGATGTCGCCTACATTTGCGATGTCATGCAAAAGCAACGTGAAAAAGTAGGCAAGGACCTGAATGGGAAAGTTTCAGGAAAAGCCAAACTGGTCAGCGATATTCATGATGTATGGAATGACCAGGGTGTAGATGCCATCTTTAATGCAGCGCCTGACCATTGGCATGCTCCGGGCACCTGGATGGCCATGCAGGCCGGAAAGCATGTCTATATTGAAAAACCATGCAGCCACAATCCTCGTGAAGGCGAATTACTGGTCGCTTTCCAGAAAAAATACGGCAAGGTGGTACAAATGGGAAACCAACAGCGGTCAGCCAAAGAATCACAGGATATTATTGGGGAAATTCACAAGGGTATTATTGGCGATGTATACAAAGCTGTTGCTTTTTATGCCAATAACCGTACCGATATCCCGGTGGCCAAAAAAGCACCCGTTCCTGAAGGTCTGGACTGGGAATTGTGGCAAGGTCCCGCCCCTCACATGGAATACATGGACAATATCTGGGATTACAACTGGCACTGGTATGGATGGAACTGGGGAACTGCCGAAGCAGGAAACAACGCCACCCATGAACTGGATGTGGCCCGCTGGGCCTTACAGGTAAAATATCCTGAAAGTGTGTTTGTGGAAGCCGGGAAGCGCCATTTTAAGAATGATGGCTGGATGATGTATGACACCATGGATGCTTCTTTCCGTTTCCCCGGCAATAAGATCATCGAATGGGATGGACAAAGCCGCGACGGACACCAATCCTACGGGTCAGACCGTGGTACGATCATTTCGGGAAGCGATGGAACTGTTTTTGTCAACCGTGATGGATACACCCTGTTCGACCGGATGGGCAAAAAAATCAGGGACAGCAAATCAGCAGGAAGTGAATCCAGCACCGGCCTTGGCGGTGGCGGCGACATGACCGATACCCACATTGCCAATTTCTTCAATGTCATTCGTGGAAAAGAAAGTAAACTGAACTCACCCATCGAAGAAGGTGCCATCAGCCAGATGCTGGTGCATTATGCCAATATTTCCTATCGTCTTGACAAACCCTTTAAAGTGAACATCGAAAACGGCCATATTATCGACCGTGACGCGATGAAACTTTGGGATCGTGAATACCAAAAAGGATGGGAACCGAAACTCTAAGAAAGTGATCAGTGGTTGGATGGTTAGATGGTTGGATGGTTAGATGGTTGGATGGTTGGATGGTTAAATGGTTAGATGGTTGGATGGTTGGATGGTTGGATGGTTGGATGGTTAGATGGTTAAATGG
>DMFR01000261.1:0-437 GCA_003450125.1 Prolixibacteraceae bacterium | reverse complement strand
ACCATCCAACCATCTAACCATTTTTAATCACCCAACCAAATGTCCACACTGAAATTCCAAGAAAGCACTCCTGAGATTGTCCGTGAAGGATTGGAACGATGCTTGATTCATACTTCGAATTTAATGACTGTCATCGTCGATTTTACCGATGGTCCCTGGGCTGAAGCTGAGCCTTTTCATTCCCATCCGCACGAGCAAACCAGCTATGTAGCCGAAGGTGAAATCATCTTCTACTGCGAAGGTGAACCTGAACAGCACCTGAAAGCGGGCGACCTGTTTGCCGCCGTTTCTGGACAAAAACACACCATCCGCCTGCTCACTCCACATGCAAGGCTCATTGACAGTTTTAACCCCATCCGCCAGGAATTTATAAAATAAAGTAATTTACACTCTCCTTACATTCTCCTTACCTAGATACCAGGTTCATACCAGGTTAT
>DMFR01000148.1 GCA_003450125.1 Prolixibacteraceae bacterium | reverse complement strand
TGGCCTTAATGGCTGCTGACGTTTGATCGGAGTCCAGTCCACGGGTTTTAAATTCACGTCCCAATTCCCAGGTGATGACTGTTTCCACCAATGCATCCGTTTGTCCTCCGGGAGGAATGGTAACCGAATAATCCAAAAGTTTAGGGAATGGCTTTTTGAGCCCTTCATATACCGATTGTACCGCATTCATGAAGGCATCATATTGACCATCACCGGCTGCCGTTGCTTCAAATTGATTGTCGTTGATCATAAAACTTACAGTTGCCGTTGGTTTTAATCCCATGGCATGTGACAGAGAATAGTTCACCATTTTAATTCTGGATTCCGTATTTTCTTCATTCAGCACATCGGCCACGATGAATGGCAGATCCTGGATGGTGACCGTTTCCTTGCGGTCGCCCAGTTCAATGATCCGGTCAGTGACCAATTTCAGGGAAGCAGGGTCTAGTTCAATACCCAAATCTTCCAGGTTATTTTTAATGTTCGCTTTTCCGGAAGTTTTTCCAAGGGCATAGACTCGTGTACGTCCAAATCGTTCAGGGAGAAGGTCATTGAAATATAAGTTGTTTTTGCTGTCACCATCAGCGTGGATTCCACTACATTGGGTAAAGACAAATTCTCCAATAAGAGGTTTATTGGTTGGAATACGGATGCCTGAGAATGATTCCACCAAACGAGATACTTTGTTGAGCATCGATTCATTGACAGAAGTCTGCATTTTAAGGTGATCTTTCACCGTTGCAATTACGCTTGAAAGGGGGGCATTTCCGGCCCTTTCACCCAAACCATTCACTGTGGTATGAACGCAACGGATTCCTGCTTTAATGGCATGAAAAACATTTGCACAAGCCAGATCATAGTCGTTGTGGGCATGAAAATCAAACCTTCCATCAGGAAAAGCTTCGATAATTTCTTTGCAGAAATCATACGTTTCATCAGGATCGAGGATTCCAAGGGTATCGGGCAACATAATGCGGTTAATGTTCAATTTCATCAACTCGCCAATCATAAAATGCACGTAATCGCGTGAATTGCGCATCCCGTTTGACCAGTCTTCAAGATAAACATTTACCTCAATACCCAATTCTTCAGCATACTGTATGGATTTTTTAATGTCTTCGATATGCTGTTCAGGTGTTTTACGAAGTTGCTGGGTTACGTGTTTATACGAACCTTTACAAAGCAGGTTAAGTACCTTGCCTCCGGCAGCATTGATCCAGTCAAGGGAAATTTTCCCGTCTACAAATCCAAGAATTTCAACCTTTCCCAGATAGCCTTTCTCTTTGGCCCATTCCATGACTCTTTTGGCAGCAGCGAATTCTCCTTCAGAAACCCGGGCAGAGGCAATCTCGATCCTGTCTACCTTCACATCTTCGAGCAGAATCCTTGCAACACTTAGTTTTTCCTTATCAGTGAATGATACCCCTGAGGTTTGTTCTCCATCCCTCAAGGTCGTATCCATGATACTTATCACCTGATCTTTTACCTCTACTACTTTTCCTGTCATGGTATTATTTTTTTTCGAATGCAGCAATCTCTTCTTTCATACTGATCAGATAATCGATGTCATCCAGTCCGTGTGTCATACAATGTTTCTTGTATGGATTGATTGTAAACCCGGTCGATTCACCTGAAGCCTTGATGGTAAAGGTTTGTTTCTGTAGATCAACTTCAAACAAAGAATTTGGATCACTTTTGATGGATGCAAATATCTTTTCCAGAAATTCAGGTGAAACCACTACAGGAAGGATTCCATTGTTGAGTGCATTTCCCTGGAAGATATCGGCAAAAAAACTGGAAACTACTACCCGGAAGCCGTAGTCGTAAATGGCCCATGCAGCATGTTCGCGGCTTGATCCACTTCCAAAGTTTTTACCACCAACCAGTATTTTTCCTGAGTATTTTTCCTTGTTCAATGGAAAATCCACCACCGGCTGGTTGTTCTTATCGTACCGCCAGTCGCGAAACAGATTGTCTCCAAAACCTTTGCGTTCAACGGCTTTGAGGAAACGTGCCGGAATGATCTGATCCGTATCCACATTTTCGATGGGCAGTGGAACAGCGGGTGATGTGATGGTTGTAAATTTATCGTATGACATTTTTTGATTTTTTGAATGTTATAATTGGCATTTCTTTCTGGACTTCTAACCGATTAAAGAAAATCACGGGGATCAGTAATCACTCCTGTAATAGCAGCGGCAGCAGCTGTAAGCGGACTGGCGAGCAGAGTCCGTGCACCTGGTCCCTGTCGGCCTTCGAAATTGCGGTTAGAGGTGGAAACTGAATACTTTCCTTCCGGAATTTTATCGTCGTTCATGGCTAAGCAGGCAGAGCATCCTGGCTGGCGCAATTCAAATCCGGCCGCTTCAAGAATTTCAACCAGTCCTTCAGCAATAATCTGCTTCTCAACAGCACGCGATCCGGGGACAATCCAGGCTGTAACGTTGGAGGCTTTGTGTTTGCCTTTTACGAATGCCGCAAATGATCTGAAATCTTCAATACGGCCATTGGTACAACTTCCAACGAACACATAGTCGATTTGTTTGCCCACCATCTTTTCGCCTTCACTGTAACCCATATATTTGAGTGATTTCTCATAGGTCAGTTTGTCATTCCCGGTAAGCCTGTCACTATTGGGTACATTTCCTGAAATTCCCATCCCCATGCCTGGGTTGGTTCCAAAGGTGATCATGGGTTCAATGTTGGCAGCATCAAAGTTGTATACCGCATCAAAAATAGCCTCTGGATCTGATTTAAGCG
>DMFR01000450.1 GCA_003450125.1 Prolixibacteraceae bacterium | reverse complement strand
GTATTTGCCCGTACTGCCGGTGATATAAAGGATGTCCCCTTTATCGGTGACCAGCAAACTGGCGGGAGCAAATTGCTGCAAAAGCAATTGATCGGTAAGTGTTTGTATATTATCAGGAACTTTGACGGACAAATGACTCTCAAAATTGTTGGGATTGGTACGGGTGAATGCGCTTGGGAAATTAACCAGTTCCTCTTTTTTGACAGCGCCCGAACGCTGGTATATTCTGAATTTTGAATCGACTGTTGAAAACAAGTCACTTTGAGCGGCATTGGTTTCCGCGCTGCCCAGCAATAGAAGCCCGCCAGGATTAAGGCTGTAATGAAACATGGCGAGTAGTTTCTTTTGCAATTCTGCTTCCAGATAGATCAGCAAATTGCGGCACGACAGAAAGTCAAGTTTTGTGAAAGGGGGATCCTTGATTACATTTTGGGAAGCAAATACCACCATTTCACGGATTTCTGCATTGACACGATATTGTTCCTCTGCTTTAATAAAGTAGCGGCTCAGACGCTCTGGAGTAACATCAGCCGCAATATTGGAGGGAAAAACACCTTTGCGGGCCTTTTCAATGGCCGCAAGATCCAGATCGGTAGCAAATATTTGCAGCGATAAACTCTTGTTGGGTATTGTTTTTTCAATGGCTTCCTTAAAAACAATGGCCAGGGAATAGGCTTCCTCCCCGGTAGAACAGCCAGGTATCCATGCCCGCAATACCTGTCCATGCGGCAATTTGGCAATCAGGGTAGGTAAAACTTTATCCTTCAATTGTTCCCAAACCTCGACATCCCGAAAGAAGTTGGTAACCCCTATAAGCAGCTCCTTGAAGAGAATATCGACTTCTGCCGGGTTTTCCCTTAAGTAGCGGACATAGGAAGCTATTTTATCGATTTGGTGAATGCCCATGCGCCTTTCGATGCGCCGGTACAAGGTGGTCTTTTTATATTGGGAAAAGTCATTCCCAGTTTGTGAGCGCAAAAGAATAATGATTTTTTCTAGTGAACTGGAATCCTTCTCTATTTCCTGTTGAGCATTTACGCGAGGGGCCAATTTCAGAAGAGCCATCAATTTTGCAGGCAGTTCATGGGCAGGAGCAACTATATCGACTATCACTGCTTCGATGGCAGAACGGGGCATACTGTCAAATTTCGCGGAGGCGGGTTCCTGTACCAACACTAAACCAGCATTTTCTTTGATGGCCTTCAGTCCTGCACTTCCATCTGATCCCATGCCTGAAAGAATAATTCCTATACTTTTTCCTCGTTGATCGTCGGCCAGGGAACGCAGGAAGAAATCCACTGGAAGCCGCAACCCTCTGGTCTCAATGGGTTCAAACAAATGCAATGCGCCATTGAGAATAGACATACTCGCATTTGGAGGAATTACATAGACACAATCGGGTTTAATTTTTAAACGATCAGTAACGGTGTATACTCGCATTTTTGTAACCCGCTGCAACAGTTCGGTCAAGATGCCTTTGTAGTTGGGGTCCAGATGCTGGATAACCACAAAACCCATTCCACAGTTGGCAGGCATATTGGTAAAAAACTGTTCCAATGCTTCCAATCCACCGGCAGATGCGCCAATACCAATAATAGGGAATTGTTCGGTCTTAAGATTGGAGGTTTTACCACTTATAGTAGGGATTGCTTCCGTAACTTCGATGGGGGATTTAGTCAATTTTTTCATAGTGCAGTATAAAAATAATTTACCCTCAGGAACAGCTAAACCCTATTGCTATTGACAACGGTTTATCTATTCAAGAATAACCTGCAATATACCAAAATTATTACTTCTTTTTACGCAGAGCAATTACATTGGGGATTTTCCAGAAATGGTCATTGTCGTCATTGGCACAAGTGTTGGACACATAACTGCCATATTTGGCGATCACCGTGTCGCCGGTGTTCACATACAAACTGGTTTCAGGTCCCCCTTCCAGGTAAACGGTTGTGCGAATGTTTAATGGTAAGCCTTGTAAAAACCCAATCATGGTGCGATGGGTATAAGGAGACCGTGTATAAACAATATAAAGATTTCCCTCTGTATCAGTAGCTGTAAGGACCATACTGCACGACTGATCAGGTCGTTTTGCAAATGCCATCCCTTCACCCTGCTGTCCAATCATCCGCATTCCCTGGCACAAAGAAAAATATTGGGTCTTTACCTTTTCCCAATCCTGATAGGTGATGTCAATGATGGCAAAAGGGGGATTCTTTTTATCTTTGGGATGCATGGCCAGTATGGCATTGTAATAATTGCTCTTCGTCGGGTTGTTGATGTGGTTGTAATTCTTCATGTAGCCCTTGTTGGAATGCAGCTTGTTGTACTGGTACATCCCGGCGTTGATAACGATCGTTTTGTCGAATTCCCTGGCCCATTCTTCAGCTGTTCGCAGCCGCTTACCATGTTCCGATGCGGTTAGGAATTCGAAATCAAACTTACGGCTATCCACTTTCAGGATGGTCAATTTTGAATCATTCACCACAGACCTTTCAGGTGCATCCAGTTCGACATACTGCAAGCCATCGGTCAAATTAACCCAGGGAATGACATCGATCCAGTTGTTCTGAGCATGAAGGCCAGAACTGATCAGAAAAAGCAACAGGAACAAAAGATGAAACGAGACACGAGAAAAGTATTTGACACTCATGAGAAT
>DMFR01000153.1:5189-6473 GCA_003450125.1 Prolixibacteraceae bacterium | reverse complement strand
AAAGTGTCTAGAGTGCCTAAAGTGCCTTGAGTACTTTGAACCGTGCGATCTTCAACTTTAGGCACTTTAGTTCACTTTAAGTACTTTAGGCACTACTTCCTCACTTTAGTCACTTTAGTTCACTCTAAATACTTTAAATACTTAAATATAATGTCAGACATACCACGTAGATTAATCGTTCCCAAGAATATTACCGATGCCCTTCGTACGGTGAATTTTCCAGGCAGTACAGAAGATGTTGTTGCGCTGGAAATGGCCCAGGAAATCCGGGTGGCAGGAAAGAAAGTAACCCTCTCACTGGTATTCCAGCGATCAGACGATCCAAACATTGAGGCTGTCATTGCCGCCTGTGAAGAGGCTATTTTAACCCATGTGGGCGAAGATGTAGAGATCAGGGGAAACATTTCCACCAAGTTCATCCACCAGATGGAGCGCCCACTGTTGCCGGGGGTAAAAAACCTCATTGCCATCGCTTCCGGTAAAGGGGGAGTAGGTAAGTCAACTGTTTCGGTCAACCTGGCCATTGCCCTTGCCAAGACAGGCGCCAAAGTGGGATTGATTGATGCCGATATCTTCGGACCATCACTTCCCAAGATGTTCGGTGCAGAAGATACCCGTCCGGCAGGGGTTCGCGTGGATGGGAAAGAGCGTATTCAGCCCATCAGCAAGTATGGGGTAGGATTTCTTTCCATCGGCTTTTTTGTAGCTACTGAAGATGCCATTATATGGCGTGGCCCTATGGCTTCCAATGCCTTGAAGCAACTGATCAAGGATGGAAACTGGGGGACATTGGATTACCTGCTTTTTGACCTTCCTCCGGGAACGAGCGACATTCACCTGACTCTGGTGCAGACAGTTCCTGTTACGGGAGCCATCATAGTGACCACACCACAGGATGTAGCCCTGGCCGATGTGATCAGGGGCGTGAACATGTTCAAATCCAAAGGAGTGGACGTGCCAGTGCTTGGGTTGGTTGAAAATATGTCATGGTTCACCCCAGCAGAACTGCCGGAGAATAAATATTACATTTTCGGCAAAGATGGTGGAGTTAAAATGGCAGAACAACTTGAAATTCCTTTGCTGGGACAGGTTCCACTGGTACAAAGTATCCGCGAGGGAGGTGATTCGGGTCATCCGGCAGCCTTTGATGAAAATTCACCCATCGGTAAAGCCTTTGCCCAAATGGCACAGAACGTAATCCGGGAAATCGATATCCGCAATGAAAACATGGACCCTACTAAAAGAGTGAAGGTAACGCGTAAATAGTTTAAAGTTTAAAGTTCA
>DMFR01000153.1:0-5045 GCA_003450125.1 Prolixibacteraceae bacterium | reverse complement strand
TGAACATTAAACTTTAAACTCTATCGGCACGAAACTTTAAACTTTAAACCTTGAACTTTAAACAGCAAGGGGTTCCTTTCTTTTTTCTGGATAAATTATATCCACCTCTATTATAAATGGATTAAATTTTTAATTTTGTTCGATTCCAAAATTAAAGGGAACAAAGCTTGGTCATCAAGTTAACCATGATGACGTAATAATCAATAAATCAATTAAACAAATAAACTTACGCATGAAAAAAGTAGCTATAGGTATTGATATTGGCGGAACAAATACAGCCATCGGCATGGTGGATGATTTGGGAAACGTAATGGTGAAAGGGAATATCGCCACCCCTGCACATGGTGATATCAACCGTTATATCGATGACTTATCACTGGCCATCAGGGAATTAATCAATTCAGTTAAATTATTGAATCCCGATATTGCCATTCAGGGAATTGGCATCGGTGCCCCCAACGGCAATTATTATACAGGAACCATAGAATATGCCCCAAACCTCTCATTCAAGGGGGTGGTGCACCTGGTCAGTTTACTCAAAGCCAAGTTTCCTGAACTGGAAGCCATTGCCCTGACCAATGATGCCAATGCAGCTGCTATTGGTGAAATGATCTACGGGGGAGCAAAAGGAATGCAGAACTTTGTGATGTACACCCTTGGAACAGGCGTTGGCAGCGGTATTGTTGTCAATGGCGACCTGGTCTATGGACATGACGGATTTGCCGGAGAATGCGGACACACTACCCTGATCCCTGGCGGACGGGTTTGCGGATGCACTGCCCTGGGTCATTTGGAAGCCTATTGCTCTGCTCCGGGAATGAAACGCACGGCTTTTGAACTGATGGTGAAATACAATGCCACAGACAGCTTGCTGGCCGATAAATCATTCAATGAACTGGATTCAAAGATGATTTTTGATGCCGCCGAACAAGGCGATAAAGTAGCCAATGAAGTGTTTGAAATGACCGGTCAATGGCTCGGACAAGGATTGGCCGATACAGTACACCACCTGAGCCCTGAAGCCATCTTCCTTTTTGGAGGCCCAACAGGCGCGGGTGATTATATTTTCAAGCCAACCAAAGAAAGCATGGAGCAACACTTGCTTCCAATTTTCAAAAACAAGATTAAAATTCTTCCTTCTCAGCTAAAAGCAGGCGATGCCGCCATTGTAGGTGCAAGCGCTTTGGTTTATAAAGAACTGGAGAAGTAAATATAGCATAAAGGACTGATTGATACAGTATACCAATCAGCTGACTTAAAAAATAAAAAGGTAAGATTTACTATAAAAGTTTATCTTACCTTTTTTTTATTTCATTAAATCTTTGTACCTTTAAGTACATGTTGTGCATTTTTTATAGCTTCACCATCCAAAACAACCCATTTAGCTACTTGAAAAATATACACAAACATATCTGTTCAGGCCTTATTCTGCTCTTTACGATGGGCAGTCCTTCCCAAAAAGCATCTGCCTCTACGCCATTAAAAAAGGCAAAATACAACTACCTGATTTCCGTTCCTGAAGATTACGATAAAGATCCTGGAAAAAAGTGGCCGGTCATTTTCTATCTCCATGGACGCCATGCAAGCGGTAAAAACCTAAAGAGCCTTCAACGCTATGGATTGCCCTATTATATTTCAATAGGAAAGAAAATGGAGTTCATCGTGGTGTCTCCCCAATGTCCCTGGGGCAAGAATTGGTCCTCGGACGATTGGTTTAACCCCCTTTACGATGAAGTAGCCGCCAAATGGCGGGTAGACGATTGCCGTGTATATATGATTGGAATGAGCATGGGAGGCTTCGGTACCTGGGCATTGGCCAACCGGATGCCTGATCGCTTTGCAGCCATTTCTCCAATGTGCGGAGGAGCAGATGTGAAATGGGCAGATACCCTGAGCCGTATTCCCACCTGGGTATTTCATGGAACTGCCGACACTGAAATTCCCATCAGTCGTTCTGAGGAGATGGTCAAGTCGATGGAAAATAAAAATAAGCATCTGAAGTTTACCCGTTTATTCAGACAGGGTCACGATATCAGCCAGGAATTCAACAATGACGAATTGTACGCCTGGCTCCTGCAATTCTCCCTCCAAAAGACACCCTTTTGGCAAGCTCCCCTGCCTTTCCTGAAAGTCATCTCAGCGGCAAGAGTGATCGTCCATCCTCCTGAAAGCCCGGATAATACCGCAACAGCACAGGCAAATCGCCGACAGATGGAAAATAATCCACCCCGGCTCAGAAAACCCATTGGGTATTGACCTTACGTTTTCGCAAGCTGTTGAATATTTATCAGATGTATTTGAATACTCAGGATTGGACCGACATTTCCGACACTTCCGACACTTCCGACAATGATGTTTTTTGCCAAATCCGATTCTATGGCAGGTTTTCTAAAATATGTCTATTGATTTTATTGAAATTAGAAATGCTAGCTATCAGTATTCCATGAACATGAAAAAAAATAAAACTTGGCCCTTCACCTTTGAAGTTTATAAATACCAATTGTCGGAAGTGTCGGAAGTGACGGAAGTGGCAAATAGCATGGTGTCATTTCATCCGTCACACGATATAAGGGTTATAGTTTAAATGTCATCAGATCGTTATAACTAAAGCAAAAAAAAGGATGCACCTAACTTGTAAGCCGGTGCATCCTTTTTCTATAAATTTAACCTATGTTCGGGGTTAATCTGTCTTATGCGACCAACCTGCTTTTAATCCAATCACGAAGTAGATCAGTGCAACAACACCGGCGGCAAAGATGGTATCGCCAAATACACGCATCCAGCGAAGGGTTTGCATCCAGGGAAGCTGCATAAAATCAGCCGAGCGGGCATACCACAAACCAAACTTCACACATGCCCATGTTTGAGCAAGGCCAACAGGCAATACACTGATCAGGACCATTAACAGCAGCCCGATATTAATGGACCAGAAGGCTATTTTAATGAACTGATCCTTCCACTGTACCTGGTGGTTCATTTCACGCAATACAAACAGCGTAAGGCCGATTCCAAGCATCCCGTATACGCCAAACAGGGCGGTATGTCCATGTACGGGAGTGGTGTTAAGACCCTGCATGTAATAAAGTGCAATGGGAGGATTGATCAGGAAGCCCAGGATTCCAGCCCCCAGAAAGTTCCAGAAGGCCACAGCCAGAAAGAAGTTGATCGGCCATTTGTATTCCTTGACCCAAAGGGCTGCACGGCTTAACTGAAGATTACTCCAGGCTTCAAACCCGATGAGGATCAACGGAACCACTTCCAGGGCGCTAAAGCTCGACCCAAGTGCCAGAACCGCTGTTGGAGTTCCTGAAAAATACAAGTGGTGAAAAGTTCCAAGGATACCTCCAAATAGAAATACAATGGTTGAAAACAGTACCGTTGTGGTGGCATATTTTACTTTGATCAGTTCCATACGGACAAACAGGTAAGCTATGATGACCGTGGCAAATACTTCAAAGAAGCCTTCCACCCAGAGATGTACCACCCACCAACGCCAGTACTCGGCAATGGCCAGGTTGGTATGTTGTCCCCACATCAGACCTGCCCCATAAAAACCGGCAATGGCAATACAGGATATCAGGAACATTACCAGCAATTGCTTGCTGTCATTTCGCCCTTTCAATGCAGGTAAAATTGCACGGGTCATCAGGAACAGCCAGATAAACAGACCGACCAGCAGGAAGATCTGCCAGAAGCGTCCAAGATCCACATACTCGTACCCCTGGTGTCCAAACCAAAAGTTGGTTACAAAGCCCAGTTTCTGCATAATGGCAAAGAACTGCCCTGCCATTGATCCGCCAACGATAATAAGCAGAGCGAAGAACAGGAAGTTGACCCCAAGGGTCTGGTATTTTGGATCTTTCCCTCCGATGGCAGGGGCAAAGAACAAGCCCGTTGCCAGCCATGAAGTGGCAATCCAGAAGATCCCCATTTGAACATGCCAGGTGCGTGAAAGTGAATAGGGCAAATATTGCGCTAGATTAAAGCCGTAAAAGTGTGTTCCTTCAACGCCATAATGGGCTGTTATGATTCCCATTCCAATCTGAACCAGGTACAAGAGCAGTGCTATATAGAAGTATTTAAGCGTTGCCTTCATGGAAGGAAATATTTTCAACCCTATAACAGGGTTTTTAGCAGGGATGGAATCATTGAGTTCCTCCTTCCGGTTCGACACATAATAGAAGGTCAATAAACCGATTCCTGCAAGTAATACGATTACACTAAAACCAGTCCAAAGAATCAGTGCGCTGGTTGGACGGTTACCCACCAGCTCTTCAGCTGGCCAGTTATTGGTATAACTAATTTCAGAACCTTCACGGTTGGTCACTGTAGCCCATGAAGTCCAAAAGAAAAAGGCGGTCATTTTAGTCATCCTGCCAGCATCTTTTACGGTGTTGGGAGGCATGGCATAAGCTTCACGCAGTTTAGCCTGGTCTGGTCCATCGGTAAACAACCCTTCGTAAAACTTCTGTACCTGTGCAATGGCTTCAGCCCTGTGATCAGAAATTACCAAGTCGCCATTGGCTGCATTGTAAGTGTTTTTGCGGATTTCACTCTGCAGTCTTGCTTTTAAGGCAGCTTGTTTTTCTAAATCCAGTTTCCCAAATTCCATACTGTCTTCTTTCAAAGCAAATTGATTTAACAAAGCCATAGCTTCCTTGTGAAGCCAGTCAGCCGACCAATCAGGTGCCACATAAGCGCCATGGCCCCAAATGGTACCCAGTTCCTGGCCTCCAATCGATTGCCAAACGTTTTGTCCGTCCTGGATATCCTGGCTTGTAAATATAACTTTTCCAGATGTGGTTACCACTCTTCCCGGAATGGGGGGCGCCTTGCGGTAAATCTCCCTTCCAAAAAATAACAATACTGCAAATGAAACGACCATCACGGTCGTAAATCCAATCCATAATTTCTTTGTTCCCATAGAATCTCGTTTAGTGGATATAATTGTCTTTAATTCTTTTGCAAATGTAGAACTTCTAATATAAAATACATATCTTTGTGGAGTTATTTATCCACTAAAAGATAAAATAATTTTTATACAT
>DMFR01000154.1 GCA_003450125.1 Prolixibacteraceae bacterium | reverse complement strand
TCACCGTCAAAGTCGGCGTTGAAACCCGTACAGGATAAAGGATGCAATTGAATTGCTTTTCCTTCAACCATCACAGGCTGAAACGCTTGAATGGATAAACGGTGAAGCGTGGGAGCACGGTTAAGCATAACAGGATGTCCTTTCAATACATTCTCCAGGATATCCCAAACAACCGGGTCTTTGCGGTCAACGATCTTCTTGGCCGATTTAACGGTCTTCACAATACCGCGTTCAATCAGTTTCCTGATGATAAACGGTTTGAAAAGCTCAGCAGCCATGTCTTTTGGAAGACCACATTCGTGAAGCTTCAGTTTTGGCCCGATAACAATGACCGAACGGGCTGAATAATCGACACGTTTACCCAACAAGTTCTGACGGAAACGACCTTGTTTCCCTTTCAAACTGTCAGACAATGATTTTAACGCACGGTTATTTTCAGTTTTTACCGCATTCGACTTTCTTGAATTATCGAACAAGGAATCAACCGCTTCCTGAAGCATACGTTTTTCATTACGTAAGATGACTTCAGGAGCTTTGATTTCAATTAATCGTTTCAGACGATTGTTTCTGATAATCACCCTGCGGTACAAATCGTTCAAATCGGAAGTGGCAAAACGGCCACCATCGAGAGGAACCAAAGGACGCAAATCTGGTGGAATCACTGGAACAACCTTCACAATCATCCATTCAGGACGGTTGATATTTTTGCTGGCACGGAAAGCTTCAACAACCTGAAGGCGTTTTAATGCTTCATTTTTACGTTGCTGAGAAGTTTCTGTATTGGCTTTATGACGAAGGTCGAACGACATTTCATCCAATTCCAGACGTTGCAATAAAGTGTACAACGCTTCAGCACCCATGCGGGCAATGAATTTATTGGGATCCATATCATCCAGGTACTGGTTTTCTTTGGGTAAAGAATCCAGGATGTCAAGATATTCTTCTTCAGAGAGGAAGTCAAGATACTTAACGCCATCCTGGGCTTTAATACCAGCCTGAATAACGACATACCGTTCGTAATAAATTATTACATCTAATTTTTTGGTAGGCAAGCCCAAAAGGTAGCCAATTTTGTTAGGCAACGATTTGAAATACCAAATATGAGCAACCGGAACCACAAGAGAAATATGTCCCATCCGTTCACGACGGACTTTCTTTTCCGTTACTTCAACACCACAACGGTCGCAAACAATTCCCTTGTAACGAATCCGTTTGTATTTACCGCAATGACACTCATAATCCTTCACAGGGCCGAAGATTCGTTCGCAGAACAAACCATCGCGTTCAGGTTTATAAGTCCGGTAATTTATCGTTTCAGGTTTCAAAACTTCCCCATGAGACCTTTCGAGGATCTCCTCAGGCGAAGCCAGACTGATACCAATTTTGGTAAAGCTAATTTTAACTTTATTGTCTTTTCTGAATGCCATATATCGATCGTTATTTTTTCAAGTTTATACCAGGAAAATCAAACTGATTCCCCGTAAATTAATCCAGGTTCACACTTAAACCAAGACCACGTAATTCGTGAAGCAATACATTCAATGATTCAGGAATACCCGGTGCAGGCATCGGTTCACCCTTCACAATTGCTTCGTAAGCTTTCGCTCTTCCCAATACGTCATCTGATTTAACGGTGAGGATTTCCTGAAGAATGTTGGAGGCACCAAAGGCTTCCAAAGCCCAAACTTCCATTTCTCCAAACCGCTGGCCTCCGAACTGCGCTTTCCCGCCCAATGGCTGTTGAGTGATCAAAGAATACGGTCCGATTGAACGGGCATGCATCTTATCTTCCACCATATGCCCTAATTTAAGCATATAAATGATTCCAACAGTTGCAGGTTGATCAAAAGGTTCACCGGTTCCACCATCACTTAAATAGGTCTTGCCATATCTTGGAACGCCCGCTTTATCGGTATACGATGTAACTTCTTCCAAGGTGGCACCATCAAAAATCGGAGTTGCAAACTTCAAGCCCAATTCTTTTCCAGCCCAACCCAAAACAGTTTCGTATATCTGTCCAAGGTTCATACGCGATGGTACTCCCAAAGGATTCAGAACGATATCGACAATGGTTCCGTCAGTAAGGAATGGCATATCTTCATCACGCACAATACGTGAAACGATACCTTTGTTCCCATGCCGTCCGGCCATCTTATCCCCAATCTGAAGCTTACGCTTTTTGGCTACATAAACCTTAGCGAGTTGGATAATTCCTGCAGGCAGTTCATCTCCAATGGTCACATTGTAGCGTTTCCTTCTGGAAACAGCTTCAAGTTCCTTGTACTTCATGTTGTAATTGTTGATAAGAGCGAAAATCAAATCATTCTTATCCTTATCTGTAGTCCATTTTGATGGATTAATCGTCAGATAATCAATATCCTGAAGTTGTTTCAAAGTAAATTTATTTCCTTTGCCAATGATGTCGCCGCCATAGTAGTCTTTAACACCCTGGCTGGTTTTTCCATTTACCAATTGGAACAATTTATCTTCAAGTTTTGCACGAAGAGAGGAAACATGGCGGTCAAACTCTTCATCGATAGAATCGAGTAAAGGTTTGGTGCTCATTTTGCCTTTTTTATCTTTAACAACACGAGAGAACAATTTCTTGTCGATGATCGTACCGTTCAATGAAGGAGATGCTTTCAAAGAGGCATCCTTTACATCGCCGGCTTTATCACCAAAGATGGCACGAAGCAATTTTTCTTCCGGTGAAGGATCAGATTCTCCCTTTGGCGTAATTTTGCCAATCAGGATATCACCCGGTTTAACTACGGCACCAATACGGATCAATCCGTTTTCATCCAGGTTCTTGGTTGCTTCTTCACTTACATTGGGAATATCAGAAGTAAATTCTTCAACCCCACGTTTGGTGTCACGAACTTCCAATGAATATTCATCGACATGGATAGAGGTGAATATATCTTCCCGGACAACACGTTCCGAAATTACGATTGCATCCTCATAGTTATACCCCTGCCAAGGCATGAAAGCTACTTTCAGGTTTCGTCCCAAAGCGAGTTCTCCACCTTCAGTGGCGTATCCTTCAGTAAGCACCTGACCTTTAGTAACCCGATCTCCCTTTTGAACAATTGGTTTTAGATCGACAACAGTACCCTGGTTGGTTTTTTGGAATTTTGAAATCTTACAAGTTACCACCTCAGGGTCGAAGCTTACAAAGCGTTCTTCTTCCGTACGGTCATAACGAATTAAAATCTCATCAGCATCAACATATTCAATGACGCCATTGTCTTCAGCAATAATCAACACACGTGAATCGATTGCAGCACGGGCCTCCAATCCGGTTCCTACAATAGGAGCTTCTGGACGGAGTAAAGGTACTGCCTGGCGCATCATGTTTGATCCCATCAAAGCACGGTTGGCATCATCATGTTCAAGGAAAGTAATTAACGATGCTGCCACAGATGCAATCTGGTTAGGACCAACGTCCATCATATTGACATCTTCCTTAGGAACAATCGGATAATCACCATCTAATCTTGATTTAACTCTTGGATTGATGAAATTACCTTCCGAATCAATCGGAGCATTGGCCTGGGCAATAATTTTTCCTTCTTCCTCTTCAGCAGTCAGGTAAAATACGCCTTCCTGTGAAAGGTCCACCTGACCATTCTCTACCTTGCGGTATGGAGTAGAAATAAAGCCTAAATCAGTTACCTTGGCAAATACGCAAAGTGAAGAAATCAAACCAATGTTTGGTCCTTCAGGCGTTTCAATCGGACACAAGCGTCCGTAGTGGGTATAGTGAACGTCACGTACCTCAAAACCGGCTCTTTCCCTGGAAAGACCACCTGGCCCTAAAGCTGACATGCGTCGTTTGTGAGTCATTTCAGCCAGTGGATTGGTTTGATCCATAAACTGAGACAGTGCATTCGTTCCAAAGAAAGAATTGATAACCGAAGATAAGGTCTTTGAATTGATCAGATCAATTGGAGTAAAAACCTCATTGTCGCGAACATTCATACGTTCACGAATGGTCCGGGCCATACGGGCCAAACCAACACCGAACTGATTGAACATCTGTTCTCCAACGGTACGAACACGGCGGTTGCTCAAGTGGTCAATATCATCAACATCCGTTTTGGAGTTGACCAGCTTGATCAAATATTTAATGATTTCAATAATATCTTCCTTAGTAAGCACCTGAACCCCCATATCAATATTGAGGTTCAGTTTTTTGTTGATCCGGTAACGGCCAACTTCTCCAAGGTCATATCTTTTTTCAGAGAAGAATAATTTATCAATTACATCTCTTGCAGTTGCATCATCTGGCGGTTCTGCATTACGCAATTGTCTGTAAATATGAAGTACTGCTTCTTTCTCCGAGTTACATGGATCCTTTTGGAGGGTATTATATATGATGGCATAATCCTGAAGATTACGGTCTTCCTTATGCAGCAAAATTGTTTTTGCGCCGGAATCTATAATTTCATCGATATGATCGTTATCAATAACAATTTCACGGTCGATTACAACCTCGTTACGTTCGATAGATACCACTTCACCGGTATCTTCATCAACGAAGTCTTCAACCCAGGTTTTCAGAACACGTGCAGCCAGTTTACGACCTACAACTTTCTTTAAACCCGATTTTGACACCTTAATTTCATCGGCAAGGTCAAATATTTCAAGGATATCCTTGTCACTTTCAAAACCGATTGCACGAAGCAAGGTGGTTACAGGTAATTTTTTCTTTCGATCAATGTATGCAAACATGACACTGTTAATGTCAGTTGCAAATTCAATCCATGATCCTTTAAAAGGAATTACGCGAGCGGAATAAAGTTTGGTCCCATTGGCATGCATACTTTGTCCGAAGAATACGCCCGGAGAACGATGCAACTGGGAAACCACCACACGCTCAGCTCCATTAATAACAAAAGTCCCCCGAGGTGTCATGTAAGGAACAGTACCCAGGTAGACATCCTGAACGACTGTATCAAAATCCTCATGTTCTGGATCAGTACAGTACAATTTCAATTTAGCTTTTAAGGGGATGCTAAAGGTCAGCCCTCGTTCGATACATTCATCGATGGAATAACGGGGTGGTCTTATACACATCTCCGAGCCCACGAGACTAGGCATGATCTCGTATGCCGTCTTCTGCTTGAAAAAAAC
>DMFR01000365.1:6368-10193 GCA_003450125.1 Prolixibacteraceae bacterium | reverse complement strand
ACAACTGCAATATTCTTTTTCATGTGTTTATAATTTTAATTCTGCCACAAAGACTCCAAGACACCAAGTTTCACTAAAAATGCCTTCTTTAGCATAACTTCGAGGCTTAGAGTCATTGTGGCATATTTTCAATCATTCTATTGGATATGGACGTTCCAACTGTTTATGATTTATTTTCATATTTCTTCCATTCCTATAAAAAGTGTAAATCATGTAACTTCTATCATAAATTGTGTAACGGTTCCATTCAAATAGTCATGAACTTTATCATTCATAAACACCTGCTGTCAAAACATTGCAGGTAAAAGAAAGAGAGGATATTATGAGCATATTTACGACAAAAGACAAAACAAAAATCTACTACAAAGATTGGGGTTCAGGAAGGCCCGTCGTTTTCAGTCATGGGTGGCCACTCAATGCCGATGCCTGGGAATCACAAATGGTTTTTCTGGCTCAGCATGGTTATCGATGCATTGCCCATGACCGGCGAGGCCATGGACGTTCAGCCCAGCCATGGGAGGGTAACGATATGGATACCTATGCCGATGACCTGGCACAACTCATGGACGCCCTTGATCTTAATGACGCCATCCTGGTCGGTCATTCCACTGGAGGCGGAGAAGTGGCCCGTTACATTGCCCGCCATGGAACTTCACGCGTAGCCAAAGCTGTATTGGTAGGCTCGGTGACTCCATTGATGGTTAAGTCAAAGAACAATCCCAATGGGGTACCCCCTGAAACGTTTGATGAATTACGGGCAGGAGTGACTGCCGACCGTTCTCAATTCTTTAAGGATTTTACGATTCCGTTTTATGGCGCCAACCGAAAGGATCATCATGTAAGCCAGGGCGTACGCGATACCTTCTGGATGCAGGCCATGGAGGGAGGGCTATGGAATGAACTGGCCTGTATAAAAGTTTTCTCGGAAACTGATCAAACGGAAGATCTGAAGAAATTCGATGTGCCTACCCTCATCATTCATGGAGATGATGATCAGATTGTGCCTATTGCCACCACTTCCATGATTGCTGCAAAGCTGATTAAGAACGCTACGTTGAAAGTTTATCCTGGCGGTCCTCATGGTCTTGCGGTAACGCACTCGGACCAGCTAAATGCCGATTTGCTTTCGTTTATCAAGGCCAACCACCCAATAAGTGTTGAGCTATAGATTTGATGGAAGACAAAACCCGGCAGTTTAATGGACTGCCGGGTTCTATTAATCATTGAATGATGGTCTTATTTAAGGTATTTATCAAGCCATTGTTTGAACACCCGTTGCCAAAGAATCCCATTCTGAGGTTGCAGTACCCAATGGTTTTCTTCGGGGAAAATCAATAACTGGGCAGGCACACCACGAAGGACCGCTGCATTGAAAGCGGCCATACCTTGGGAAGCAAGTATCCGGTAATCTTTTTCGCCATGAATGACCAGAATCGGGGTATCCCATTTGTCTACAAATAAGTGGGGAGAATTGGCATACGAACGCTGCGCAACCTTATTGGCCTTGTCCCAATAAGGTCCGCCCAAATCCCAGTTTACAAACCAGGTTTCTTCTGTTTCAAGATATTGTTGCTCCAGGTTGAACATGCCATCATGGGCAATGAATGCCTTGAAACGTTTTTCGTGATGTCCTGCCAGCCAATAGACTGAATACCCACCATAACTTGCACCCACACATCCCAGTTTATCCTTGTCTACAAATGGTTCTTTAGCCACTGCATCAATGGCCGAAAGGTAATCCTTCATATTTTGACCACTATAGTCACCACTGATTTGTTCAAGCCATTCCTTTCCGAAACCAGGCAATCCACGACGGTTGGGAGCCACCACGATATACCCGTTGGCAGCCATTTGCTGGAAGTTCCAGCGGTAGGACCAAAACTGGCTGACCGTTGATTGAGGACCACCTTCACAAAACAAGATGGTTGGATATTTCTTGTTCGGGTCAAAATGAGGGGGATAAATGACCCAGGTCTGCATGTCTTTGTTGTCGGTGGTTTTGAACCATCGCTCTTCTACTTTTGACAATGTCAGCTGATCCAGAATTGGCTTATTCAAAAAGGTAAGCTCTGTTTCTGTTCCTGTTTTGGGGTCAATGGTATAAATTTCATCAGGCTTACTCATCGAATGTTTTACCCCCACAAGGCGGTCCCCTGCCTGGGCAACAAAGCCATAATCATGTACCCCGGAAGTAACGGGCGTGATCTTTTTATCTGCCAGATCTAACCTGTAGACCTGGGTAACAGCATGCCAGCAGCTGATAAAATAAACCGACTGGCTATCGTCACTCCAGCTCAGATTGGTTGAATTCTGATCAAACCCAACAGAATAATCTGTTTTCGCTCCTGTTTGCAGGTTCATGATAAATAAGCGGATTTTATCGGCTTCATATCCATCGCGTTCCATACTTTCCCAGGCCATCCATTTTCCGTCAGGCGAGAAGACAGGATTCTGGTCATAGCCCATCATTCCCTCTGTTTTATTCTCCGTTTGCCTGGTATCGACATTGTAGAAGTAAATATCAGAATTGGTTGAAATGGCATATTCTCTTCCTGTTTTCTTCCTGCAGGTATAGGCAATTGTTTTCCCGTCGCGACTCCAATCCAGTTGTTCAACACCCCCAAAAGGCTTCATCGGACTTTCAAAGGGCTCACCCTGAAGCAGATCAACAGCATTTTCAAGTTTCCCGTTTTTATAATCGGCCACAAATGGATGAGGTACTGTCTCTACCCATTCATCCCAATGTTTGTACATCAGGTCATTTTCCAAATGTGCATTGGCTTTGGGTAAATCAGGAAACAGATCATGTACATCAGGTTTGGCTTTCACATCTGCGGTGTATAAAATCTTGGTGGCATCGGGAGAATATTTAAACCCTGTAATCCCCCCTTTTACCTCTGAAACCTGAATCATATCAGAACCATCAGGGTTCATTTCCCACAGCTGCATATCGCCTGATTTGGAAGACAAATAGCCAATCTTCTTTCCATCGGGTCTCCAAGTACCTGATGATTCTTTTTCAGGAGTTGAAGTAATGCGAACTGGTTTGCCCTCCTTTACACCAACAGTGTATAGTTCTCGGTATGATTTATTCTCTTCAATGTTATAATAGGTAACGGCATACAAAACAGTTGCTTTGTCGGGTGATACCGTAGGTTCAGCGATACGGCCAAAACTCCACAACACTTCAGGGGTCAAAATATCCGAAGTAAGCTTCGGGACGTCGGGATTGTTATTCTTTGTCATTTCTTTGGTCGTTTTTGGATTTGAGCATGAAAACAAAAGGGCTCCCATGGCAAGTAAATACACAGACTTCATCATATAGGTTGAATAATTGGTTTTAAAAATTGATTGTGTGAAAGTAGATATTGTCAGGCAATAAAAAAAACTGTAATCTTCAAGTGACTATCCTACTGTATAACAAATACAAGTTCTACCATACTGTCAGTGCTACGCACCTGAAAAGTCGCATTACCTGATTGATCCTACCATACTGTCAGTGCGATGCACCTTAAAAAGCCGCGCCAGCGGTGAAAGTACGGTAGAATAAGAATACCGCCCCACAAAAAGCCGCTTTAGCGGTGACACTTAACCAATGATATATTCATCCTATGATATATTCATTTCAAAGACCTTGAAAAACTAAGAAATCCTTAAATTCATACTTTGAGCACACTCCGAAAAGTAGGAAAGCTTGCTAAATAGTCCTGGAAGGACTGAATCTGAATAACCGTGGATGAAATTCACGGAGAAATGAACGAAGACCCAACAACCCTGAAAGGGTTGAATATGAATTGAATAAAAAGTTCAACCCTTTCAGGGTTG
>DMFR01000365.1:1119-6188 GCA_003450125.1 Prolixibacteraceae bacterium | reverse complement strand
CCCAACAACTGTTGAGCCACCCATATTTATAGAATTGAAAATCGAATTTTATGGTTGTGAGAACCATAGTTTGGTATCCTCTGCATCAGGACCCTGCCTGCTTACGGCAACAGCAAGGTTTGCTGCATTTTTACTTTTTGCAGAGCTGCCATAGATCATCCTTTCTGGATATTTGCCATTGGTATCACCCAATCCATAGATATCAGGATCGCTCACTCCATTGGCCAATTCTAAAGGATATCCCAGCTTACGGACAACTGCCCATCCTTCGAATCCTTCAGTGAAGGAATTGATCCATCGCTGGGTAGCAATCTTTTCAATTTTCTGATCCATTGAACCGGAAGAGATATTGGCCAAATCAGAAGAAGCAATATAGGTCTCTATATCTCCATCGGCACAACCCCACATCTTCATGGATCTGCGGATTCCGTCCTGAAACGTTGTGTTCGCGTCTCCCGATGCACCACCAACGCCCCTTACAATGGCTTCTGCTTTAAGGAAATAAGCTTCAGCGGTGGTAAGGACGATTTCAGGATAAATATTGGAAGTAGTACCCTTTTTCACCACAAAATAATCAGTTGGAGTGCAAAAGAATTCCCTGCGGATCAGAGGGGACATAAATCCATTCAGACGAACCGGCTGACCCACATAGTTAACGTTGGCCGGCATGGTGATCGTTATAACAGTATCGGTCTGTTCGTTTCCTGTTTTTGTATAAACAGCCTTTGCGTCATCGAGTGTCTTCAATAAAAAAGCCACCCTTTTGGGCCAAAGCGTATTATCGCTGCCCTCTTTAGGTTTTGAGAATTTAAAGGTTCCCCCTATTGCCGGTTTGGCAAACTTCACCAAACGAGGGTCTTTGTAATTCCGTAGATTATCAATCATGGGCTTACTGATGGTCCAACCGCCCCCACTGCCAAAACCTCCAAAATCGAGCCATGCACCCGCATAAGAATCGCTGTTCCACTTTGAAATGACATTGTCTTTTTGCATCAGCACATTGTCGGCATCTGTGGATAACAGGTCTTTGGAGAGCGCTTCTGTAATGGTGGTGGTAGCAAAATCATCCCCCGGAGATCCTAGGGCACGCATCCCAATCCTTAATTTAAGGGTATTGGCCAGTTTTTTCCATTTCTGTAAATCACCGTTGCAATACAAATCATTGGATCCCAGATCCTGAATTCCCTGGCCAGTTCTGGTGGAATCACCGATAGTGGCCATCGCCGCATTCAAATCTGCAATGATACCCTTATAGATAGTCTGTTGAGTATCGTATGCAGGTAAAACAATGGATGAATCTCCTACCTGGGTATAGGGGATTTCACCAAATGTTTCAGTGTACATCTGGAAATACAAACCTTTCATCACCTGTCCAACAGCATACATGTACTTATTTGCAAATACACCCTTGGGAGCGGTCAATTTCATGTAATTATCCAGCTGGCCAAAATAGCCGTCAAAGAAATCCCACGTTGCATCTGTGTAGGCGGGATCGTACTTATAGGCCAATTCATCGGACCACCATGAATAGTTGTCACCAAAGGTAAAGTATCCGGCAAAACGATCGGCATGGATCAGCATGGCTCTCCAATAGGGAAAGTTGTCGGGTGCATATAGTTTATATTGGGGTACCGTGAGAAAGTACTTCGCACTAGCCTGATTAGCCGTAATTGCATTCGGATCTTTGTTGATATCGATAAAGTCTTTGGTACAGCTAAAAAGGCCTACTACAAAAATGCTTAGAATGAATGATTTAAACGTTTTCATATTCATAGTATTAATTTTAGAATTTAATATTTACATTAAAGCCAAGACTTCGGGCAGTTGGCATGTTATAAAACAAAACACCCTGAGCAAAGTTTCCGGTACTGAAACTTCCTTCAGGATCAAAATTGTCGAGTGAATTGTAAATGAAGAAGATATTACGTCCTGTGACCCCCACTGAAGCCCCTTTGATGAACGTATTATTGAGCATACCTTGCGGGAACTGATACACCAAAGACAGTTCCCTCAACCTTACATTGGTTGAATTGTAAATATAGTTTTCCGCAATGCTGGAATAACTGTTCCAGTATTCTTCGGCTGAAATATTGGTTGTATTGGGGGTCCCGTCTTCATGAACCCCATCTATGACCACGCCACCTTCACGGTACTGAAGTGTGCGTTTGGAAACGCCTGCCTGATCTAAACCGGCATCTGTACCGGAATAAACTTTACCGCCAAAACGTCCGTCAATCAGGAAGCGCAAGGAGAGGTTTTTAAAGGTGATCGTATTGGTGATTCCTCCCGTCCAGTCGGGCTGGTAATTGCCCACGAACTTCTTATTTGAAGCCTGGATATAGCGGCCCTGTGCATCCACCAATTTACGCCCCTGAGCATCCAATTTATAGGTCGATGCCATGATATCGCCATAACCACCTCCTACTCTTGCCACCACTTCAACAGTCCCTGAATTGGTGGTGGAAAATACAAACTGATCAACTCCTTTAATCAGGGAGTTCAATTCATTTTTATTGGTAGAAAAATTGGCTGAAATATCCCATTTTAAATCAGCCCTGCTGATGGGAATAAAACCCAACATCATTTCAAAACCCCTGTTTTTGATTTCACCCACATTGGTGAACTGAAATGAAAAGCCCGTAGATGGAGGAACCGGGACTCGCATGATCAGATCTTTAGAAGTTCTGTCATAATAAGAAAGATCGGTATACAGGCGGTTATTCAGGAACCTGAATTCACCTCCCAATTCAAGGGAAGTTACCTGTTCCGGCTTCAAATCAGGATTATTTTTCGTATCAGGCCTTGAAAGCACGGTCAACCCATTATAACTGTCCCCGGAAGAAGAAAGGATAAAAGAGTTCTCCAGTTGATAGGGCCTGGTGTCATTACCTACCTTAGCCCAGCCCACTCTGATCTTTCCGAAATTCATCGCCTTCCAATCCAACATTTCATTGATTAAAAAGGATGCACTTGCCGAGGGATAGAAATAGGACCAGTGCGATTCAGGCAAGGTCGATGACCAATCATTGCGCAGGGAACCTTCCAGGAACAGCATCTGGCTGAAACTGATATTGGCTGAGCCATACACTGAATTAATGATTTTCTCCGTCAGGGGGGTATAAGTCGGGATATTGTTCGATGCACTCTGAACGGTAGGTTTTTCTGGTATTTTGAAATTCTCGGCAAAGATACTTATGCCTTCATACGTGTTGTACCTGTGGTTGGCACCTGCATTGACCTCTAAACCGATCTTATCAGAAAAGTTCTTCTTGTACATCAAAAGTCCATCAATATTGGATTCACTGGTTTTTTCCAAACTATTGGTCAATCGGCCACCGGCATAAAACCAATGTCCATATTGATTGATATGCTCAATCTTTTCAGTGATCATATCCGTACCTACCCTTACAAAGGCCGAAAATTCATCGGTGAAATTATAAGTGGCCTTTGCAAAACCCTGGAAGCGGCCACGTGAATCAGAGTTCCTGTCGTGCAACTGATACCAGTAAGGATTCCCAAAGGAACCGCTGGTAAATGTTTTAACGGCAAAGGTAACGGGGTCTTGAAAATCTCTTAAGTCATTGATAACCGTATTTCGGGGAATAGGGTACAGATAAGCCATGACCCCTTCAGTCCCCATGATGGGGCGGTTGGTTCCATCCTGGACGAAATAAGTGGCTTTGGTATCCACATTCAACTTATCAGTCAAATTAGTAGTTGCCCTGAGGTTAAAATTATGCCTTTCAAGTTTTGTCCCAGGCACAATGGCATCAGCCCATGTGTTGGTATAGGAGAACCTGAAGGAAGAAACATTGTTCCCCCCGTCCAGGGCCAAGGTGTGGATATAAGTGTTACCCGTTTGAAAGAAATCTTTCACATTGTCAGGCTGTGGAGAAAAGGCTTTGGTCTTGCCGTTCCAATATAATTTGTTTGAGCCATCCATTTTAGCGCCCCATGATCCACTGGCATTGCGGAGTTCGTCTAATGCCGCAGGGGTATTTCCCCCTGTCCCCTGTCCGTATACATCCTGGAATTTAGGGAGTAACATGGGCGATTCAAACGTATAATTGCCCGAGTAAGAAACGCCAAGGCCTTTATTGAGCACCCCTTTCTTGGTAGTGATCAGAACCACCCCGTTGGCTGCCCGGGCACCATACAAAGCAGCTGCATTGGGGCCTTTGAGTACCGACACCGATTCAATGTCTTCAGAGTTAAGATCGGAAACCCCCGACCCATAATCTGTTTTACTATATTCACCCGCATCCGTTTCACCCGCGTTAGGACTAGTAATACCGCTCGACGAGCCATATCCTGAGTTATCAATGGGGATACCATCAACCACATATAAAGGCTGATTGTTTCCGGTCAAAGAGTTATTCCCGCGGATAATCACCTTTGAGCTACTTCCCGGCCCAAAGGTTCCGGTGGTGATCACCACACCGGCCACACGACCTGCCAATGAATTCACTACGTTCAGATCTTTCACCGTGGTCAGGTTTTCGCCTGCCACTTCAGAAACTGCATAGCCCAATGTTTTCTTATCCCTGGATATGCCAAGGGCCGTAACGACCACTTCATCCAGGCTAATGTCTTCCGAGGCCAGCTTCACATTGACTACAGACCGATTGTTCACCGGTTCCTCCACTGTCTTCATGCCAACGAATGAAAACCGAAGGGTTGAATTTCCGGAACTCAACTTCATGGAAAATTTACCATTCTCATCAGTAAGGACTCCATTGGTAGTTCCTTTTTCCAATACACCAACCCCTGGCAAACTCGTACCATTGGATTCGGAAACAACAGTTCCAGATACCGAAAACTGTGCCATAGCGCTACCTATGAACGCGATACACAGAAGGATAAGCAATAAAACCTTTCGCATAAAATTAAATTTTAGTTAGATAAATAATATAGACTTACTTCATTTATAGTTTTTGATTCCTCAAATAGATTCCAGTAAAATCCGCTCAGCAATACCAGTTCGCTGGTATTTATCCGTCTAAAAAATTTGCATTCTCAGAAAAAAAACCCGTCCTATTGCATAAATAATTTATACGAATCAACAGGCC
>DMFR01000365.1:0-1013 GCA_003450125.1 Prolixibacteraceae bacterium | reverse complement strand
CAACAGGCCTATTGGTTTCCCAATGAGTTTATCGGAAGAATTGGCGCCCATCTTGAACAACCGGATCAATCTCCCGGGCGCTTTGATTTTATTCAAAACGCAAAAAAAGAGGCTTGGACTATGAAATTCATAAAAGCATGGCATATCTTTGGATAAAAAGAAATTACCTGACTTAGGATATGAATACCATTAAATTTAGTGAATTTTAGGATAATAAATCCTTTTTTGGGGAAGTTATTTTAGAAACTTTAATTCAATTATACGGGCGAATTGAGGCGATAGGGAAGACAGACCGAAAGACAAGCATCGTGAATACAAAAAAAAATACGAACATCTATGGATAGATATTCGTATTTTGGAAAGATGGCAGGAAAATAAATTTGTCCAGACAAGCTGCAATATACCTTCTACATGCTTATCTGTTCCCTCATCCTTGAATCAAAGCCCGGTTCGGAGAGCCGGTTTTAAAATTGCTTTTTAATTTTTGTAGAAATCACGGAGTAAGATTTCAGGTACCCTCACTTTAATTGCACTACCTGATGGGGCCGTTTCAGGTTGCTTTCTCTTTTGAACATGTATAAAAGCAGTTGCAAAGGCCAGTAAACAAACAAATGTCTTCATTCCAGTTAATTTAAGAGGTTACTCATTGAGCGGGGCAATATAAAAATAGTCCCACTCTAAAACAACAGCTTTTTTTTACAACATAACCAATTTTGAATAAGTGAGTTAAAAAATTGAACTACACGGGATAGGGAATGCGAAGGCGACAGTATAATTCTGCCTACAGCAACACATCGTTTGAGTTATTTATCACGGAAAATTTTGAATGATAACCAGTACAATTGTTTAGGATAAATAAAGCATTATTTATAACAATTCTCAATTACAAGCAAATTCGTCTTAAAAGATCCCATCCATTCAATCAATGTCCAATCATGCCGATGTGTCAATTAGGATCAAGCACAAAAGCCAATGGCCGGAACCTACTCCAGTCCTATTTTCTGATACCTTTC
>DMFR01000012.1:3807-3978 GCA_003450125.1 Prolixibacteraceae bacterium | reverse complement strand
AAGGCCAAATAGTCATTGACAAAGAAGGGAAGAAACTTAAAATTTGCTGGGCAGTTAAACTTGATACTTTATATATTGTAGCTTTATTTTCATCCATTATGGCTGGATTAACAGCAAGTTTATATGCAAGTGTCAATCTGGTTTCTTCTGTAAGTTTTGGAATAGTATTTT
>DMFR01000012.1:0-3671 GCA_003450125.1 Prolixibacteraceae bacterium | reverse complement strand
GTTTTGGAATAGTATTTTTCCTGGTGTTTATCTTTTTGGGAATCCTGCTGATCAAATACAAATTGACTGAACTGATTGAGACGAGCGTATATCGCAAATAAACAATCTGAAACTTTTTAAGTAATCATAGCAATAGCATAAATATCTGTGATATGCGAAATTGTAAATAGTAAATCAATAAATAGTAAATCTTTCATTTGACCTCTATCTCTTTTCCCATCTTTGATCTTCCCGCTTCTCCCAGGGCTTCAATGGAGAAGTAATATACTGTTCCTTTGTCCATTCCCCTAAAGTTATAGCTGGTTTCTCCATTTACGGTGATGCAGTTGTACAGTTTGCCGGGAGCCACGCCATACCAGATGTTGTATCCATAGGCATTGGAAGAAGCATTCCAGTTGATCTGTGCATTGCGGGAATCATTCTTTGAGCGGATGATTTTACACTTCTGCACTTCTGTAGGAAGCAAGCCTTTGGATAAGCCAAATACCCTAAAATCACTCAGGGCAAAAGATCCTGTGGGCATATGGATGTTTTCAATGCGAAGGTAACGGGTATTGGCTGGTTTCAGCAGTTCCACATAGTCGTGAGGAATGTCACGGTCATTGTCGCCCTTGTCCACCAGAAGCGTCCAGTTCGTTCCATCTGTTGACTGTAGAATGCGGTACTGGTGGTAGATATCCATCGCCTTGTTGTGCTGAAAAGCCTTGTGTTCGTAGTAATTGACTTGAAGGGCATGTACTTCCTTTACATCGCCCAAATCCATTTGCAACCATTCATCAGAAGAGCCGCTTGCGGCAGCCCAATAGGTGCGCATGTTTTCATCCGAAGCATTCGTTGCAATCATCTCTCCATCTGTAGTAGATACGGCTACGGGTTTGTGGTATGAAAGCAGCATCCATCCTGCAAAGGTACCTGAACGGTGATCAGTTGCTTGATTGGGAGTAAGACAGGGATAATCACCATATCCGGTGGACACATACATAGTTCCTTCTTCATCAAACCCTGCAGGGTAAAGACCAATACGGCGCTCAAACTTGTATTTGAGCGACAACATGCAGGTAGCCACATGCCAGTAATTTCCAAAGTTATCCAGGAAGGTTCCCCCATGCCCTGCACCTTGTACAAAGCCACCAGGCTTGTAGGATACCGGGTTGTGCTTCTGGTACATGAAAGGCCCCAGGGGATGATCGGCTACATATACACCATCGGCATAGACCTTAAATTCTGTTCCAGGGGCCCCAAATTGAAAATAGTATTTCCCGTTGTGCTTATTCATGAATGAACCTTCAGTAAAAGGAGCCAGGGTGGTACTGTCGTCGTTGTTCATACCAAAGCGCTCCCAGCCATGCTCTTCAGGCTTGAGCATGGTGACATCAATGATCTTGCTTTTGGGGAAAAAGTTGCTGCGGTTCAACTCAACGGCTTTGAGGGGAAACTCGTTGCTTGATCCATAATACATATACAGGCGACTATCGTCATCAAGGAATAAACATGGGTCCCAGAAGGGCAGTACAACCGATTCTATCTTGCGTTTGAACCTTCCGCTTTTGGGATCGGTTGAGTACCATACCGGAAGTCCCCGATAGGTAGAACCGGTATAGAACAGTGTATCGCCACTTACGAAGGCTGTCGGGGCACATTGGTCATCATCGGTTGGGGTGCGCTGGAAACTGCTGTACACAAATTCCCAGTGGCTGAGGTCTTTTGAAAAATGGAACCCAGCCTGGTTGGTGGAGAAAAGGAAATATTCGCCCTTGTAGTTCACCAGCATGGGATCAGCAGATGAACGAAAGGAGCCAACATCTTTCACATTGTTGTTGTAGGGTTCAAAGTTATAGCTGATGTTCATCGGATTGCAGAAGGTCTTTGGATGATCATTTTGTAGATCGAACCATTGGGTAGGCTGTGCCTTAACCTGTTTGACAGCAATTATTTTTTCAGGACTGAGCTGCACATTTACAGGATTACTTTTGCCTTTGATATTCACATAAGCCATTTCCATTTTGGGGTAATAGACCACCATCACAGTATCACCACCGCCATCCTGGATACGGTACATGCCATTGTCATCCGTATTGTCATGAACAGGGCTATATTGAAACATCACAGTCGCGCCTTCCAAAGGCTTGCCATCAGGCCCTGTTATTTGACCTGTGCGGAACTTCTTCTTTTTTACAGGGATATAGTAATCACTCACCTGCCCTTTTACCACGATGACACTATCTTCCTGCTCCTGGGACACACCCTGGATTGGGAAACAGAATAGTGAAACCATAAAAAACAGGAAAAGCTGATACATCGTCCTTTAGATTAAATATTTCAGCTAACAAGGTACAAATATTTTTTAAGGAAAAGAAGAAATACCTTCAGTAAAAACGGAGATTGCATATAGGCAATCAACCATCAGAGCGTCATGGTGAGGAAAGAAGCAATCCACTAATTAACAATGGATTGCTTCGTTCCTTGCAATGACGCTCTGATGGTTGATTGTACATGCCAAGCGGCATGTTTCGATTAACAGAATATCAGTTTTTCATAAACTTTTGGGTATAAGAAGACCCATTCAATTGAACGGTCAGAAAATACAAACCACGGCTTAAATCACTTACCAATAGTTCTTCAGGTTTATAAACCTGTTTGAATGATTTAACGATCTGCCCTGTTGAATTGATGATTTGCATATCCAATTTTTCAATACTTGACATCTCTTCGGGCAAGTCTAAAGTGATCGATTCATTGACTGGATTTGGATAAAGTCTGAATGCTTTGTTCTGAGGAATGCTATTGGTAGAAGTTGGAAAACCATTGGGTCCAAATGCATATACCCTGACATAGTCCACCTTAAATGAATCAGGATAAGTTGCCTTTGCCGGATCATTGGACCAATAACTATTGATTGCCCAGTCTTCAGTGGATATTTCAGCTGTTACTTTAACATAGCCAGGTTGATTGCAGACTCCTCCTCCGGTGCTTCGGTATTGTTCTCTACCATCGACAAAAAACACATACTTGTCAGGATACCAATCCAATGAATAGATATGGTAGCCGGTCCGAATTCCTGGTATTAATTCGTTTTTCCCAACAGATTTGTGGGCTGCACCGTATCCATCATAATGAATGGCGTGATTGATCTTATCGGTCCATCCAAAAGCTTCCATGATATCGACCTCTGATCCATCAACCCCTGCATTGACTTCCGATCCTACATTCCCTTGCATCATCCAAAAAGCGACCCACCAGCCTTGTTGTTTGGGCAATTGACACCTGATCTCATAGTGTCCGTATAACTGTTTAAAATGGCCAAGTGTCCTGATGGCCCCGCTACTATAATCAAAGGCGTCGCTATCACTATTTTTATTGGGAATCTTCCTCACCCGTATGATCAGATTTCCTTTTCCATCAACAAAAGAATCTTCTTTGCTCCACCAGCCGTCAGGCCCCTTGGGATTATCCTTTCGATTGTACTCCGGCCGATCCCATTTGGTGGGATCAGGGATACCAGCGACTCCGTTAAACTCATCGGAAAAGGTGGGTTTTGGCTCACTAATAATTTGCGCCTTTATGGATGTCAAGGCAAAAAGGGAAATGGTTAAAACAAAAATAATTCTTTTCAAGGTGAAATGGTTTAGTTAGATTTTATAGTTCAAAGCTTAGTACATGACAAAAATATA
>DMFR01000010.1:1121-5560 GCA_003450125.1 Prolixibacteraceae bacterium | reverse complement strand
CCCTTTTCGTAATTGTAGTTCACCCCTTCGTCTTCGTACAAGGTGAATTCGGCATCTTTCCCGGTGTAAACATACAAGGTAATCACATCGGCCTGTTTCTCTCCTGTGTATTGAATTTCAGGGCCAAAAGGAACGATTGAACCTTCCTTTACAAACAGCGGAATCCGCTCATAGGGCGCATCTACGCTGATCTTTTGTCCCCCTTCGGTGTATTTTCCAGAGTATAAATCATACCATCCATTGGCAGAAGGGAAATAAACTTCGCGGTTGGTTGCCTTGTATTTATATACCGGAGCCACCATCAGCGAAGGGCCAAACATATACTGGTCTCCAATGTTGTTCACCTTTGTATCCCCGTTGAAATCCATGATCAGGGCCCGCATAATGGTATAGTCTTCGAAATGTGTTTTACCTGCAAGCGAATAAATGTACGGCATTAAACGGTAACGCAGCTTATCGGAGTATACCATGCTTTTATAGGCAGGATGATTCTCAGGGGCGATATTATATACTTCCCGATAAGGGAACTGCCCATGGCTTCTAAAAAGCGGGCAAAATGCCCCAAACTGGTACCAGCGGGCATTCAGTTCACGCCATTCGTTCAAATCTTCTGAACCTTCTTTTGCTTTTACATACCTGTTCTCCACACAGAAACCGCCAATATCCATGGTCCAGTATGGAATTCCGGAGATGGCATAATTCAGTCCCGCAGAAATCTGTGCTTTCATATCTTCCCAACGGGTACCAATATCTCCGCTCCAGGTGGCTGTTGAATAACGCTGCAGACCAGCAAACCCGGAACGGGTCAAAAGAAATACCCGTTTATTGGGATCAACGCTGCGCTGTCCATTGTAGATGGCGTCAGCATTCATCAGAGCATAGGCGTTGAAATATTTGGTAGAAGGTCCGAGCGCCGTTGGAGTGGACAACTTCTTGCGGTATTCCATGCTTGCATTCGAAAGGATATCAGGCTCTGAGGCATCCATCCACCAGGCATCAAATCCCTTGGTATAAAGATTGGCACGAATCTGCTCCCAGAACAATTTACGGGCATCAGGATTGTAGGCATCGTAAAAAGAGCCGATGTAACCTTTCCCAATCCAGTCGCGCACACTGTCTTTTACCGCTTGCTGATACATCCACCCTTTGCGGTCAAATTCCTTGTAATGTTCAGTGGTATAATAAAATTTAGGCCATACCGAGATCATGATCTTTGCATTCAAATCATGCACTTTATTGACCATTGCTGCAGGATCAGGAAAAAATTTAGGATTAAACTCATGCGATCCCCATGAATCAACGGGCCAGTAACTCCAGTCTAGTACAATGTTATCCAAAGGAATCTGGCGTTTGCGGTATTCCTTGACCACATTGACCAATTCATCAGCCGATTTATAGCGTTCACGACTTTGCCAAAAGCCCATGGCCCATTTGGGCATGATCTGCGCTTTACCTGTCACCTGACGGTATCCACTGATCACATCATCGATGTTGTTTCCACGGATGAAATAATAGTCGATCTGGTCACCCATTTCTGAAGTCAGCGACAGGGCGTTCTGATCCGCCTTTGCCCTTGGGCTCAGCGCCTTCAGTCCGATGTAGGAAGTCCCCCCGTCGGGTTTCCATTCAAGGCGAATGGAATACCGTTTCCCTTGTTCCAATTCCTTTGTAAACTTATACGTATTGGGGTTCCATGCCGTGCGCCAGCGTTCTGGCACAACCAGCTCATTGTTGATATACACTTTGGTATATCCTGCATAATACAATTTGAAATGAAATTCACCGCTCTCTTTGGGCTCGATCTGACCCTTCCAGACAATAGTCGAATGGTTGAACGCAAAGCCTTCAGGGAAATTCTTGATCGTTGTCAGGTTTTCGTAATCGACTGTCAGTTCGTTACGATTGACATATACCTGGTTGGTATCCGAATTGGTATAATAAATGGCTGATAATCCACCCTCTTCACCCTTGGCATTGTATAGATTGAACTGGTTCATATCCGCATAGTCACGGGGATCGCCAAACTTGGTCAGGGAATAATTATCCCACAAAAGACCGTAGTTTTTGTTTGACACCACAAATGGAACCGACACTTTGGTATTGTATTGATACAGACTTTCATTGCGTCCCTTGTAGTTAAATTCATCAGACTGATGCTGACCCAACCCGTAAAAGGCTTCATCATCGGGGGATTCAAATACTTGTGACAAGGTATATCCATCAGTTCCTTCCACATTGATAGGCGAAAATAATCTTCCAGCTTTACGTTCCTGAAGGATCAGATGGTTGTTTTCATCATAAAACTTCACCCCTCCTGTAGCCTTTGAAACCTTGGCTTTCACTTTAGCGGTTGAGAGAATGATACTGTCGTTCTGCTCTGCAACTTCAAAGTTGACAGGCTTGGCTACATTTTCAACCACGCAAAGGCTCCTGGCTTTTGAAAACTCATCAGTTGGAGAAGCTACCACCCGGATAATCTTTTCGCTGATTACTTCCAACTGAATGGTTCTAGCCCCATTTTCCACTTTCGATGTCGGATGAACTAGCACCCCATGTGAAGTTTTCTCCCAATTACTTTTGGAGCAGGCCATAAGAAACATTAGCGCAACAGATAAAAACAATACTTTCTTCATAAGCATAAGCGATTTAAGTTGATCCGGAATTCCATAACCTTTTAATTACATACTGATTGATTCAGAAAGATAATTAAAAATAATCAATACCAAAAGCAATAATTAATTTATTGTATAAATAACGATTTCAAACAAAAGTAGGCTTTTAAATCATTCCATCAAATAGGCTTTGGGTAAGTCAACTATACTTTGACACAAATGCTTTTCCACGCTCTGCCACCTATTCTGAAAATTGTGCATTTGTCAGGATTGCACATGTCTTGGCCTGAAATAGGCGTAAAGGACAAGAAGAATTATAGAAGGATTATGATGACAAAAAACCTAATTAACGGGATCTTAATTAATTTCTATTACTTTTTATCCATTTAAATGAGAAAAGTGATGAACAATTCGAGCATAATATAGTTTTACATTTGTAGTTTCAATAATTATAGCAATACAAATAATGATGAATGCAATGGACATCACCAACTTTCGGCTCATCAACCAGCAACTTGCAGGGAGTAACTTTCATACGGCAAAAGAGCTGGTGGGTTGGATGGGTGCCATGCAGGCTCAGGATTATAACCAAGGCAAATGGGCCATTGGAGTGCGCTTACCCCATTTAACAGAGGCTCAGATTGAATCGGCTTTTAACCAGGGCGAAATCTTCCGTATCCATCTAATGCGTCCTACCTGGCATTTTGTCTCCGCTGACGATATCTATTGGATGCTCCAACTCACTGCCCCTCAGATTAAATCCGTCCTTAATTCCAGGCACAGGGATCTGGAACTCACTGAAAGGCTTGTTGGTAAGAGTCATGAGGTGTTGGTTAATGTCTTGAGTGGCAATAAATCCATGACCCGGGATGAATTGCTCAATGAACTTCAGAAGGAGAACATTCCAACGGATTTGCAAAGAGCCTCCCATTTCATGTTAAGGGCCGAAATTGATGGCATCATCTGCAGCGGCGTGATCAAAGGAAAGAAGCAAACCTATGCCCTGCTCTCAGAACGGGCGCCTGTGAAAAATACCTTATCAAAAGAGGAATCGTTGGCTAAATTGGCCAGGAGTTACTTTTCCAGTCATGGGCCCGCCACTTTACCTGATTTTGTATGGTGGTCAGGCTTACCGGTTGCAGATGCAAGGAGGGGCTTGGAAATGAATAAGCCAGGCCTGGATTCAGTGCTCATGGGCAAAGAAACCTATTGGTTTACCCATCCCGGTAACGCGCACAAACCACTTCCCGACTCTGTTTATCTATTGCCTGCCTTCGATGAATTCCTGATCAGCTACAAGGACAGAAGCGCGGTGATTACTGCCGAAGACCACAAGAAAGCCATTTCAAACAACGGCATTTTCAGACCTGTTGTCTTGGTAAATGGACAAATTAGTGGATTATGGAAGCGAACCTTCAAAAAAGAGACTGCTATTATAGAAACTGAATATTTCAGGCCACACAACAAATCAGAGGAGCGATTAATGATCAAGGCGGCCGAATTGTTCGGACACTTTTCAGAAAAGAAGGCAGAAATAAAGTTCACTGAAACCCCGCCCTGATTTCACAACAACACTCGAATTCCCAGTTTCTCATTTAAATATCCTTGATATGAATAAGTTATTTTTCAGATACAAATGCACCAATATGTTGATTATATTAGAAATATGTGAATTATGTAACATTTTTCCAAAGTTATATAACGAGCAAGGGCGTTAATACGTACACCTTTGTAGTGTCATCATTGATCATTTAACTTTTAAAATATAGAAAATGGAAAATTCAAATGTTACTGGAAAAGTTATTGGAGCAGTTATAGTTGGAACAC
>DMFR01000010.1:0-1019 GCA_003450125.1 Prolixibacteraceae bacterium | reverse complement strand
GTTATAGTTGGAACACTGGTTGGAGCTGCCCTCGGAGTTTTATTTGCCCCTCATAAAGGAAAAAAAACCCGCAATATAATTGCCAACAAAACCAAAGATCTGACCAACGATCTTGCCAATAAATTGAAAGAAGAAGCAAACGCTTTGATCAGTAAAGCAGAAGACCTTGAAAGTCTTGCAGAAGAAAAGATTCACAACCTTACAGACAAAGTCAAACAAAAAGTGGATGCTTTTAAATATCGGAGTACTCAACAAGAAACCAATAACTTGTAGAGCATTGAGGAAATAGTCACAGGTCATAAAACCCGTGACTATTTTTAAAAATTACTGATTTGAAGAATACACATATCATAAATTGAAGGAATAAAAATTATTAACCATTTAAAATTAACAATATGGAAACGACTAGAATTAATTTAAAGTCACATCAATTATTTTTGATGATAGTTGCGGCCATGATGATTTTTTCTTTTAGTTCATGTGCCACCAAAACACACTTTCTAAATTCATCTGTAGTTCCGGCAGCTGAGGGTACGGTAAGTATAAAAAAAGATAAGAATAAGAATTATAACATTGCAATTACCCTTAACAATCTTGCCGAAGCCAACCGGCTTCAGCCTCCACGGAGTACTTATGTAGTCTGGATGGAAGGAGAGAATAACGAGACCAAAAACATTGGCCAGGTAAAAAGCTCCTCTTCCTTATTGTCCAAACAACTCAAAGGTTCGTTCCATACCGTATCTTCGGTGAAGCCAAGAAAGATATTTATTACCGCTGAAAACGATCCTTCTGTTCAATACCCGAGTAATTCGGATTTGATCTTAACGACCGATTATATTAAAAGATAACATTTTGTCATAAAAAGTCATTTGATTATAAATATTGAAACAAGTTCTAACGACCTATTTAAAAAATAATAGAGCCGTTAGGACTTGAATTACACCCAAATCAGAGTGATTATGCGAGGGTGAGAGTTATTTTTAAGTAGGGTAAATCAGACTTATGGCGGTATTATAGAT
>DMFR01000422.1:182-3334 GCA_003450125.1 Prolixibacteraceae bacterium | reverse complement strand
GGTTCACTAACCGGACTTGGCGGAGGTGTTGTGATTGTTCCCCTTTTAACTATTGGGTTCGGAATAGACATACGGTATGCCATTGGTACTTCATTAATCTCGGTCATAGCAACCTCATCGGGTGCGGCATCTGCATATGTCAAAGAAGGAATTTTAAACATCCGCATAGGCATGTTTCTTGAAATAGCCACTACCTTGGGTGCCATAGCTGGGGCTGCCATTGCATTATTTGCACCCACCCATGCCATTGCGGTCATCTTCGGTTTTGTGCTTCTTTATTCAGCCATCTCCTCATTTCTAAAAATAAAGGAAGATCGGGATGAAGAAAAACTACTTGATAAGAAAACTACCCGGATGATTGAATTATTGAAAGCAAAAGGCTCCTACCCTACTGCCAATGGATTGAAAAAATATACATTGGAACATCTGGGAGGTGGTTTTAGCGTGATGGGCATGGCTGGAATCTTGTCAGGCTTATTGGGAATTGGCTCAGGTGCCCTGAAAGTGATAGCCATGGATTCGATCATGAAAATTCCCTTTAAGGTCTCCACTTCTACCAGTAATTTTATGATTGGGGTCACAGCAGCTGCCAGTGCGGGGGTTTATCTGAACAGGGGATATATTGATCCTGTCTTGTCAATGCCTGTAATGGTAGGCGTTTTAATTGGATCTCTCATGGGAGCAAGATTTCTGATTAAATCCCAAACCAAATCTATACGGGTGGTTTTTGCCATCGTGATCACACTTTTGGCAATGGAAATGATCTATAACGGATTTGCAAAAAATATCTGACATGTCCAGAAATGTAAAACAATGGAATGATGCCCGTATGAGGGATATAATGGGGACATTGCTGCGTGTTGGAGTATTGACCTCAGCCATGTTAGTGGTTTTGGGAGGAGTGGTATTTTTCATCCAGCATCCTAACGATATCTTCGATTATTCCATCTTTAAGGGAGAACCGGCAAGGTTTAGGCAAGTTCATCTGATCGTAAAAGAAGCATTGAATTTTAGAGGAAGGGATATTATTCAGCTTGGACTACTGGTACTTATAGCAACACCAGTAGCAAGGGTAATATTCTCATTGATCGGATTTCTGATGGAAAAAGACTGGATCTATGTGGCAATTACCGCAGTCGTTTTAAGTATACTTTCGCTCAGTCTGTTTAGTAATTATTTCACAATCTGAAAAGGAAACAGGTTATCTACTGGCAATGGCTCAAACACTCCTGATATTTCCGACAAACCGACATCTGTCTATTTTTTACTGCTTCAAGGGAAAGCTGTTGAACTACCTGATAAGAAAAAAACAATCCCTCAACCCGTCCCAAGCTGATTGCAATCCCACGGAACTAGCCATCCCTATGAATTGGGAAACAGGGAATTCCGAGTACTCGTAAGAAAAGGAATATCTTTTCAAGAGAATTGACGGAAAGCATTTAATTCTTCCCGGCAATTGAAAAGTTCTAATTTTTGCAACTCCCGTTACCCTTATTCCCTTGTCCCTTTTTTCCTTTCCCATTTCCCTGACCTTTTCCGTTTCCCTGGCCTTTCATACGGTATTGGTTCCCCTTTTCCATGGAAGCACTGACAATCAGATCGTAATCGCTTTGACTGATATAAATTGGAGTGTAAACAAGACCCAAGGTGGTTAAATGGCGATTAAATGCCCGAAGGTGGTTGCGCGACCCCTTCAGCAGGTTGTCAAATAGCAAAGTCATATTTTCGTTGGTGGTAGTATTGAGCGCTTCAATGAGGTCTTTAATGTCCATTTCTTCGATCAAAGAGCCTGTTTTATAGGCCTCCTCAATTGATACGCTGGCTTTGGCAACGAGCTCATTATACAACTCTTGAACCGCTGCATCAGCAAAGATGCCTGCTTCGCCAATTGAAATGTCAGTTGAACCGTAATTAGCAAGAATCAATAGTATTGCATTCAGGTGGTTATTTTCCGCTGCAGAAATGTTCAAAAAAACCTGATTGCCCCATTTCTGAGAAAGAACAGAATAAACATCTCGGGCAAGTTTTTCTTCTTCTTTCATTTTTAATAAGGAAGCTAATTCACTGTCAGTTAAAGCCGTGGTCTCTATCAATGCTGATTTCAAATTGGCTTCAATGACTGAAGTTGTTCCATCGGCTGAAACAGCTAAAACACTGGCATACTGGGCATTTTTAGCATTCATATCGTCCTTCTGGCAAGAACTTGCTACCAATAACGAAGCAACCATCAGGCTACTAATCACTAAACTTTTCATGCTTGTTTTCATCTTTATTTAAATTATATTAATTAATTGATTGTTGTTCTTTTTCATTCTGAAATCCTAGAAGTGATTACTTTTTTGTACGCGCTTCGTAAGAGTCGCAAATCCCATTTTGATTGGCATCCACAAAGTTTTTGCCTTTCCCTTTGCCCTGTCCTTTTCCCTTGCCAGTGCAAGTTCCATTTCCTTTGCCAGCCAAAGCAATGGCTGTGCGATTTTCGTATGTATCGCAAATGCCATTTTTATTGGCATCAATAAAAGCAGCACATTTAGCTGTTCCCTTACAATTCCCATGGCCATTTCCTTTAGCGGCAACGGGATTTTGGCCACTTGCCATAACTGTCACTGCCAAAAAGGCTAATCCTGATAAAAAAGTCTTTGTTTTCATAGTTTCTATTTTAAATTGTTAAACATTTGGTATTTTATAAAATCGACTGATTCCTGCCATAAGAATTGAATTCTACATCCTGCATTTATTCCCATTTCCCCGACCGCTACCAGCACCATTACCCCGTCCATTACCAGAACCATTTCCTCTGCCATTCCCTTTCCCGGCACCTTGCCTTTGGCCCTGGAAATTTTGATTTGCCCCATTGCTTTGAAATTGAATGTATTGTTTTTGCTGATCGGCACTCAGCAATGTTTTTATCCCATTCCCATGGCGCTCCACCTGCTTGTCCATTTGTTTTCTGATCTCCTCCTTTTGAGCCTTTCCCCTTGCTGATCTTCGTTTTTCCTGAAGATCATTCATCGCAGTTTGTTTTTGGATTTCCATGGAGGTAATCCTTCCTTTTTGATACTCGCTAAGGCCTGAAATTGATTGAACACAACTTCCCTGTGGTGTGTAATTCCGGCTTTTCCCATCCAAATTGGTACTTGAGACTGCAACAC